>CAZZGQ010000096.1:0-10677 GCA_964653765.1 uncultured Elusimicrobia bacterium | reverse complement strand
GCGGCGGCGATGAGGGCGCGCGCGTGGCTCTCCAGGCGCGCCGGGTCCGCCAGCCAGTAGTCGAGCAGGGCCGCGCTCTTGAGCGTGGTCACCGTCGCGCCGCGCTCGTCCCAGACGTCGTTGACGAGGACCGGGATCAGCGCGGCTCCGGCGGGCTTGTCCTTGGCCGCGCGGGCCAGCAGCTCCGGATAGGCCGTGAAGATCGCGCGGTCGCGCCCGAAGGCGAAGGCGAACGGATTGATCTCGTCGAAGCAGCCCCAGCCTTCGCTCGAGTAGGCGTCGAAAGGCGCCACCCAGGCGCTGACCGGCGTCGTCGCCGAGGCCGCGGCCGATCGGCCGGCGAGCAGGCCCGCCGCGACCAGCCACGGGCGCATCACAGGTCCAGGCCGAGCCCGGCGAAGAGCGTGCGGCTGACGTAGGCCGGCGACTGGGAATACGCGGCCGAGAAGTTGAGGCTCAAGTCGCCCACCACGCGGTAGCCGACGGTGCCCTTCACGCCCTGGATGACGCGCTGCGCCCCGTCCTGGACGCCGTAGCCCGCCGAGTACGTGATCGAGCCCGTGCCGCGGTTGATGTTGCGCCGCTCGTCCATGGGCCCGAAGCGGTTGCCGAACGTCACCAAGCCGGTGTTCAGCGACGCGCGCCGCGGGCTGTAGTACTCGACCACGGTGCGATCGGTGGCCAGGTAGGTGAAGTTGTAGCCCAGGGTCCAGTACGTGCCGAACTTCCGCGACAGCAGCGCCGAGCCGACTTGGCCGGTGTTGGAGTCGCTATAGCGGTCCTTCTCGTAGTTCAGCGACAGCGTCGTGTTCATCGCCATGTCCCAGTCGGCCAGGGCGCGGTAGGCGCGGAAGAAAAGGCCCTGTCCGATGGCCTGGGTCGTCACGACGTCGCTGATCCCGGCGCCGACGCCGAGGCGAAACGGCGCGAAGAACGGGAAGGTCACCTGCCCATTGGCGTTGTTGGTCCGGCGCGAGACGCCGGAAGTGAAGTCGCGCCGGGTGAAGTCGGCGTCGAGCCGCACGCGCGGCATCAGGAACCAGCGCAGATTGCCGCCGTACTCGTTGGCTTCGGCGCTCTGGCCGTTGACCGTGCCGGGGACGGCGTCGAAGACGGAGCGCCCGACGAAGCCCTGCACGCGCGCCGCCTTGACGGGAGCGCTGGCCAGCAGGTCCACGGTCGTGTTGCGCGTGAAGGGATCGGAGAAGTAGCGGCCCGTGCTGCCCACGTTGGGCTCGTCCTTGGCCTGCGAATAGGAGGAAAAGTCCCGGTAGCGCTGCTCGCTCGGATCGCGGTCCAGGGCGTCGCTCCACTCCTGGCGGGCGTGGTAGCCGTTGCCGAACATGTCGAAGGCGCGCGCCTCGGCTCCGTAGAGTCCGGCCTCGTCCACGTGGTAGTCGTTGCGCAGCGAGGCGTAGATCGACAGCGCGCGGCCCGGCTGGTCCGTGCGGACCCAGAAGTCGGCCTCCTGCATCCTCGCCTTGATGTAGGGCTCGTCCATGACCAAGTGCTGCATCAGGTCGCGCTCGGACATATCGCGCTTGACCTCGTAGCGGTGCAGGTCGGTGACGCGGGTCGGCACGCGATTGAAGCCGTGCGGGTCCTCGGTGAAGGTGAACTTGAAGTAGCGGTGCGCGGCCTGCCAGTTGAGCAGGGGCGCCTCCGGCGCGTTGCTGAAGTCGGTCTGCCCCATGTCGCCGAACGGGAAGCCGTAGGCGAGCATCTTCGTTTCGGGCAGCAGCGCCTGCATGTTCTGGTGCGCGACCTTGAAGTCGGCGTCCACCCGGGCGTTGAACTCCGCCTCCGTCTCGAGGCGGTTCTTCTGCGGCAGCCAGAGCCGGTTGGAGAGATAATGGCCCTTGGTGCCGGCGCGGTCGACGGCGACCATGTCGTGCGCCTGCTCGCTGTGGGTCTGGATCTCCCAGCGGCCGGTGCCGGCCCACTCCTTGAGCTGGTCCGGCTGCGGGTAGAAGCGGCTGCGGCCGAAGCCGCCCTCGAAGTGGTCGAAGGCCGTGGCTTGCAAGTGATGGGCCTTCAGCACCGGATCGGCGTTGTCGACCGTCTCCGCGCGAGCGTCGTCGAAGGTGATGAGGATCGGCTTCTCGGGCAGCGAGCCCTTGCCGTCCCAATACGCCGCGAGCTGGGCCACGGTGATCGGATGGTAGCCGGCTTTCTCCAGGGCGCGCATCTGCACGTCAAACTCGAGCTTCGGCACGGCGCGCGGCTCGCCGCGCTTGACGCGCGAGACGCCGCGGTAAAGCAGGACGGGAATCGAGATCCGCTGGTGCGTGGCCTTCTTCGTCAGCACGCGCATGGCGCGTTCGATGTGGCCCTCGTCGGCGAGCAGGCGGGCCTCGTAGATGTCGAGGTAAGGCGAGGAGCTGCTGTCCGAGAAAGCCACCTTGCGCTCGGTCTCCACGAGCTTGATCGCGCGGTCGTAGTCGTTCTCGGCCTCGGAGACGTGCTCCAGCGCCTCGAGCGTGCGGTAGTTGTTGGGATTCTTCTGCAGCAGCTCGTAGTAGACCTTCTCGGCGCCCTTGAGGTCGTTCATCTGCACGTAGGCGTCCGCCTTCAGGTAGAGCGCGTCCTGGTTGTCCGGGCTGAGCTTGGAGGCCTTGTCCGCGGCGGAGACCGCCAGCGGGTAGGACTTGAGCTGCTGGTAGATCGTGGCCAGGCGCAGCCACGTATCGGCGTCCAGCGGCTGGCGGCCGGCCTCCTCCTGCACGTACAGCAGCGCCTCGTCCCAGGAGTCGCGGCTGATGGCGTCATCGGCCAAGTACTGCAGCGCCTTCACCTCGGCCGGGTAGCGCTTGATGATGCCCTTCCACTCGGCCACCGCGGCGTCGAAGTCCTCCATCGCGTACATCAGCCCAGCGCGGCGGTATTGATAAACAAGATTATCCGGATACTGCTTGATGAGCCGGTTGAAGAGGGTCAGCGACTCCTGATAGCGGCCCATGCCCTCCAGGAAATCGGCCATCGAGAACACGATGCGCTGGTCCTGCGGGTAGCGCGTGATCAGGTCGCGCAGCACGGCCATGGCCTCGCGGTCGCGGTGCAGGTTGAAGAGCGCCTTCGCCTTGATCAGCGCGGCGTCCTTGTCCTCGCCAAGGATGTCGAGGGCGTGCTGCGCCAGGCGCAGTGCGTCCGGCGGCTGACCGCGCTCGAGCTGAACGCTGCCGACGAACTTGAGGTAGGTGGGATTCTCCGGGTCGAGCTTGAGCAGCCACATCCCGTACTTGTAGGCCTCTTCGAGGGCCTTGTCCTGCCAGGCGGCCCAGCCGAGGTTGATGATCGACTTCTGGTCCGGCGGATTGAGGTCGGCCAGCGCCTTCCACTCGGCGACGGCGGCGCCGTGGTTGCCCAGGGCGTAGAGGACGTTGGCGCGCGCGCGGCGGAAATCGTGATTGTCGGGCGCCAAGCGCATCGTGATGTCGAAGTGCTGCAGCGACTCCTCGAGGCGTCCCATCGCGGCGAGGTTGTCGGCCATGTGGAACTGGACGGCGGCGCTGTCGGGATAGCGCTCCACGAGATCGCGCAGGATGCGATCGGCCTCTTGGTGGCGCTGCAAGCCGATGAGGGCCGAGGAGAGCACGATCGAGCTGTCCTTGTCGCCCGGCAGGAGCCGCAGAGACTGCTGGGCGTGCTCCAAGGCGTGCGGATACTCCTTGCGGCTGATCTCGGTCTCGGCCAGCATGCGCAGGTACCCCGCGTTCTTGGGGTCGAGCCGGGCCAGGAGATCGAAGACGCGCCAGGCGTCGTCGATGCGATTGACCTTCCAGTACGACCAGCCGAGGTTCATCAGCACCTCGGCCGAGCCGGGGTTCTCGGCGTTCTCCTTCTCGAAGGCGACCACGGCCTCGTCATAGCGCTCGGCCTGCATGAGCTTGAGGCCTTCTTGGTAATAGGAGGTGGCGGCGTGCGCGGAGACGACCACGGCCAACAGCAGCGGCGCCACGAGCAACATCGTTCGCATGGTCAACCTCTCGGCTCCAGCAGGGAGGCTCCGGGCACGAGCTCGCGCACCGGACGAAGCACGCCGTCGGCCTCCTTCAGCCAGGGGGCGGCGCGCTCCGGACCGTCCAAGGTGATCCAGAGCCGCCGCTTTTGATCGTGCAGCCGCTGACGCAGCCGCGACAGGAAATAAGCCGCGCGCTCCGGCTGGGCGCGCGACGGAGAAATCCGGATGTTGAGGCCCACGGCCTCGCTGCCGGCGAGGGCGGCGATCACGCCGTCGAGCAGCTGGTCCGCCTGCGCCCTGTCCGCCGGGATCCTGGCCTGCGGGGCCGCGAAGTCCACCATGGGCACGAGCAGGCAGCGGTAGTAGCCCGCGAGCTCCCGCAGGAGCTGTCGGTCGTCGTCCACCGGCGAGACGCGGCCGTCGGCCAGGACGTCCATCCAGCGCGGCGACAGCACGTTGGCGTAGACGGCCTCGTCGCGGACGCCGTCCACGAGGCGCTTCTCCGCCGAGGGATCGCCGGCCACCTCGTCGCGGTTGACCGAGATCCAGCGCGGCCCGAGCGGCGCGGCCGCGAAATGCGTGATCACGCCCAGCGACGTCCCGGGCTTGGGATCGTAGACGTCGAGCTCCACGCGGCCGGCGTCGATGCCCGAGTGCACGCGGACGGCCTTGCCGTACTGCATGCGCCCGTTGACGTGCACGATCGCCCAGGGCCCCTTCAGCACGAGGCGCACCCGGGCGGGCAGCGTGGTGGCGATGTTCATCGGAGCGCGAGCCAGGGTCACCGGCTTGTGCTCGGTGCCGGTCTTCTCCTGGAGCATCCAGTAGCCGTTCTCGATGCCGACGCGCAGCCAGCGGTCCTCCGCCGCTCGCGCGTAGAGCCAGGTGACACGTCGGTATTTGGCGAGCGTGAACTCCACGGCGAGGTCGCGCCAGCCGTCGGTGCCGGAGAGGTACGCGGAAGCGGACCTCTGGCGCGGCGTCGGCACGAGCACCATGCGCTTGTCGATGGCCACGGCCACTCCGCGCTCGGAGACCCAGTCCAGGCCCAGGCCGTCCTTCTTGAAGTCGTCGACGAACGGCAGCTTGCGCGGCCAAGAGGCGGTCAGGGTCTTCACGTTCTCGTCCGGCGTCATGTCCGTGCGCACCCGGAAGATGTTGAGCGCCGACATGAGCCGGTTGGCGTCGTTGTAGCCGCCCCGCGCCACGACGAAGCGCATCGGATACAGGAACGGGTTGCGCGTCCACTCGTGCATGGGCTCTCCCATGTCGATCACGGGCGGCCGGACCAGATCGCCGTGATGCCAGTGCGGGGTGTCGTCGGAATACCAGCCCAGGTCCCAGGCGCCGCTCTTGAGCATCTGGTTCATGGCGTGCGGCGACATCGAGAAGTTGTAGACGCGCCCGTCCTCCGCCTTGGGCGTGGTCTTGTCGATGAAGAGCAGGCCGCGCATGCGCGCTCTCCTGAGGCCTTTATCCGCCAGCGCCACGCTGTCCGGATTGTCCCGGTCGAACGCCAACAGCACGGGCTTCGGCGGCAGCGGCCGGGCCTTCTCGTAGAAGTCCCGGACGTCTTTCACGCCGATCGAGGTGAACCCGCGCGCCTTCAGCTCCTTGAGCGTGGCCTCGTAGTCGTCATCGGAGATGGTGAAGCGCTCCCCGTCCTTGGTCACGCGCGGGAACGTCACGGCCAGGAAGCCGTCGCCGTTGCGCTGCTTCTCCGGTATGTCGTCGAGCCCCACGATGTAGCGCCGATAGAGCGCCCGGCCCTCGAAGACCCAGAAGAGCCCGGCCACCGTGAAGAGGAGCATCAGCAGCTTCCAGCTCGTGTAGCGCCTGTCGATGCGCTGGATGCTCGGATAGAAGGGCTTGTAGTCCGGTGCGCTCACCGCGTGCCCCAATGGTTCTTGCGCATCGTGAGGATGGCGTAGTAGGTCTGCGGGCCCATGATGATGACTTGGGCCGCCACCATCAAGAAGCCCAGCAGCCAGCGCGACGTCGGGCGCTTGCCGAGCACGTACAGGCTCTGCAGCAGCGTGATGAGCACGAGGCCGACGGTGTAATAGAGGATGCCGATCTGCCGTCCGGTGAGCAGGAAAAAGAGCATCTTCACGACCATCAACGGCGAGAGCACGCTGCAGATCGACGTCACGTAGAACGAGACGGCGCCGAGCGGGTGCTTCTTGTGGATGTAGCAGGCGACCCGCAGCGTCTCGCGCAGCCAGGATTTCTTCCAGCGGACCTGCTGCGTCAGGTAGCGCTTCCAGGTCTCGGGCACGAGCGTGGTGCAGATCGCTTTCTCGTTGTAGATGACGCGGTAATCGCGGAGGATGTAGTTGGTCAGGCTGCGGTCGTCGCCGAAGGTGGCCGGGGCTCCGAGGAACATCTGGTTGAGCCAGGGATCGAGGATCTTGAGCAGGTATTCCTTGCGGTACGCGGACAGGCAGCCGGGACAACAGGTGACGAGGCCGAAGACGCTCTCGGCCGTCTTCATGAGCTTGAACGACAGGTAGTAGCGCACGTCCTGCAGGCCGGTCAGCCAGTTGACGTCGGCGTTCTCCACCTCGGCGTGGCCGGCCGAGGCGCCCAGTGACGGGTCCTCGAAGCCGCTGACGATCTGGCGTAGCGCGTCGTTGAACAGGAACGTGTCCGAGTCCACGAAGACGATCAGCTCGCCTTTCGCGTTGCGGATCCCGGTGGCCATTCCGTGGCGTTTGCCGCTCGGCGGCAGCGTGAACACCCGCAGCTCCGGATGCTTCTGCGCGCAGCCGAGCAGGACCTCCCCCGTGCGGTCGGTGGAGCCGTCGTTGACGACGATGACTTCCCGCTTGTCGGGCGGGTAATCCGCCGCGTAGCACGTGTCGATGGTGCGCGCGATGGCGTCCTCCTCGTTGCGCACCGAGATCACGATCGTCAGCGACGGCGTGTAGTCGCGCAGCGGGGGATTGACGTGCATCGACGCGAAAAGGAAGCGCGAGAGGAAGTAAGCCGCGATCAGCACCGTATAGATGTAGATGAACGGGCTGTACCAGAAGTAGGCCAGGGTCCTGACGTTGAAATACAGCAGCGAGACGATGAGGCCGACCACCAAGGCGCCGACGATCCGCTCGTGGGCCGCGGTCGCCTTGGCGACCAGCTGCTCGAGCGGCGCCTCCCACTCCAGGATGACGTCGTACGGCGTCTCCGGGCGCGTCGCCGCCGCGCGCACGCCGCGCACCCTCGCGGGCAGCTTGCACTCCATGCCGCGGTACTGCCAGCTCATCGAGCGCGGCAGCTTGAAATGCACGCGCACCGATTTGCCGACCGGCGGCGCCTCGGTGGTCTCCAGGCACAGGCCCTCGCTGTCGTAATCGCGCACGGCCCCCTTCAGGCCGGAGCCCCATCGGGCTCCGGCCTGGAGAAGCGCCGCCGAGAAGCGGTCGCGCACGCGGCCGCGCCGGCGTCTCTCTCGCGCTAACGGCTCCAGCTGCGACTCGAGCATCAGTTCAGCTTCATGCGGACGACTTCCAGGCCCTCCGCGAAGTCGACTCCTATGAGATGTCCGTAGTGTCGGGCCGTCTCCAGCAAGTGGCCCGGGTCTAGGCCCCGGCCGCCGAACTGGCTCTCATGCGCCTTGATCGCCTTCATCTTGAGGTCGACCGTCTTCGAGATGTCGACGTAGAGCTGCGGGAAGAAAGGCAACGGGATGGGCCGCGTGCTCGTCGGGTGGTAGCAGAAGAGATCGAAGAAGCTCAGCCTCTGCGCCGCCAGGCAGGCGTTGTAGACGAGCACGTGGTCGCGGTGGAAGTCCGCCAGCCCGTGCGAGAGCACGGCCGCGGGCTTGAAGTCGTTGATCAGCCCGTCGATCTTGTCGACGAGCTCGTAGGTCTTGAGGTCCTCGACGCGGCACAACTTGTCCGGGAAGAGGAACGTCACCTCCGCCCCGAGCATCTCCGCCGAGCGCATCGCCTCCTTCTTGCGCGCCTCCAGATGGCTGGGCACGCTGACGATCGCCATGATCACGCGCGCTCCGCCTTTGGCGAGCAGCGCCAGCGTCCCCCCGACGCCCAGCTCAAGATCGTCCGGATGCGCGCCTAAGGCCAGCACGGTACGACCGGCATATTTATGGACCATCTCCATTTCCTCATTCATCGGTCGTAGGTTCCTTGAGAGGGCTCCGGCGACCACGCGGCTCTTTTATAAAGGAAGAGCGTGAAGTCGCCGGGCAGATAGTCGTGGGCCAACCGCAAGCACGGCGTCAGGCGGAGCGCCGCTCTCACGGTCGCGGCCGGGTCGACGTAGCGGCCGCGTTGAGCCGTCGCGAAGGGGCGCTGGCTCACGAAGCTGACCGCGACGCCGATCGTACACCAAGAGTAGATGCGCGGCAGGGCGTCGACGCTCCTGAGGCCCGCCGCGACGACGAAGTCGAACGCCGAGGTCGGCTGGTAGTCCATCACTTCGCCGGATTCGAAACCGCAAGAGGGGTCGCCTCCGAAACGCGCGCGGCAGCGCGCCAAGGCCTGGAGATCCTTGTCGACGCCGGTGTACAGCGGCCGGCAGCCGGCGTCTTTCAAGAAGAGATAAAAATCTCCCGCCCCGCACGTCACGTCGAGCACCGTGCGCCCGTCGAGCGGGCCCAGCTGGCGCAGGGTCTCAAAGCGCTTGCGCTGCCGGCGCCACTGGGAGAGGCGATCGGTTTCTTGAATCATAGGCTGCCGTTTCCGGCCGGTGAGTATACGAGCCCACTCGCCGGGTCGGACATAGAGCCGCTGTAACGTGATTGGAACTTCGCGGTATCGCCGCGGCCGAACGACCAGCCGTCCGCGAGAGGCCGCGCCCGCGGCTCGCGGCTCATCGCGTAGACCCAATCGTCGTCGTCATCCTCGTCGTGGCTGCGCGACTTCTCGAGACGCGACCGGTCGCAGGTGGTCTTGCAAGAGAAGCCCTCGCTGCCTTCGCGCTCATCGGTGAGCACGAACATCGGCTCGCAGGCGGCGCGCGCGCCTTCTACCTTGATATGGACGCCGGGGCAGGTCGCCAGCACCCCGTCCCGGCCCAGGAACGTCAGGGTCGCCGTCACCTCGTCGCGACCGCCGACGTCGATGAGATCGCGCACGGTCGAAGGCCCGGGCACGGCGCCCAGGCGGCCCGTCTTGCGGATGCCGGAGACCTCGAGCTCGTAGCCGGTGTCGGAGAGTCCGGTGATCGTCACGGCCACGGTCGCCGCGCCGGCGCGGCCGGCCGTCGCCGTCAACGCCCCCAGCAGAACCCACAGCATCGTTCTCATGGGCCACCTCCTGTGCGGGCGCTAGTATAGGCGAGCCCGTCTCGGCGTCCCTATAGAAGTCGTGTAACAGTCGTCTGGCGCGGCGCGTCAACGCACCTTCATGAACTTCTTACGGCGCCGCGATGGTCCGTATTCCCCGAGGCTTATATACTCCAAACCACTAGGGGCGGCGTCGCCCCGGGAATTTCAGGAGGGACTCATGCAAGAAACGAAGACGATCAAGGCGAGCATCGATTATCCTCAAGAAGAGGAGACGATCACCTCGCCCCACTACACCTTCCGCATCAAAGCGCCGCTCAACGCCGAGAAGGTGGAGATCTGCATCGACGGCGCTCCGTGGCAGCTCTGCCGCTATTCGTCCGGCTTTTGGTGGTTCGATTGGAGCGACTACGGTTGCGGCGAGCACGAGATCGTCGCCCGGATCTTGCCCTTCGACAGCCGCAACTACACCCTGCGCACGCGGCGCTTCAGCGTGAACATCGAAGGCGTCCCCGCGCGGCACGCCGGCATGACGCAGTACACCGTGACGACCAACAACGAGCCCTTCATGCTGGCTCGCCTGACGCAGGTCCTCTCTAAGGAGAGCATCAACATCAGCGGCATGATGACGATGAACATGGGCGATACCGTCTGCGTCCGCTTCGTCGCCGGCAAGAACGGCGGGCTCAAGCAGAAGCTCGAAACCGCAGGGCTCAAGGTCTGCGAGAACGAGGTCGTGCAGCTGCAGATCCCCAACAAGCCGGAAGAGCTCAACCGCCTCTGCAAGTCCTTGGCCGACAAGATGATCAACGTCCAGTCCCTCTATCACGCTCCCGAGGGGCAGAACGTCAAGATCGTGATCTCCGCGGACAAGCCGCAGAACTGCGCCACGGTCGTCAACGAGATGGGCTACTCGGCCTCCTAACGCGATCCATGAGCGTCAGGAAAGAGACCCAATACATCGTGACGGCGCCGTACGAGCCGGACGGCCTGGCTCGCCTGACCGGAGCCCTCGCCGATGCGGGCGTGGGCCTGGGAGGCGTCGTCGTCACGCGCGCCGGCGAGTGCTTGCAGCTGAAGTTCCTGGCCAAGCCCCGCAAGGCGCTCAAGGCCCGCCTCGAGAGCAAGGGAGCGCGCGTCCACGAGGCGCCGGTGCTCTTGCTCGACGGCGACCCGATGCTGGACCTTCTGGACCGCGCCGCCTCCGCCCTGGCCGCGCGCGGCGTCAGCGTGCTGAGCTGCTACCGGCACGTGGAAGGAGCGCGCTCGAGCTGGGTCCTCTCGGTGGACAAGCTCGAGGAAGCGGCCGCCGCCCTCGAGCCCGCGGCGGCAGCAAGGAGGACGCCGACCACGACGGCCTAGGCCAACGACATTCCAGCCCCGCCCCTCCCCCGGGGGCGGGGCTTTCTTTTAGTAAACAAGGGTGTCAGGCTCGATTGTTTACTAACTGGGATCGTTATTCCCTTCTTCA
>CAZZGQ010000095.1:0-10764 GCA_964653765.1 uncultured Elusimicrobia bacterium | reverse complement strand
CGCGCGGCTTCTTGTAGGCGCCGGTCAGGAACACGCGCACCATGTGCGCGATGACAGCGACCACCATTGCTTGAGCCGCCCAGCGATGCATGTTGCGGAACAGCTTGCCGAGCGTGATCGCGAACGCCAGGTCCTTCATGTCGCGATAAGCCAGATCGACCGTGGGCCGGTAGTAGAACATCAGCGCCACGCCGGTCAGCGTCAGGATCAGGAAGAGCGCGAAGGAGAGGCCGCCCATGCCCCAGGAGTAGCCCCACTCCAGGGCGCGCTTGCGGATGCGGACCGGGTGCAGGTGGAGCCAGACGTTGCCGATGATGTGCGCGGCGCGGTCGCGCGGCGTGTCCTTCCAGACGCCGCCGCGGAAAACGGACCGCCAGATCTGGGAGTCGATGACCTCTTTCTTGATCTTCTCGATGTCGAGTTCGGGCATAAAATTACGCGTACTCCACGAAGTACGGCGCCTTGTCGCGCGGGCCGGGCTTGTCCTCGAGCTGGGCCTTGTCGATGATCAGGTCGCCGGTGGCGGCGAGCTCGATCTTCGGGCGCCAGAGCGGCTTGGGCGCGGGGCCGGCGATCACGTCGCCGCCGGGAGTGTAGTTGGAGCCGTGGCAGGGGCACTTGAAGCGGTTCTGGTCCGGGAACCAGTTGGGCGTGCAACCCAAGTGAGTGCATCGCGCCCACAAGGCGTAAAAGCCTTTATCGGTGCGGATGATCCAGACGCGCTGCTCGTTGAGCCACTTCGTGGACACGCCCACATCGAAGCTCTTCGCCGGGCCGGCATTGAACTTCTGCGACGGCTCGTAGATGACGTTCGGGAAGAAGAAGCGCGCGCCGGCGGCGGCCGTGGAGGCGAAGAACGCGGCCAGCATCGACCAGCCGAGCCAGAGGAATTCACCGCGCGTGACGCCGGGCTTGGCGGCCGCGGCGGCGGGCTTGGGAGCGGGAGAAGGAGAAGCGGCGGGAGTTTGATCGGTCATATGATCGTGTAGGAATTTATCAATTGAGTTTATTGAGTGTCAAATTTTGTTCATTTTCACGGAGATCGTTCGACGAGAAAGCTTCGCTCGCGGCGCTCAGCGCCGTTTCGGCGGCCCAACGCTCGATCGCAGGATCGGGGCAAAGAGTGCGCCCGTCCCACGCATAGTCGAGGCCGTTCAACGCCTGCGCGATGTGGTCTTCGATCCCCCCGCGCGCGATCAGATACGGCACCACGATCGCGCGGCCGCCGCCTTTCGACGCGTCGACCACGGCGGCGCGCAACGCGTCCAGCGCGGCCTGCTTGACGCTCGGCGCCGCGTCGTCGCGGATCGTCAGCGCGGCGGCGGCGCGGAAGTTCCCGGCGCGGCGCACGCGCTCGGCCTCCTCGCGCATCGTGACGAGCCAGGCCTCGTTGGCCTTCGGATCCACCGGGCCATGGGCGACGAGCAGCACGGTCTCGCGCCGCGGCTCGCGGCTGAGCGCGAGCGCGCGCCTCCACAACACTCCGGCCACGATCGGGCTGTCGTCGAGCGCCGGCGTCATCACGAGGGGCAGGCGGCTCTTCACCTGCTTGAGCGAGAACATCATCATGTGATGCGCAGCTCCTTTCATATGCTCGGGCGGCATGTGCGCCACCATGGCGGTGAGCGCGTCGCGCAGCACGATCGACGGCTGCGTGCTCAGCCCCAGCGCGTAGCGCGTCTGGTCCATCACCTCGGAGCGCGAATGGATGAAGAGGGGCACGGCGACGATGCGTGAGACGCCGCGGGCGGCGAGCTTGTCCACGCCCGCCTGCAGCGCGTCCGCGTCGGCCATGCCGAAAGCCGCTTCCGTCGGCGCCTGTTTGTCGAGCCCACGCGCGATGTCGGCCACCGTGTCGTTCCACTCCGGCGTGCCGCCGTGGGCCATCAAAAGAATCCCATAGTGGGCGGCAAAAGCGCGGCTGGCGGGGACCAAAAAGAGTGTTGCCAGCAACACCATTTTCATCTCACCGGCTCCTCGTGGGCCGCTTCTTCCTTGTCTGAATGCTTCAAACTGATCTCCTGGCCCGAGGAGAGCGCCTCGTACCACCGCCAGAGCTCCGCCGCCTTCGCGCGCGCCAAGGCACGGGCGGATTCCACCTCTTTGCCCCGGCTCGCCATATTGCGGGCGGCGATCGTCTCCAGATCTTCGAGACGATACGAGTAAACGTGCTCCAGCGAGTGCACGCCTTCCTCCACGTCGCGCGGCATGGCGATGTCGATAAAGAAGAGCGAGCGGCCGGCGCGCCGGGCCATCGCGGCCTCGACGGCCTCCCGGCGGACGACGGGCTTATCGGAGCCGGTCGAGGCGATCACGATGTCGACGTTCGCCAGCTCCGCCTCGAAGCGCTCCCACGGAAGGGCCGCCGCGGAGAGCCGGCGCGCGAGCTCGCTGCCGCGCTCCCAGGTTCGGTTGGCGATCGTGAGCTTGGAGACTTTCTTGCTGAGCAGGTGCCGCGCCGTGAGCTCCGCCATCGCGCCGGCGCCGAGGATCAGTACCTCGCTCTTGGCCAGCGAGCCGAAGATGGATTCGGCGAGCTCGACAGCGACGGAGGCCACGGAAGTCTGCCCGACGGCGATCGCCGTCTCGCTGCGCACCTTCTTGCCGGTGTAGAGCGCGCGCTGAAACAGCACGTTGCTGCGCTTGTCCGTCATCCCTGCGGCCTTGGCCAGCTCGTAAGCGGCTTTCACCTGGCCGAGGATCTCGGTCTCGCCCACGACCAGCGAGTCCAATCCTGACGACACTTCGAAGAGATGCCGGACGACCTCTCCGTTCTCGAGGACGTAGGCCTGCGCTCCGAGCTTCCCGCCGGCGAATTCCTCGATGACCGGCAGCAGTTCCTCGCTGCCCGCTCGGGCATAGACCTCGAAGCGGTTGCAGGTCGAGAGCACGACGGCCTCCGCGACCTGATTCCGCTTGAGCGCTTCGAACACCCGCTGCGGCGGGACGACGGCGAGCTTCTCCCGCAATTCCAGCGCGGCGTTCTTGTGCGACAGTCCGACGAGCGACAGCCGGCTCACTGGCTCAGCCGCGACCGGAGAGATAGCCGTGCAGCGAGCTCAGGTAATTGACGCCCAGGAACGTGAAGACGACGGAGGCGAAGCCCAGCATCGACACGTAGACCGCCTTGCGCCCGCGCAGGCCTTTGACGAAGCGCATGTGCAGGTAGCCGGCGTAGATGAGCGCCGTGATGAGCGCCCACGTCTCCTTCGCGTCCCAGCCCCAGAAGCGGCCCCAGGCGTTGTAGGCCCAGATGCCGCCCATGATGATGCCGACCGTAAGGACCGGGAAGGCCGCGACGATGATCTTGTAGTTGAGGTTGTCGAGCTCCTCGATCGACGGCAGGCGGTAGCAGAGCTCGCTGGGCTTGCGGCTCTTGATCTGGTGCTCCTGGATGAGCAGCGCCACGCCCACGCCGAAGGCGTTGCCGAACATCGCGTAGGAGGTCATGAGAACCATCGGATGGATGTTGATCCAGTAGCTCTGCAGCGCCGGGGACAGGCCCTTGGTCGCCGGATCGGCGAAGATCACGGCCGCGCCGGCTCCGATCGTGGCCCATGGCAGCACGAAGGCGCCCAGGATGCCCAGGCGGTGCTTGCCCTCGACGACGAAGAACGTCGCCGCGACCGCCAGCGACAGATAGGACAGCGCGCCGAAGAACGAGTTGATCGAGAGGAACCACTTGTTCTCCGGGATCTGCCAGAACAGGTACTGGCGCACGCCGAAGCTGGCCAGGTGCAGGAGCACGCCCACGCCCAGCAGCCGCAGCATCCAGCGGCTCCACTTCTCGTCGCGCGAGAAGAGGTAGGTGAACGCCAAGCCCGTCGCGCCCGCGTAGAGCGCGAAGGCGGCCTTGGTCAGAGCCAATTCCATCGTTATCGTCATACTTTCTCCGTCACGTCGGATTGAGCGGACAGCTTCTGGCGTAGGCCGGCCATGAGCCGGCCGAACTCGCGCTCGAACTCCTGAGCGCCGCGAGAGCTCCAGCCGCCCACGGAAATATTAGAGCTGGTCGAACCCGCTGGTTCAACCAGCACCCACAGCCTGCGCCGGTGCATGTAAAAGAGCATCACCACGCCGACGAGCCACAGCAGCGAGCCCGCCAGCACGACCTTGAAGCCGGGATCATAGGCGACCTGGATCCCGGAGAAGAGCACGGGATCGATGGCGGCGAGCTGGAAGGGCGGCGTCGGCGCCTGAGCCAGGGAGCCGTCGGCCTCCTCGACCAGGCAGAGCTTGGGGTCGTTCTGGAAGAGCCAGAGCGGGCGCGTCTTGTGCGGACCCATGTGGAAGATGAAGCGCACGGCCGGGTTCTTGAGGTCGAGGGAGCCCGTGTCGGCGGAGCCGCCGTTGACGGTGAAGTTCGGCATCATCACGTCGGCCTCGACGGCGAAGGGCGTGCCCGCGATCTTCTCGACGGTGCGCTGCGGCATCTGGACCGTCGTGTCGCCGACCTTCAGCGTCACGCTGCGGAACATGCCGCCCGCGCCCCACGAGGCCTGGTAGAAGCGCACGCCGCCGATGTCGAGCGGGTCATTGACGATGATCGTCTTGGCGCCGATCTCCTTGCCCTTGTTCTCGACGCGCAGCACGCTCGAGAACGACTTGGGCTCGAAGGTGCCGTCGTAATACTTGATCGTGAACTTGTCGACGAAGAGCTCCCAGTCCGGCTTGTTCTGCATGGGCCGGGAGCGGCCTTCCAGCACGGGCACCATCTCCACGAAGCCGAAGACCGCCTTGAGCAGGCAGCCCGTCAGGATGACGACGAGGGCGATGTGGGCCAGATAGGAGCCCCAGCGCTGGACGCCGTGCTTGGTGGCGACGAAGGCGGAGCCGGCCGACGTGACGAACTCCTCGTGGACGCGGTAGCCCCGCCCGGCCAGGGCGGCGCTGGCGGCGGCGAAGGCGGGCTTGGCTTCCAGCGGCGACGAGAAAGCGTCTCGGTGCGGCTTGAGCTCGAGGGCGGCCTGCTTCTTGGCCAGGTGCTTCTCGGCCTCGAGCTCGCGCGTGGCCTCGGGCGGAAGCGCCACCAAGCCCTGGTCCGGCGGCAGGTTCCACAGCTTGCACAGCACGATGTCGAACGCCATCAGGCCGAGCAGGCCCATGAACCAGTACGAGTGATAGACGTCGAAGAGATTGAAGAAGTCGAACAGGCGCGACCACTGCGGGTGGGCGGCCTGGAACGCGGCGGCCTTCTCCGGCATCTCCCCCGTCTGGGGGATGAGCGTGCCGGCGGCGGCGGCGAGGGTGATCACCGTGCCGAGGAAGATGTTGAAGCGGACCGAGCGGAAGATCTTGGTCACTTGCGGCGCTATTCTACCTTTTCGATGCGAGCCCGACCATGACCCGAAGAGGCCCCGCCTGCCGTGGGCCTTTCGGCTTTCAGGAACGGCCCTAGGGACGAGCCGGAGGAGGGGCCTCCCCGCCTAGGTCCAAGGACTCAGGACGGATTCCAGCGGTCCCTCCATAATAAGGACATGAAGCTGCTGCTGCCGCTGGCCCTGGCGACGCTGGCCTTCTCGCCGGCTTTCGGCCTCGAGGAGGCGACCCTCCCCTCCGGCGCCCACGTGCAGCCGCTGGGCGTCCCGGCCCAGATCCAGTCCGTCCCCGGCCAGGATCTCGGCCGTCTCGCCGTCCCCGATCTCGGCCGCACGGGCCTCGACGCCGCGGGCCGCGCCGACATCCCCGCCCTGGGCCAGACGCTGCCCGGCTTCGAGGCGGTGGAGACGATGGGCCAGGGCGCCCTGGGCCAGGCCCCGGTCTCCGGCGGCTCCCAATTGAGCGCGCCGCAGAGCCTGCGTGACGCGGTGGCTTCCCCCTCCGCCCTCCCGCTCGGAGGCTCGGCCGCCTTCCAGGCCGGCTTGGCCGTGAAGGACGCCGGGCTCGCCTTCGAAAAGCGGTCCAGCGCCTTCTCCGAGGGCTCGGACACCGGCCGCGCGGCCTCCATCGATCTTTCGCCGAGCGGCCTGGCCAAGCCCGACGGCGAGAAGCGCCGCTCCCCTTTCGCGACCATCGCCGCCGGCATCGGCGCCTTGGCTGCCACGGCCGCCTCGGCGGCTCCGGCTCACGCGGACGCGAGCTATCAGATCGCTGAAGGGCTCAAGACCGTGATGGGCCTCTATACCGAGCCCGTCTATCTGGGCCTGGCGCAGTTCGGCCTGGTCCTCGTCATCGGCACGCTCGCTCTCGTCAAAGCCGTCGATTTCCTGGCCGAGCTGCCCGAGAAGCTCCACGAGCGGAGCGTGGCCAAGTACGCGGGCAAGAGCGACCGGGAGCTGCTGGGCCTGCTCGCCGATGCCGACCAGACCAAGCGCGGCCTGGCGATCGCCGGCATGGAGCGCAAGGGAATCGCCCTCGCTCACGCCGACCGCTTGATCGACATCGTCCAGGTCGACGCCGACCAGGACGTGCGCCTGCAGGCCATCGCGACGCTGGGGAATATCCGTTCCTCCGCGGCCGGCGACATGCTGCTGCGCACGGCGGCGGCCGCGCAGTCCGAGGGCGGCGAGCTGCTGCGCGCCTCCCTCTCCTCGCTCTTGCGCCTCGGCGACGGCGCCAAGCTCGGCCAAGTCGCCAAGCTCGCCCAGGTGGAGCTCGCCGGCTACGCCAACGCCGGCAAGCAGGCCTCCACGAACGTCGCCTCGAGCCTCCTTTCCTTGTATCAGGACGCGACGGCGGCCGAGAAGCAGGGCTTGGCCGCCGTCTTCGCCTCGGTGGCCGCTTTGGGCGGCGCCGGCGCGGCTCTCTTGGCCAGGGCCAGGGAGCTCGTCGACGCCGGCGACGACAAGGTCACTTACACGGCCATCGTCCCGCTCGTCGTGGGCAAGTCGGTGATGGCCATGCCTCAGACGCGCACGCGCCAGGCCACCGGCGACGAGCTGCTCGAGCGCGCCGCCGAGCGCCTGCAGCAGCCGGCCGCCGTCTAGCCCTCCCCCCGCGAAGTTCGTACACTGTGACGGTGGTCCCGTCGCTCTTGCTCCTGCTGCTGCCGGGCCTCGCTGCGGCCATGACGGTCCCCCTCCCCGGCGTGCCGCAAGAGTTGGCGCGCGAGCGGGCCGCCCGGCTCTCCGACGTGCGCTACGCGCTCGAGTTCTCGCTGCCGGAGTCGTCGGCGGCGGCGGTGACGGGGCATGAGACGCTGAGCTTCGAGCTGAAGGATGCTGCGGAGCCGTTGGCGCTGGATTTCAAGGGCGCGAGCGTCTCCGAGTTGTCGGTGAACGGGCGGAAGGCCGACGTTGACTGGAGAGAGGAACATCTCATAATCCAGCCGAGTCGGATTCACAAGGGCCGAAACGAAATCCGACTCGGCTTCGGCTCCTCCTCTTCCCCCCTCAACCGAAGCCCTGACTTCCTCTACACCCTGCTCGTGCCCGCCCGCGCGCGCGAGGTCTTTCCCTGCTTCGACCAGCCGGACCTGAAGGCCAGGTTCGCGTTGACGCTCGCGCTTCCTTCGGAGTGGCAGGCGACGGCCAACGGCGCGCAGGTGGCGCGCGAGGAAAAGGGACGCCGCGCCGTCGTGCGCTTCGGCGAGACGCCGCCGATGAGCACCTACCTCTTCGCCTTCGCCGCCGGCCGCTTCAAGATCGAGACGGCCAGCCGCGACGGCCGCGCGGCGCGGATCTTCCACCGCGAGCTCGACGCCGCGAAGGCGGCGCGCAACATCCCGCAGGCCTTCGGCATGGCCTTCGACGCCCTGGCCTGGATGGAGCGCTACACCGGCATCGCCGATCCCTGGGGCAAGCTCGATCTGGTGCTGATCCCCGGCTTCCAGTACGGCGGCATGGAGCACCCCGGCGCGATCTTCCTCAACGCCAAGACCGTGCTGCTCGACGAAGGCCCCACGGAGAGCGAGCTGCTGGGGCGCGCCAACCTGATCTACCACGAGGTCGCCCACCTCTGGTTCGGCGATCTGGTCACGATGAAGTGGTTCGACGACGTGTGGCTCAAGGAAGTCTTCGCCAACTTCATGGCCTCGAAGGCCGTCGAGCCCGCATTCCCCGGGATCGACCACGGCCTGCGCTTCCTGATGCAGAACCAGGCTTCGGCGTATGCCGTCGACGCCACGGAGGGCACCAATCCCATCCAGCAGCCGCTCGACAACCTCTCGCATGCAGGCTCGCTTTACGGCGCCATCATCTACAATAAGGCCCCCGTGGTGATGCGCCAGCTGGAGACCAAGCTCGGCGAGGACGCGTTCCGCGAGGGCTTGCGGGATTACCTCTCCAAGTTCCGGTTCGGCAACGCCACCTGGGACGACCTGATCGCCTCGCTCGAGGGCCGCTCCGGCCGCCCCCTGAAGAACTTCAGCGAGGAGTGGGTACAGTCATCCGGCCGTCCGACCGTCTCGGCGGATTTGAGGATCTCGGACGGCCGGATCGCCTCCTTGCTCTTGCGTCAGAGCGATCCTCTCGGCCGGGGTCTCGTCTGGGACCAGCAGCTGCGGCCCGCGTTGTTTTATTCGACCGGCACGCGCTCTTTTGCCGTCCGGCTCGACAGCGCGACCAGCGAGCTCGCCGACGTCCGCGGCCTTCCCGTTCCCGACTTCGTGCTCGCGGACATCGGCGGGCTCGGTTACGCCTCCTTCCCCCTCGACGACCGCAGCCGCGCCGCCCTGCGGGCCGGCGTCTCCCGCTTGCCCGAGCCGCTGGCGCGCGGCGAGGCCTGGCTGTCGCTCTGGGAAGAGCTGCTGGCGGGGCGTCTCTCGGGCGCGCAGTACCTCGACGCCGTGCAAGCGGCGCTGCCGGCGGAGACGATGGAGCTCAACACGCAGAGGATGCTCGACACGGCGGGCCGCGCGTTCTGGCGCTTCCTCCCCGAGGCCGAGCGCCGCCGGCGCGCGGGCGGGCTGGAGGAGCTGCTCTGGTCGCTGGCCCAAAAGGCGCCGAGCAAGTCGCTCAAGCGCGCCTTCCTGCGCGCCTACTGGAACGTGGCCCTCACCGACGCCGGCGTGGCCCGCCTGCGAGCCCTCTGGGAGGGCACGCTCGCCGTGCCCGGCGTCACGCTCTCGGACGACGACCGCACGACCCTGGCGCTCGAGCTCTCCGTGCGCGGCGTGCCCGACTCCGCCGGCATCGTCGCCGAACAGCGGCGACGATTGACGGATCCGGACCGCCGCGCCGAGCTCGACTTCGTCGCCCCCGCCGTCTCCACCGACTCCGAGCGGCGCGACGCCTTCTTCGCCTCGCTGGCCGATCCCGCCAACCGCCGGCACGAGGATTGGACGCAGAAGGCCTTGAGCTACCTCTACCACCCGCTGCGCGCCGAGTCCTCCTTCAAGCACCTGCGCGTCAGCCTGGAGATGCTGGAGGACGTGGCCCGGACCGGAGATATCTTCTTCCCCAGGTCCTGGGCGGGCATCCCCCTCGCCGGGTACTCCTCCGAGGCCGCGGCGAAGACGGCGCGGGACTTTCTGAAGGCGCGGCCGGATTATCCGCTACGGCTCAAGCGCCTGATCCTGCAGCCGCTCTACACGCTGGAAGCGGCGGCGCGCCAGTCTAGTCGCCCGACCAGGAATTGAAGCGTCCGCCGCGGATCGGGGTCTCGGCCATCAGGCGCGCGAACAAGGCGAGCTGAGCCCGCGTGGCGCCGTCCTGGCGCAGCATGCCCACGTAGCCCGCGTAGGCGGCGCGGTATTCGGTCTCCGAGAACGGATAGCCTTTGTTGCCGGCCAGGGCGCGCGCCGCCGCCTCGATCTTGTCGCGGCCCGGGCCGGCGTCCAGCATGCGCAGGCTGCCGGAGCGGACGCTGACGGCCACGCGCCGGCCGTCTTCCGCGTCCACCACGTACCAGAGGATGCTGCTCTTGGGCAGCGTCCACAGGGAAAGGCCGGTCGTCTCGGCCGGGACGCCCAGCTTCTTGGCGGCCGCCTGGACCGCGTCGTTCGGCGACCCAGAGATCTGCTGCGAGAAGCGCATCGGGTCCAGGCCCAAGGAGGAGTCGGGCTTGAACTCGGCTCCCACCCAAGCCCGGTCGGCCGGCTGGTGGCCGTCGCGCGCATACACCTTCACGTCCCGCCCGCCGGCGACGAAATGGAACTCCCAGCCGCCGTCATGGCGATACGCCTCGACGAAGCGCAGGTCGCGCGCCGTGCCCAGCTTCGCGGCCTTGACGGCCTCGGCGGCGGAGGCATGAGCGTAGCGGAACGAGGCCGGCAGGGCGCTGGAGGTCTCGAGAGGGGTGTGGCGAGGCTTCGCTGCGGGCTCGCTGCTGTAGATCGGCAGCAGGACCGAGGGACGGCCGCCCGCTCCCTCCAGGGCGTCCTGGATGGCCTGGCCGCCGGCGGCCGCGTCGCCGTCGCCGCCTTCGCGCGTCGCCTTGAGGTCCGGCACGATCTCGCCGGACACCCGGCTCATCTCCGCGCCGACCGAGGCCGGGCCCTGAGCTCCGGCCTCGGCGGCCGGCAACGGCTGCGCGGCCAAGCCGCCGAGCGGAGCCGCGGATCGTCCGGACAGCGCCGCCTCGGGCGAGACGGTCGCGGACGCCGCGGGCGCGTCCAAAGGAAGGGAGAGCTGGACCGGCCCCGCCTCGGGCGCCGCCCCCTTGGAGACGCCGGCGGCGCACGGCGGAGCCACGGCGATGGAGAGCAAGAGAGCGAGGGTCGTCATGGCCCTATTTTAGGTCGACGACGCCCGGCCGTCCTGGGCCGTCCGGTCCCTCCCGTCTGGGACCGGTAAAATCGAGGGTCTGACCCCGGATTTTACCGGAAGAGCTCGGACCAGCGGGCTTCGTCGAAGCCCACGAGGCCGCGGTCGCCCGCCAGGACGA
>CAZZGQ010000094.1:1665-10909 GCA_964653765.1 uncultured Elusimicrobia bacterium | reverse complement strand
TCGACCTCTGGATCAAGGTCCGCAAGAACTGGCGCAAGGACCCGCGCTCCCTCAAGGAATTCGGCTACCTCGACTGACGCCCTACGTTCCCGCTTAGGACGAGTCCGGCCGCGGGCGTCCACGCCCGCGCCGCGCCATCGACGAAGGCGGCCCAGTGCGACGCTCCGCGCAGCCCGGGGCCGTCCGCGATGGCGGGATGCGCGGCGCGCGCGGCCAGCTCCAGCAGGCCGGAGGGCCGCGCCAGCGCCGCCGCTCGCCCCTCCGGGCCGGCCAGCCACAAGAACATCCGCTCCAGGATCTCGTGCGTCTGGACGGCGTCGTAGCCGGCGCCGAACGCCCCCCGCGCCAGCCGCTGCGTCGCCTCGACGCGCAACTCCTCCTCGGCGGTCTCGGCATGCCGGGAGCAGGAGTGGACGGCGACGAGGGCCGCCTCGACCCGCAGGCGCGCGCGCGTGAGATCGGAGGACGGCCTGGGAGCGCCGCGGGCGGCGACGGCGGCGAGAACTAAGAAGAGGGCGCGCACCGCAAGAATAATAGCGACGCGGGACTACGGAATTGTTACGCCGGGGCCGGGGCAAAGGGCTATAATCGGCTTCGTGAGCTCCAAGCCGAAGAAGGCCCCCAAGAAAGCCCCCCGTGGAGGACGTCCGATGAAGACCTCGACCCGCAAGCGCGCCGGCGCCGCCGCCGCCGTCGTCGCCGCCGCCAGCCTGGGCGTGCAGACCCTGACCTGCGCCGATGAAGGCATGTGGACCTTCGACAATCTGCCGGCCGCCCAGCTCAAGCAGCGCTACGGCTTCGAGGCCAGCCAGGAGTGGCTGGACCATCTGAGGCTCTCCTCCGTACGCTTCAACGACGGCGGCTCGGGCGCTTTCGTGTCCCCCGACGGCCTGGTGCTCACCAACCACCACGTCGCTCTAGGGCAACTGCAGAAAGTGTCCTCAGCGAAGGCCGATTATGTAAGAGATGGGTTCTTTGCTCGCGAAGCGAGCAAAGAACTGAAATGCCCCGATCTCGAGCTCAACGTCCTCGTCTCGCTGGAGAACGTCACCGACCGCGTGCTGGGCGGCATCGACAAAAAAGCCTCGGACAAGGTCCAAAACGAGCAGCGCAAGGCCGTGATGGCCAAGATCGAGAAGGACTCCACGGAAAAGACCGGCTTTCGCTCCGACGTCGTCGAGCTCTATCAAGGCGGCGAGTACTGGCTCTACCGCTACAAGAAGTACACCGATATCCGCCTCGTGATGGCTCCCGAAGCTCAGGCGGCTTTTTACGGAGGCGATCCGGACAACTTCACCTATCCGCGCTACGACCTGGACTTCGCCTTCTTCCGCGTCTATGAGAACGGCGCTCCGGTCCACCCCCAAGCCTACCTGAAGTGGAGCCGCGGCGGCGCCAAGGAAGGCGAGCTCGTCTTCGTCTCCGGCCACCCCGGCTCCACGGACCGGCTGAAGACCGTCCGCCAGCTGGAGTACGAGCGCGACTATCACCTGCCCGACTACCTGAGGATCTTGCGCCGGCGCCGCCAGGCTCTCTATGACTACGCCAAGGCCGGCTCGGAGCAGGAGCGCCGCGCCAAGGACGGCATCTTCGGCATCGAGAACGCCATCAAGGCCATCTCCGGCGAGCTCGAAGGCCTGCAGGACAAGACGCTGATGGCCCGCAAGAAGGAGCAGGAAGACTCGCTGCGCCAAACCGTGCTGGGCGGCTCCGTCGCCTCCTCCAAGAAGTGGGAGACGGGCGAGCTGCGCGACGCCGTGGCGGCCGTGCCGGGCGTCTCTCCGGCGCTGCCCTTCGTCGGCGACCCATGGGCGCGGTTGGCGCTGGCGCAGGACAAGCTGATCTCGCGCCACAAGCAGCTGATCTACCGCAGCTTCGCCCTCTCGAAGCTCGCCGCCTTCGCCACGACCATCGTGCGCTACGTCGAGGAAGTCCAGAAGCCCAACGACAAGCGCTACAAGGAGTTCCGCGATTCCGCGCTGGAGTCCCTGAACTTCCGCCTCTTCTCTCCCGCTCCGATCTACAAGGACCGGGAAGAGGCCGTCTTGGCCGACTGCCTGGCCCAGTCGCTCGAGGAGCTCGGACCCAACGACGCGCACGTGAAGGCGGCCCTGGGCGGCATGACGCCGCAGGCCAAGGCCCATGAGCTCGTCGCCGGCACCAAGCTCGACGACGCGAAGTTCCGCGAAACGCTCATCAAGGGCGGCGCCAAGGCCGTGGCCGAGTCGACCGACCCGATGATCGTCTGGGCGCGCAAGCTCGACCCATCCTACCGCGAGCTGCGCAAGTGGAGCGAGGACGAGATCGAGAGCGTCGAGGCGCTCGAGGGCAACAAGATCGCCAAGGCGCGCTTCGCGATGTACGGCAAGTCCACCTACCCCGACGCCACCTTCACGCTGCGCCTGAGCTTCGGCCGCGTGGCGGGCTACGGGCAGGGCACGACTCAGGTGCCTTACAAGACCACCTTCTACGGCCTCTACGACCGCGCCGCTTCGTTCGACGGCAAGGCGCCGTTCAACCTCCCCGAGAAGGTCGCCAAGGCCAAGACGGCCGTGGAGCTCGAGACGCCGCTCAACTTCGTCACGACCAACGACATCATCGGCGGCAACTCAGGAAGCCCCGTCGTCAACGCCCAGGGCGAGTACGTGGGCCTGATCTTCGACGGCAACATCCAGAGCCTGGTCGGCCGCTACGCCTACAGCGACGAGCAGAACCGCGCCGTCGCCGTGCACTCGAGCGGCATCCTCGAGGCCATGCGCAAGATCTACAAGATGGACGCGCTGGCCGACGAGCTGCTGGGCAGGACACCCGCCCTGGCCCGCTGATCAGTTAACAAACGAGCCTGACACCGTTGTTAACCGACCGTCATACACCGCCGGCGGGCGGGCGGTATCATGGATTTGGGGGAAGAAAGACAAATCTATGATGATCGCGACGACGGAACCTGTAACGAGACCTCCGAGGCGCCACGCGCCTCTGCGCATGCCCGACTGGGGCGCCGCCGGTTGGGCGGCGCTGATCGCCGGGACGCTCTTCATGGTGACCGAGCTCGGCTTGTTGCCTTGGGCCAAGGGCGGAAACGCCTGGGCGCCCGTCCGCATGGTGGCCGCCATCATCTGGGGCCGGCAAGCCTTGCCGCCGCCTCCCTATTTCGTGGATGCCGCGCCCAGTTCCGGCATCTTCTTCACGGCGGTGACGATGCACTACTCGCTGTCGCTGATCTACCTGCGCTTCCTGTCCACGCTGATCTACAAGCTCGACCGGTGGACGGCGATCGGAGTGGGAGCGTTCTTCGGCCTGATCCTCTACGCCGCCAACTTCTACGGCTTCACGGGAGCCTTCCCGTGGTTTGCCGCCGCGCGCGGCTGGGTGACCATCCTCTCGAACGTCCTCTTCGGCGTCGTGGCCGCGGCCAGCTACAAGGCCCTGGAGCGGCGCGAGCCGCTGATGGAGGACGTCACGATCGAGGAGTACTTCTAAAAGCCGCCGCCCAGGTGGTGCGCATCACCGGCGTGCGGCTTTTCGCCTTGCCCGTTGCGGAAGATCGGCGCGTGGCCGCTCGCGGCCGGCAAAGAGGGGTCCCGCTTCTCGCCGCCGCCTGCCCACTGATGGCTGTCCGAGTCGCCGCCTTGGCGAGGGCTGCCGGGGTCGAAGCCGGCCTTGACGCACTCGCCCGCATCGTCGGAAGCGCAAGCCGCTTGGCCGTGGGCCGGCGGCGGGTTGGCCAGCTTCCCATCCCCCTGGCCTCCGAGCGCAGGGGAGCCTGACCCCGGGGAGTGGTTCGAGGCGTGGTGGCCGGCCTCGTTGCCGTCATCGCCCTGATCGTGGCCGTGGGCGACCGTGCCCTCCGTCGGCGCGCCGGGGTGATGATCATCATCGCCGCCATGCTCGCCGGAGCCGGGGTCCTGATGGGCGATGTCGCCCTCGTGCACGGGCGTCTTGCGCGCCTGCCTGTGGAAGTGGGAGGCGCCTTCCGGATGAAAGCCCGAGTCCCCGTCGTCGGCCCAGACGGATAAGCGCGGCAGCGACAGCAGCAGGGCCGCCAGCGGAATCACCAGCGCGGATCTCGGGTTCATGAGGCCATTGTGAGCCCGGCGGGGCCCTACCGCAAGACCTGCGCCCGGTAAAAAACCGGTTAATCAAGGGCGGGCGCCGAGCCAGCGCCGGAGCTCGGGGTAGCTCAGGCAATTGAGGACGTCCTTCGGCTCCAGCCAAGCTCGGCGGGCGATGGTCACGGCCTGCGCCATGTGGCCGTACTCCCTCGTGGAATGCGCGTCGGTGTCGAGCGCCAGCGGGATGCCCAGCTCGCGCGCCCTCCTGGCCCGGACGTCGTCGACGTCCTGGCGATCGGGCTGGCCGTTGATCTCCAAGGCGGTCCCCGTCTCCGCCGCGGCCCGCATCACCCGCTCGGCGTCGAACTCGTAGCCGGGACGCCGGTTGATCAGGCGCCCCGAAAGGTGCCCGATGATGTCGACGCGCCGGTTGGAGGCGGCGCGCTCCAGCCGCCGCGTCATCTCCTCGGGCGCCTGCTTGAAGCGCGAATGCACGGAGCCGATCATGACGTCGATCTCGTCGAGCACCTCATCGGGATAGTCCATGCGGCCGTCCTCCAGGATGTCGACCTCCATCGACCGCATGAGCGTCAGCCCTTTCACCTTCTTGCGCACGCCGTCGAGCTCCTTGACGCTGCGGCGCAGCGCCGCCTCGTCGAGGCCGTGGGTGATCTTGAGCGATTGCGAATGATCCCCCAAAGCCACCCACTCCCAGCCCTGGTCCTTGGCCGCCTTCGCCATCTGCTCGAGGCTCTGGCGGCCGTCGGTGTGCGAGGAGTGATTGTGGAAGTCCCCCTTCACGTCGGCGAGCGTGACCAAGCGCGGCAGGCGGCCGCAGCGCGCCGCCTCGAGCTCGCCGCGGTTCTCGCGCAGCTCGGGCTCGATGTAGTCCAAGCCCAGCGCGGCATAGACCTGCTCCTCGGTCTTGCCCGCCACGGGACGCTTCATGGCCTTGTCGGAGAGCCGGAAGACCCCGTACTCGTTCACGGTCAGGCCGCGCTTGAGGGCCAGCTCGCGCAGCGCGACGTTGTGATCCTTGGAGCCGGTGAAATACTGCAGCGCCGCGCCGAAGGAAGCCGCCGGGACGACCCGCAGATCGCATTGCAGGCCGCCGGTCAGCCTCACGCTGGCCTTGGTCGGGCCCGCGGCGAGCACGCGCTCGACGAAGCCCAGCTTCGAGAAGCGCGCCACGACCTCGGCGCCGCGCGCGGAGGCGCAGAGGATGTCGGCGTCCCCCACGGTCTCGCGGCCGCGGCGCAGCGAGCCCGCCACCTCCGCTCGCGAGACGGAGGGCCAGGTCCTGATCTCGGCGACGAGGGGATCGACGAGGCGCTTGGCCCGCAGCCAGAGCAGGCGCGCCGGCTCCGACGCCTGGGACAAGCCGCGCCGCAGGCTCTCCTCGGTCTTGGCGCCGAACCCCTTCAGCTCGCGCAGGCG
Organism: uncultured Elusimicrobia bacterium; assembly: GCA_964653765.1. GTDB lineage: Bacteria > Elusimicrobiota > Elusimicrobia > UBA1565 > UBA9628 > JAGWUP01. The sequence goes on along the minus strand of CAZZGQ010000094.1, from coordinate 5,420 downwards.
GCCGGCGTCCAGCGCGGCCTTGAGCGCTTCGAGCGAATCGACGCCGGCCGCCTCGAAGAGCAGCCGCGCGCGCTTGGGCCCGAGGCCCGGCAGGCGCAGCAGCTCGCGCAGTCCGGCGGGAAAGCGGCGCCGCAGCGCCTCGAGCTCGGGGAAGCAGCCGGCCCCCCGGCAGCGCGCGATATGGGCGGCGATGCTCTTGCCCACGCCCGGGATCTCGAGCAGCTCCTTGTCGCTCATCGCCGAGACGGGCCGTCCGCAGGCCGCCACGGCGAGCGAGGCGCGCTGGTAGGCGCGGATGCGGAACGCGTCGGCGCCCTCGAGCTCGAGGAGGACGGCCATCTCATTCAGAAGCGCCGCCACATCGGCGTTCGAAACGCTCATGGGCGGCCATTATAGGCCGCGGAAGTGACGTTGGGGCCACGGCTTCGTCACGTCCCGCCCGTATAATGGGGGCGAGAGGTGAGACCACCATGACCATCCCGATGAGGCTGCGCAAGCGCGACGCCCAAAGCGGCCGCTGGCCCACGACGACGGCTTCCTCCCCCGGACTGGAGAAGGGCCCCGGCCCCGGGAAGCGGCACGTCAAGAAGTCCGGAGGCCTGCGCCGGCGCGCCAGCGCCAACACGAAACGGCGCATGCCCCAGGCGCGAGCCTTGAGGCATGGACGCAAGCACGCCATCGAGAGCCGCAGCCACGGCGGCGGCTACGGCTCCCGGCGCTAGCGCCGCCGGATCGAAGACGCCGCCGCCGCGGCCAGGATGAGGCCGGCCACGGCCGCGCCGCTGGCCTGCAAGGACCGGCGTCCTCGCCGCGGGTACTGCCAGCCCACCGCACCCGTGGAATAGCCGCTGCTCGGGATCGAGCCCCTCGGGGCGCCCTGGGCCAGGACGGCGATCGGCGTCCCCAGCAGCGCGGCGGCCAACGCCGCTTTCTTCAACGTGCGCATACGCTTCTCCCAGAGGGGCCGCTTGACCTCAGTATAACGCCGGTCGACCGCCCTCTCGCTCAACAAGCGCTCAACTCAGGCCCGTCGGCGGCTCGCGCGGATGGGATCGCCGTATAATGGATTGAGCGCGGCTGCGGCCGCGCGGGAGGAGCAGATGAAAGCGCTGAATCGTTGGATGTGGCTGGCCGCCGGCTTGATGCTGGCGCCGAGCCTGGGCGCTCTGGCCGCCGACACGACGGGCACCGCCGAGAAGGGGGCTCAGGAGACGGAGGCCGGAAAGACGATGGAGAAGTCCGGCAATCAGATGGAGCAGAAGGGCCAGAGCATGCACAGCAAGACCGGCAAGAAAATGGAGAAGACCGGCAAGAAGGTCCACAAGAAAGGCGAAAAGATGGAGAAGAAGGGCGCGAAGGACGAGAGGAAGTCCGAGTCGACGACGCCGGCCACGACGACGCCGACGACCAACCCCTAAAGGCGGATCATTGACCCGGGGCGCCCGGCACGCAGTTATGCCCGCCGTTGGCGTTGGGCAGGGAATGCATGTTGGCCGGGCAAGAGCCGCCGCCCAGGGCCCCGCCGAGGCCGGCGCCGCCCAGGGCGGCGGGACTGGTTCCGCTGCCTCCGAGGGAGCCGAGCAGGCTTCCCAGCTGGGCCGATGACGGAGCCGCGGGCGGCGCGGCCTGCGAGCCTGGCGCGCTGCCGCCGGACGCCGAGCCGCCGAAGTCGGCGAACGAGTGGACCTGCGTGCCGAAGCCGCTGCTGCTGCCGGGCGCCGGGGCCGTGCTCACCGCCGTGGCGGCGGTGGACTTGGCCGAGACCGCCGCCAGCGCCGGGGACGTCAGCCCCGAGCCGCCGCCTCCGGCTAAGGAACGGACAGTCGAGGGCTCGACGCTGGTGGCCTGGGGATCGCTGGCGCCCAAGGTCGTCTTCTTGCGCGACTGGTGATTGCCGTAGTAGCCGCCCCAGGCGAAGACCTGGGCGGGGACGAGGAGCAGCAGGGCCGAGAGCTTGAGGGCGCGCATGGGAGCCTCCGTTGGCCCGAGTATAGCCCGGCGGCCCCCGATTCTCAAGGGGACGGAGGCGGATTTACCCGGATTTATCGTCGGGGCCCCGGCGGCAGCGCCCGAAACGCCGCCAACAGACGAAGCTCCCGCAGCCGATCAGCGCCAGACCCGCGACGCCCAGCAGAAAGGCCAGCAGATAATGGAGGGGCATGCCGTTCATGCCCTCAGTATAACGCTCCTCAGCAACGGCCGGGCGTCAGCTGCACGACGCTCATGCGAACGGCGAGCAGGTCGGTCAGCTCGTCGGCGTAGAACTTCACGAAGGGCAGCAGGCTCTCCGGCAGCCGATGGCCGCCGCGCAGCCAGCGCTCATTCAGGAAAAAATCGCGCAGCTCCTCTTCATAGGCGCCGGCGAGAGCGAACACGACGTCGATGACCCGCGCATGGACGGCGTGCGGTCCCGACCGCAGGAAAGGGTTCTCGAGCCAGTCTCCCATGGAGAAGCAGCGGCGGCGCACCGCCTCGGAGTAGACGCCCAGCTCGGCGGCGCGGCGCGCGAAGAGCGGCCCATGACCGTACCAGTGCGGATGGCCCCCGTCCTTGAGCTCGTAGTGGATGAGGATATGGGTGAGCAGCGCGGCCGCGTCCTGCTGCTCCGCGGCGGCCTGGGCCAGCTCCAGGCGGGGCTCGGCGGCGCGTCCGTCGAAGTCCGGCGCCTCGACCAGCCGCACTTGGCGCGCCGCAAGGCCGGGGAAGTGGCGGTGGATCAGCGTGCGCTCCAGGTTGTACAGGCTGCGCTCTTCGCGCGTCATCGGCTCCAAAGGGCTCATGAGACCTCCTGTCGATAATCGTTCAATCGACGGTCACGCGAACGTCATGGTATCAACGCCGTTCGACGTCGTCATGACGATCCTGTAAATTCTCGCCGTGACGATCCCGTGAAGGCCTTCCGGGCGGCCGCGTTGCGCCCGAGCGCGAAAAAATGGCAAAGTCCGTACCTATGAAAAAGACCCTGGCCCTGATCTCGCTCGGCGGCGTGTTCGCCCTGGCCGCCTGCAACACCTCCTCCAATCAGCAGCAGTCAGCCCCGCAGCGCGTGGAGGCGGTGCCGCAGCAGCCTTCCGCGGCCGCCGCGCCGGCGCCCGGCCAACCCTCATCGGGGGCGCTGCTCGCTCCCGCCGCCCTCACGCAGAAGGCGCCCGACGTCTACAAGGTGAAGTTCACGACGACCAAGGGAGACTTCATCGTCGAGGTCCATCGCGACTGGGCGCCCAACGGCGCGGACCGCTTCTACAACCTGGTCAACAATGGATTCTTCGACGACAACGCGTTCTTCCGCGTCGTGAAGGGCTTCATGGTGCAGTTCGGCGTCACCGGCGATCCCAAGGTCAACGCCGCCTGGATCCAGGCCTCGATCCCGGACGATCCCGTGAAGCAGTCCAACAAGCCGGGCATGATCACCTTCGCGACGGCGGGCCCCAACACCCGCACCACCCAGGTCTTCATCAACTACAACGACAACGCCAACCTGGATGGCCAGGGCTTCTCGCCCTTCGGCTACGTCTCCAGCGGCTTCAACGTGGTGCAGGCGCTCAACGGCGAATACGGCGACGGGGCCCCCTTCGGGAAAGGTCCGGATCAGAACCGGATCCAGACGGAAGGCAACGGCTACTTGAAGCGGGAGTTCCCGAACCTGGACTACGTGAAGATGGCGCGCGTGCAGCCTTAGCCGGCTTTCCAGGCCTTCACGAGCTCGACGGCGCGGGCGGCGACGCCCGCGCCGTTCGCTTTCCAGCCCAGCTCGC
>CAZZGQ010000094.1:0-1565 GCA_964653765.1 uncultured Elusimicrobia bacterium | reverse complement strand
TCCAGCGCCACGCTGGCCCAGCGGTTGTTCCCCTCGCCGACGAGCGTCACCGGCTTGCCCTCCACGGCGTCTTGGATCATCCGCCCGTAAAGCCCGCCGCGGCCGCCGTAGACGCAGCCCGGCCGCAGCACCACGGCGCCGCCGCGCAGCGCCTGCTGCTCGTGCGCCGGCCGCCAAGCCACGGCGTCCAGCGGCGTCAGGGGCGCATCCTCGTCGGCCGCGACGTCCGGACGAGCGCCCAGCACCCACACGCCCGAGGTGTAGATCAGCGGCTTGCCGGCCTTCAGCAGGGTCTCGACCGCCAGGCGGTCGGCCTCGATCATGGCCGAGCCGTATTCGACGGCGGCGTGGACGAGGGCTTCCGCCGCCTGCGCTTCCTTCTTATAGCTCTCGGGCGCCTTCGCGTCGCCCACGACCGGCCGCGCCCCGAGCGCCTTCAGCTTGCGCGCCCCGACGTCGCCGCGGGTCAGTCCGGCCACGTCGTGGCCGCGGGCCTTCAGCGCCCGGCAGACCGCCGCGCCGATGTAGCCGGTCGCGCCCGTGACGAAGACGCGCATGCGGCTACCGCCGGCCGTCGAAGGACACGGGAGCGGAGAGCGCCCGCGCCGTGAAGGGGAGGGTGAGCTCCGCGGCCTTCGGCAGCGAGGCGTAGCCCTCTTCGTCGGCGGCCGTGTGCGGGATCATCGCCCAGAGCGCCTCGAGCTGATGGCGCAGGCGCCGCAGCGGAGAAGCCGTGGCCTCGTCGTAAGGCTGCGCCTCCTCGCCGCGGTATTCCATGTACCGGCCCGGGCAATCCGTCTCCACGATGTCGCCGTGGCCGCGGATCGCCTGCGGCGGGATCTTGTAGGTGGCCATCAGCCAGCCGATCAGCTGCTTGAGCGAGCGCAGCTGCTCCGGGGTGGGCTTCTGCTGCATGAAGTCGCCCATCAGCGCGATGCCGATGAGACCCGGATTGTTGTTGCGCACGTTGGCCCCCACCTTTTCCAGACGGCGGCCCTCCCAGATGCGGCCGCGCCAGTCGATCAGGTAGTGATAGCCGATGTCGGCCCAATCGTGGCCGTTGCGGTGGGTGATCGTCTTCTTGCTCCGCCGGCCGTGGCGCTTGCGCACGACGACGGTCTTGCTCGTCACGACGCCCATGTGGTACTCGCGGATGGCGCAGAGGATCTCTTTGGCGCGTTCGAGCGAGTCGGCCTCGCTCATCGCCAGCTCCTCGGGCGAGACGAAGCCCTCGGTATGGTGGACGGCGATGCGCGTGCGCGGCTCGGTGTCGTCGTCGACGTCGCCCTCGCTGACCGACACCTTCGAGAGGTGCTTGCACTGGCTCTGGGCGTTGAGCCACTGCTCGCGGCCCGATACCTCGGGCTTGCCGGGCGGGAACGCGACGTCGGCGTCGACGGCGATCGCCTGCGGCGCCACGCCCGTGGGGCGCCCCTGAGCGGGAGCCACGGCGGCGGGGATGTCCGCGAGCGCGGGGCGGCACAGCATCAGAGCTGCCAGCGCGAGAGCGTTTCTCATGGCTGCGATGCTAGCGAGCGGAGGGCCCAGGCTCCTAGGACCAAAGG
>CAZZGQ010000093.1:0-10939 GCA_964653765.1 uncultured Elusimicrobia bacterium | reverse complement strand
GGCGTCAGCAGGCAGCAAGGCAGCTCATGGCCGGGCCGCAGGCCCTTCACGTCGTTGGTGACCAGGCCGTGCAGGAACGGCTTGCAGTCGGGGCCGCTCAGCAGGAAGAGACGCCAGTCGAGAGAGGCGTATCGGCGATCAGGCACGCGGCGATTCTAGCGTTTTGAGCGGCGGGACGATAGGATCACGGCCGGAGTATAGCCCCGCCCCAGCGGAAAAAGCTAGACTGCGCGCGTGAAGCTCGTCACCTTCGAGGTCGCCACGCCGCTGGGGCCGTTCGAGCGCCTCGGCGCCCTCTCGAAGGCCGGGATCGTCGACCTCAACGCGGCCTGCGCCAAGCGTCTGGCCTCCCGGGGCAAGGCCGCCCCGCAGCGCCTGGCCGACGCCCTCGTGCCGGCGGACATGCTGGGCCTGCTCGACGGCGGCGAGGACTCTATGGAGGCCGCCCGCGAGGCGCTGGCGGCGGCCAAGCCCGGGGACGCGGGACCGCGCGGCGAGAGCGTCGTCTACAAGGAGACAGAGGTCCGACTGCTGGCGCCGCTGCCGCGACCCCGCGCGTTACGCGATTTCTTCGCTTTTGAAGAGCATGCCAGGCAAGGCAACGCCCGTCGCGGCGAACCTCTCCATCAAGCTTGGTACGACCAACCGCTTTACTACAAGGGCAACACGCGCGAGGTCTTCGGCCCCGGCGACGTGATTCCCTGGCCCAGCTACACGCGCAAGTTCGACTTCGAGTTCGAGATCGCCGCGGTCGTCGGCCGCAAGGGCCGCGACCTTTCGACGAAAGACGCCGCGAAGCACCTCGCCGGCTTCACGATCTTCAACGACTTCTCCGCGCGCGACATCCAGAAGAACGAGATGATCTGCCGCATGGGCCCGGCCAAGGCCAAGGACTTCGCCAACGCCTTCGGGCCGTACCTCCTCACCGCCGATGAGATGCCCGAGCCCGAAGGCCTGAAGATGACGCTGAAGGTCAACGGCAAGGTCTGGAGCGTCGGCGACTCCTCGTTGCGGTACTGGCGCTTCCCCCTCATGCTCTCGCACGTCTCCCAGGAAGAGTGGGTCTACCCCGGGGACGTGCTGGGCAGCGGCACCTACTTCAAGGGCTGCGGCCTGGACCTCGACCGCTGGGTCAAGCCGGGCGACGTCCTGGAGCTGACGGTGGACAAGCTGGGCACGCTGCGCAACGTCGTCGGCAAGCCGGCCGCGCAAAAGCGCCTCAAATATTCCAAGGGCTAGGCGCCGGCGGCCGCCGCCGGCGTTATCATGGGGGACGGAGGTACTTTCCATGAACGCCACCGTCTCCGCCTACCGCAAGCCGGAAGCCGCCGTCCACGACATATTCCTCGAGCGCTGGTCGCCGCGCGCCATGCGTCCGAAGCCGCTCACGCGCGAGGACCTGCTGCCGCTGTTCGAGGCCGCGCGCTGGGCTCCGTCGTCCTACAACAACCAGCCTTGGCGCTTCCTGTATGCCCTGCGCGGCTCGCCGGCCTGGGACAAGTTCCTCGGCCTGCTCGTCGACAACAACAGGGCCTGGGCTCAAAACGCCGGGGCCCTGATCGTCGTCGTCTCCCGCAAGAACTTCGACTTCAACGGCAAGCCCTCGCCCACGCACCATTACGACGCGGGCGCCGCCTGGGCGTACTTCGCTCTGCACGGCTCGATGCGCGGCTTGGCCGTGCACGGCATGGAGGGCTTCGACTACGAGAAGGCGCGCAAGGAGCTGGGGGTGCCGGACGACTACGACGTCGAGGCCATGGCCGCCGTCGGCTGGCCCGGCCGCAAGGAGGACCTGCCCGAGAAGCACCAGGCCATGGAGAAGCCCTCCGGCCGCAAGAAGCTGGCCGAGATCTCCTTCGAGGGCGGCTTCCCGACGAAAGCCTAAAAAACTATACTCGGCGTGATGTCCGTCATCGCCAAGCGGGGCCAGGTCCCGAAGGTCCCCCATACCGAGTTCTATTTCAAGAAAGGCGTGCTCGCCTTGGAGGAGATCCACGGCGTGTACGGCTTCTCGGGCGCGTACTCACGCAAGATGCACGTGCGCCGCTACCCCACCGAGCAGGTGGAGGCCCCGGCCAAGGCGGACTTCGACCTGCGCGCCGCCCCGGCCCCGGATCAGTTGCTGCAGCCCTATCACCTGCTGACGAGCCGCGTCGGCTACGCGGGCGACTTCTGGCGCTCGCGCACGCCGCTGCTCGTGGGGCCGACGACCGTGGTCTCCGTGGCCAAGCCCCTCCATTCGACTCCGTCGAATGAATTCTTCAAGAACGGCGAGCACCACGAGCTGATCTTCGTCCAGGAAGGCGAGGGCGAGCTGCTGACGGAGTACGGCTCGCTGAAGTTCCGTCCCGGCCTCTATCTGGTCGTGCCCAAGGGCACCACCACGCAGTGGAAGCTCAAGGGCGACCGCGCCTACTTCCTGGTCATCGAGTCCAGCTTCCCGATCCAGTTCCCCCCGCACTATCTCAACCCGCAGGGCCAGGCCACGCTCATGTCGCCCGTCGTCGAGACCGAGGTCACCCTGCCCGAGCTGCCCGAGCCCAGGGACGAGCAGGGCAAGTTCTCGATCTTCGTGAAGCACAACGGCGGCCGCGTCACCAAGCTCACTCTCGGCCACCACCCCTTCGACGTCTGCGGCTGGGAGGGCTCGCTCTATCCCTTCGCCTTCGACAGCGCCGATCACCACTCGATCGCCCGCGAGATCCACACGGCCCCGCCCGTGCGCCAGACGTTCCAGGCCGGCCAGGCGCCGCACAACGGCTTCGCGATCTGCACCTTCCGCGCCCAGATCGAGGGCTGGCATCCGCAGGACGTGCCCGCCCCCTACGCCCACCAGAACGTGGACTGCGACGAGGTCATGTTCTTCTCGAACACGAGCTACGGCGCGCGCAAGGGCGTGATCGAGCCCGGCTCGATGACCTTCCATCCCGGGTCCCTGGCCCACAGCCCGCAGGGCGACGCCGCGTCCAAGTCCTTCGCCACCCGCGGCAAGCTCTCGGACTACCTCGCGGTGATGCTCGACACGTTCTTCGAGAGCCTGCAGATCACGCCGCAGGGCCTGGCCTGCTCGGATCGCGACTACGCGCTGAGCTGGGGCCGCAAGAGCGCCGGCGGCGTCTCTCCCTCGGCCTGACATGGACCTCGATCCCGAGTCCCTGGGCGTGCGCGAGCGCTATTCGCTCATGATCTCGACGATCCTGCCGCGCCCGATCGCCTGGGTCTCCACCGTCTCGCCGGAAGGCAAGACCAATCTCGCCCCCTTCTCGTTCTTCACCGGCATCACGGCCAACCCGATGAGCGTCTGCTTCGCCCCGGTCAACAACCGCGACGGCGTGGAGAAGGACACGCTCATAAACGCGCGCGCCACCAAGCAGTTCGTGGTGAACATCGCCAACGAGGACAACGCCGAGAAGATGAACGCCACCTCGGCCAATTACCCGTACGGGGTCAGCGAGTTCGAGAAGTGCGGCCTGACGGCGCTGGCGAGCGTGAAGGTGAAGCCGCCGCGCGTGAAGGAATCGCCGGTCAGCATGGAATGCGAGGTCCTTCAGATCGTCACCCTCAGCCAGGGCCCGCTCGGCGGGCACCTCGTCATCGGCAAGGTCGTGCACGTGCACGTCGAGGACCGGCTCTGGCACGGCAAGCCCCTGCGCCACGAGGACCTCAAGCCCATCGGCCGCATGGAAGGCACCTGGTACACGCGCACGCGCGACGCCTTCCAGTTGGAGCGGCCGGAAGTAGAGCAGACGCTCCAAGGAAAACAAAAATGAAGAAGCAGCCCTTTCAGAACCTCGTCGTCGACCACATGACCTTCCTCGTCGAGCCGCGCTTCTACAAGGTCACCTACGCCCTCTTCCGCATCATCTTCGGCGTGGACCCCGAGGACGTGATCTACAACAAGCGCCGCGTCTGGCCCGGCGAGACCGAGGAGAAGTCGATGACCTTCGCGGCCCGCACGGGCAAGTACGAGGGCCGCGCCGGCCTGGACTCCACGATCATGGCCGTCGTGCAGCCCACGGAGCCGATGAAGCAGAGCTCCCACGTGCGCGACATCCTGAAGAACCGCGGCGGCTCCGCCCACTGGCAGCACATCGCGCTGCGCACGCCCGATCTCATGGCCTTCCACGAGCATTGCCTCGAGCGCGGCGTCAACTTCATCACGCCCATCCTCAAGGACGCCGACGAGGACCTGATCCAGGTCTTCAGCGGCGAGTGGAAGCTGCCCGGCGCGATCCCGTCGGGCATCTTCTTCGAGTTCGTGCAGCGCGACCCCAACCCCGAGGTCTTGAAGAAGATCGAGGGCCGGCAGGTCTTCTTCCGCGACAAGACGTTCTTGGGCCTCTACCAAGAGAAGGAGAACGAGTACCAGTCCGGCAAGGTGAAGCCCTTCATCGACGACGCCCTCTTCGAGAAGCTCGAGAAGCTCCTGGCGGACAAGCCGGTCTGGACGCTGACGGACAAGGACCTGGAGAAGGCCGAGTCGATGATGATGGAGTACGCCCGGCCGCGCATCGCGCGTTGAGCCAAAAAACCCTGGTCCGCGCCGGCGCGATCCTGCTGCTGCTGGGCCTGCTCACCGGCCTGCTGGTGGCCCCGGCGATGACAGGGCTCCTGCCGTTGGAGCCGCGCAGCCTCCTCGCCGCCCATTTGAACGCCCTCATGGGCGCTTTCCTGCTCTGGGGCCTGGCCTTCTCCCTGCCGATGCTGCGCTACGGACCGGCCGGCAAGGCGCGGCTGGCCTGGGCCTTCCTCGCCGCCGTCTACGGCAACTGGCTGATCACCGCGGTGAAATCGCGCCTCCACGTCTCCGGGCTGGGTTGGACCGGCGAGCCGGTCAACGACGCCGTGCTCGTCGCCCTCGCCGCCGTCGTGGTGCTGCCCTCCCTGGGCGGCGCCGCCGCCTGGGTCCTGGGCCTTTTTTGATCGTCCAGCCGGCGTCATTCTTTCTCAACAACCTCCGCGCCTGTGATAGAATCTAGGCCATGAGATTCCTGCTCGCCGCGGCGGCGCTCGTGGCCGTGACCGGTAGCGCCCATGCTTTCGGGCGCGACCCGTACGCCGACTTGGCCCGCGACGTCGCCGGCGCGGCCGCGCAAGCCGGCGCCCGGAGCGCGCAGTTCCTCCCCCTCGTCGGCGCCGACGGCTCCATCTCGGCCGAGGGCCGCATGCTCTCGGCGCGGCTGCTGGCGCGCCTGCTGGCCCAGAAAAAGCTCGACATCGTCCTAGGCCCCCTGCCGGGCAGCGTCCTCGAGCCCTACCAGGCCCTGCTCAGCGCCGCCGACGGCCGCGAGTTCAACCGCCGCCTGGCCCTCTCGCGCCCCGAGACGACGGAGGTGGCCATCATGGGCACCTATCTTCCCGTCCAGGGCCGCCTCAAGGCCAACATCCAGCTCGTCGACACGGTCAACGGCCGCATCCTCTTCGCCGCCGACGCCGATCTTCCAGACGACTGGAAGGGCTTGGCCGAGCTGTGGCCCGCCGAGCCCCGCCGCGCCGAGGCCTCGCTGCTGCCGGAGACGCGCGCCACCCCCACCGTCGCCTCGGCCATCGTCGAGAAGGGCGAGACGCTGCGCGACGCTCCCGCGGCGCTGCCCGGCTGGATCGCCAAGCCCGCGAAGGCCGCGCCGCCGCCGCCCGCCGCCACGCTCAAGGCCATCCCCGTGGTCTTCCAGCTCGACGCCCCCGCCGCCAAGGACGTCCGGCTCGTCGGCGGCTTCCTGATCCACAGCGACGGCCGCCTGCCGATGACGCGCTCCGCGGACGGCCGGTGGACGGCCACCGTCTACCTCAACCCCGGACCGCGCTACGCCTACCACTTCCTCGTCGACGGGCGCCGGACGCTCGACCCCGTCAATCCCGAGACCCGCCGCGGGCAGTCGCTGCTCGTCATGCCGGCGCCGCGGCCTTAACCGGTAATTTAACCCGGTTTAGGACCTTCGGCCCAAGAGATCTAGGCTCTCCCGTGCCACAATAGGCGCATGAGCAAGGCGTGGCTCGCTGCCGCCCTCCTCTTCTTGGTGCCCGCCCGCGCCGCGGCCGAGGACGACAGCGAGGCCGCCCGCAAGAAGCTGCTGGGCACGCTCGACGGCCAAGCCAAGCAGCTCGACGCCTCCACTCAAGTCGGAGAGCTGGGCAAGTTCGTGGAAGGCGCCGACGCCGACCTCGCCACCCTGGCCAAGACCTCGCCTTCCGACGCCAAGAAGCTGGAAGAGCTGCGCGCTCGGCTCAAGAGCCTGCCCGATCGGGCCCGCGGCAAGAGCGACAAGGGCGAGAAGGATCAGTGCCTCATCGACAACAAGGAGGAGACCAAGCGCGCCGCCTGCGAGCTGCGCGGCCTCCACCAGTCCCTGCGGGCTCTAGAGCTCGGGAACCCTTCGGCGGCTGCGGTCCGCCGGGAGCCGGACGTCGTGGCCGCTCCGGAGGCCAACGGCACGGAAGAAGCCTACCGCGGCCCGCTTCCCCGCGAGGCCTCCGCCATCCCGGCCCTGCGCGATGCCGTGGCGGAGCGCACGGTGGCCCAGACCCGCGACGATCTGGCTCTGCTGCTGCGCGCCAGCGGCGACCGCCGGTTCTATCAAGGCACGGTGGGCGAGGGCGAGCAGGCCAAGGCCATCACCACGTTCCAGCGGCGCCAAGGCATGAACGTCACGGGCCGGATGGACGACGAGACCAAGAAAGCGATCGTCGCCAAAGCCGCGGAGCGCCGCGAGGCGAGCCAATACATGCCGCAGCGCGGCGAGGAGAGCGAGAACGTCAGGCTCGCCCAGGAGCGGCTGCGAAAGCTGTTCCCGCGCGTGGCGCTCGATCCCGACGGCAAGTTCGGCAACAAGACGGCCGCGGCGGTCTGCCGCCTGCAAGGCAAGAAGGGCGAGGACTGCGCCCTCGACGACGCGACCTGGCAGAAGCTCGTCGCCGCGACGACCCCGAAGCAGCGCGAGCTCGACAAGGCGGCCGTGCCCGAGCCGACGGTCGACAAGGCTCGCCTCGCGCCGCCCAAGCAGGCGCCGATCCCGCCCGAGTCGATCCCCGCGGCGGCCGAAGAGGCCGCCCGGATCGGCCTCTCCGCCGTCGGCGACACTCTACGCGGCTTGACCGCCCTGCCTCTCGCCGACCGCGGCGGCCTGGATAATCGCGCGATCGAGCTGGCCGCGCGCTACTTCGACAAGCAGGGCGACAAGGTCCAGAACCAGAACGCGGTGACCATCGTCGACACGGCCCAGCGGCGGATGCACGTGATCGACGTGCCGAGGATCGCCACCGATCCCGATCATGCCATCACCACCACCGCCACGTCGGTCTCCGCCAGGGGCTTTTCGGGGACGGCGAAGAACCACACGGAGCTCGGCGTCTACATCACCGCCGACAAGCGCGCCCGCGGCGGCCGCATCCTGGGAGGGATCCCGATCATGCAGTTGCAGGGCCAAACGCCCCCGAGCAGGGAGGACGTGGCGGGCAATAGGCGCGCCTGGGACGCCGGCATCCTCTTCCACCCGAACTACATCATCCGCGGCGGCAAGCAGATCATGCTGCCGATGGAGCGCTCCAACGGCTGCTTCCACGTCGCCGGCGAGATGGTGGATTGGCTCTTCAAGAAAGTCCAAGGGGGCAGCGTCGTCCTCGCCTATCACCCGCGTCTGCTCCCGGACAGCGCCATCGAGCGCTCGGTGTACGTCGCTCCGCCGAGCCGTTGAGTCGCTAGCGCTTGCGCCGCGCGGGGCCGGCGACGCCGCGCGCCGAGTATTCGAGCCGCACCACGCCGAGGTCGGGCAAGCCGCTCGGGCGGCGCTCGGGGAACTCCGCCTTCAAGATCCGGCCGGCGTTGAACGTCTCCTTGCCCGGAGCGGGATCGACGGCCGTCAGGCGCACGTCGGCGGACTCCGGAGATTCCTCCTGGAACTCGACGCCCTTGGCGGTCAGCGCCGCGGCGTCATCGTAGGCGCCGCCTTGCGGAGCGACGACCTCCACGACCTGCGCCTTCTCGAGATAGCCTTCGATCAGCAGGAGCCGCAGCTCGACGTGGGTCCGCTGGGCGAGCAGCGCCTTGGGGAAGATCGAGATCACCAGGCGCTTGTCGTCGCCGGCGCGATACAAACGGACGACCGCCTTCGCCGCGGAGCGCCGGCCCGCGGACTTCTTCTTGCCTTTGACCGTGGTCGTCTTGATGTCCCACTCGAAGGTGGTGTAGTCGCCGGGCGTGCCTCCGGCGCGCACGGAGACGGGCTCCCAGTCCTTGGCTTCTTTGTGGACGTGGATCTTGACCGGGCGCTCGTCCGGCGGCGGCGCGGCGGGCTTTTGCTGGGGCGCGGCGGCCGGCGCCTGCGCCGGAGCGCCAATCATGGCGGCCGTCGACAGGTCGACCATCGTGGACGTGCTGGCGGCCGGAGCGGCGGCGTGCGCGGTCGGCGCCTGAGCGAATGCCGCGGCCGCGAGGACGAGCAGCGGCGCGAGCGTCATCAGCTCAGCAGCTGCAGCGTCTCGCGCAGCCGCCCGAGACGCTCCTTGGCCGAGGCGTGCTGCGCCATGGCCGTGTCGATCTCCTGCTGCGGGGCGCGCGAGCGGAAGTTGGGGTTGTCCACCTTCTGCGCGATCTTGGCGAGCTCGCCCTCGGCCTTCTGCGCCTCCTTCTCGAGGCGCTGGCGCTCCTGGGCAAAGTCGATCACGCCCTCGAGCGGCACGTAGAAGGACGCCCCCGCGGCGACGGCCGTGGCGCTCTTGGACGGACGCGGCCCCGTCTCCAGCCGGTCGATGCGCGCCAGGGTCTTGAGGTAGTCCTGTTGCTTGGCGTCGAAGCCCTCCAACGACGAGGCGACGACCCGCAATTTCAATCCGGGCGGCACGTTGAGCTGAGACCGCAGGGAGCGGACTGCGGTGACGGCCTCCATGAGGCGCCCCATCGACGAGCGGGCGTCGTCGTTGGACCAATCAAACCCGAGAGCCTTCAGGCCCGAGCGTTGTATAAAGGTCTCCTTTTCCCCCGTATAGGGGCGCAAAGCGTTGAACAACTCTTCCGTCACGAAGGGCATGAACGGATGCAGCACTTTGAGCGTTCCGCTCAGGACGTTGACCAATATGGTCCGTGCCGCTTCCTTCTCCTCCCCGTCGATCCCCTGCAGCCGGATCTTGGCCAGCTCCACGTACCAGTCGCAGAAATAGTCCCAAAGGAAGCCGTAGACCCGGTCGGCGGCGGCCGCAACCTCGTAGCGCCCCATGGCTTCCTCGACGTCGCCGAGCATCGCCTGATATTCGGCCAGGATCCATTGATCGGCCAGCTCCAGGCAGCAGTGGTGCAAAGCATCGAGAGAATACGGCTGGCTCACGCTCTCGGGTAGGTTCATCAGCACGAAGCGCGTCGAGTTCCAGAGCTTGTTGACGAAGTTGCGGCTGCCGGTGACGGAGTCCTCCGCGAAAGGGATGTCCTTGCCGGGATGAGACTGCGCCATCAGCGAGAAGCGCAAGGCGTCGGTGCCGAACTTCTCCATGATCACCAGCGGATCGATGACGTTGCCCAGCGACTTCGACATCTTCTTGCCGCTCTTGTCGCGCACGATGCCGTTCATCAAGGCGTCCTTGAAAGGAACCTCGCCCATGAACTCCAGCCCCATCATCTGCATGCGGGCCACCCAGAGGTACAGGATCTCGTAGCCGGTGACGAGGACCTGCGTGGGGTAATAGAAGGAGAGGTCCTTGGTCTTATCCGGCCAGCCGAAAACGGACATGGGCCACAGACCGGAAGAGAACCACGTGTCGAGGACGTCCGGGTCCTGCACGAAGTCGCCCTTGCCGCAGCGGTCGCACTTGGCGGGCTTATCGTGCGAGATGACCACATGCGCATCGGCGAGCTGGCCAAAATTGGTCTCCGGCGTGATCTTGTTGCAGGGCACGCAATACCAGACAGGAATACGATGACCCCACCAGATCTGGCGGGAGATGCACCAATCGCGGATGTCGGTGAGCCACGCCAGATAGGGTTTCTGCCAATTCGAAGGGTGTATCGCGAATCGGCCTTGCTCGACCGCCTTGATGGCGGGAGCGGCCAATTCGCTCATGCGGACGAACCATTGCCAGGAGACGAGAGGCTCAATGACCGAGCCGCAGCGGTAGCAGGTCTGAACGGCGCTCTTGTGATCTTCCTTCTTGCGCAGGAAGCCCTTGGCCTCGAGATCCGCAAGGACGGCGTCCTGCGCCTTCTCGCGCGAAAGCCCCGCATACGGACCCGCGGCCTCGGTCAACTTGCCATCGGGGCCGATCGCCTTGACGATGGGCAGCTTGTGCCGCTGGCCGATCTCGAAGTCGTTGGCGTCGTGGGCCGGCGTCACCTTCAAGCCGCCGGTGCCGAACTCGAAGTCGACGTAGGAATCCGCGATAACGGGAATGGGCCGATCAATCAGCGGGATAAGGACCGTCTTGCCCACCAAGTGGGTGTGCCGTGAATCCTTCGGATTCACGGCGATTGCCGTGTCGCCGAACATCGTGATCGGGCGCGTCGTGGCCACGACGATCCCCTCCCCGCCGCCCTGCAGCGGGTAATGGATATGGTACAGCGCGCCCTTGCGCTCCTCGCGCTCCACCTCGATGTCGGAGAGCGCCGTGCCGCAGCGCACGCACCAGTTCACCATGCGCTCGCCGCGATAGATCAGCGTCTTGTTCCACAAAAGCTTGAAGGCCTCGAAGACCGATTTCGCGCGCTGGTCGTCCATCGTGAACGCCTCGCGGCTCCAGTCCAGCGAGCAGCCGAGCCGGCTCAGCTGCCCCAGGATCGTCTTCTTGCAGTCGCGCGTCCACTCCTGCATGCGCTCGACGAAAGCCTCGCGGCCCAGCTGCTGGCGCGTCTTGCCCTCGGCCTTGAGCTGCTTCTCCATCACGTTCTGCGTGGCGATGCCGCCGTGGTCGGTGCCGGGAACCCAGCAGGCCTCGTAGCCGTGCAGGCGGTGCCAGCGGA
>CAZZGQ010000092.1:0-10966 GCA_964653765.1 uncultured Elusimicrobia bacterium | reverse complement strand
GACGCGGCGCGCCGCGACAACCGCGACCAGACGCCGCAGCTGCTGCCGTCGGCGGTCGCCGCGGGCGAGCGGCTCTAGCCAGGCAGGCCGAAGCTGACGCAGCGCATCGAGATCGAGGCGTTGTCGACGCCTTCGTGCTCGAAGACGGGCGGCTCCGCATCGCCGGCGGCGCCGAGCGCCCAGAGGAACGGATACCAGTGCTCGGGCGTCGGCACGCTCTCGAGGCCGCCGGGCAGCGAATGCGGGTCGGCGAGCAGCGCCCGGTCGTCGCGCGCGCGGAGCTTCTCCGCCACCCAGCCGTCGAACTCCAGCGCCCAAGGATAGGGCGCCGCTCCGCTCTCCCACTTCATCAGCCGCAGGTTGTGCACGATGTTGCCGCTGCCGAGCAGGAGCACGCCGCGCTCGCGCAACGAGCGCAGCTGCCGGCCGAGCTCGTAGTGGTATTCCGGCGGCTGCTCGATGTGCAGGCTCAGCTGGACCACCGGCACGTCCGCTTTCGGATACATGTGCTTGAGGACGGCCCAGCTGCCGTGGTCGAGGCCCCACATCTCATCGTCGAGCTCGACGCGGAAGCGGCCGGCGGACGCGCGGACCAGCTCCGCCGTCTCCGGGCTTCCGGGCGCCGGGTAGCGCACGGCGAAGAGCTCCTCCGGGAAACCGTAGAAGTCGTGGATCGTCTTGGGCTTCTCCATGTGCGCGGCCCACGTCCCTTCCGTCATCCAGTGCGCCGAGACGCAGAGCACGGCCTTCGGCCGCGAGATGGCCCGGCCGAGGCGCGCGAGGGCGCGCGTGTAGGCGTTGTCGAGCAGGGCGTTCATCGGGTTGCCGTGGCCGATGAATATGACGGGCATGCGGGCGGTCATGCGGCTAGATTAGCACGCACGGAGTTGCACCGGTGCAAAAATGGGGATAAGTCTTAGCGGTGCGGGCCGCGGCGATGGCTGCGGTGCTGCCCGCCGCCGTGGCGCGGATGGCCGTGCCCATGGCCTTGGCCGTGGCGCTGCGGCTGGTGCGGCCGATGCTGCGGCCGGTGGTGCTGCGCCGGCTCGTGCGTCGGCGCTTTGTTGTAGTCGAAGCCTTCCAGCCGCTTGACCTCGATGCGCTTGCCGATCTTGCGCTCGATGTCGCGGATCAGAGGGGCGTCGTGGTCGGCGACGAGGGTGAAGGCGTCGCCGGTCTTGGCGGCGCGGCCGGTGCGGCCGATGCGGTGCGTGTAGGCTTCGGGGGTCGAGGGGACGTCGTAGTTGATGACGTGGGTGATCTCGGAGACGTCTATGCCGCGGGCGGCGATGTCGGTGGCGACCAGGACCTGGTACTTGCCGCTGCGGAAGCCGTCGAGCGCCTCTTTGCGCCGGTTGTGGGAGAGGTTGCCCTGCAGCGAGGAGGCGTCGTAGCCCGCCGCGGCGACCTTCTGGCCGATCTTCTTGGCGCGGTGCTTGGTGCGGGTGAACACGAGGATGGCGCCGGCGCCGGCGCGGCGGATGAGCTCGAGCAGCAACTCGGTCTTCAGGTGCTCCTTCACCGGGTAAAGCGCGTGGGTGACGGTGGTCAGCGGCTGCGCGTGGTCGATCGACACCGTGACGGGGTCGCGCTGGCATTCGGCGACCAGATGGCGGATCTCGTCCGGCATCGTTGCGGAGAACAGCAGCGTCTGGCGGTGCTTGGGCACGCGCGCGATGATGCGGCGCACCGACGGCAGGAAGCCCATGTCGAACATCTGGTCCGCCTCGTCGAGCACCAGCACCTCGACGCCGGAGAGGTCCGCCGTGCCGCGGTCGAGGTGGTCGAGCAGCCGGCCCGGGCAGGCCACGATGATCTCGGCGCGGCCGCGCAGGGCCGCGGCTTGCGGCTCCATGCCCACGCCGCCGAACACGTTGGCCGCGCGCAGGCCCGTCTGGCGGCCCAGGCCTTCGAAGGCCACGCGGATCTGCTCGGCCAGCTCGCGGGTGGGCGCGAGCACGAGAGCGCGCACGCGGCCGCGCGGCCCCGAGCCCAGCTTCTGGAGGATCGGCAGCGCGAAGGCCGCCGTCTTGCCCGTCCCCGTCTGCGCCAGGCCCAGCACGTCGCGGCCGGCCAGGGCGTGCGGGATCGCGTCGCGCTGGATGGGCGTGGGCGTGACGTAGCCCATCGCCTTGAGGCCGGCCGTGAGAGGTGGGGAGAACTGGAAGCGGTCGAAGTCCATGGAGCGACGATGAGGATTATACCACGCCGCCGCGGCCTAGTTGGCCGGGGGGATGCCCTTGTTGTGCGACAGCCAGAAGGACATCGTGTCCGAGACGAGCTTGACGAGGTCCTGGAAGCCCGTGGGCTTGACGAGGTAGGAGTTGGCGCCCAGGTCGTAGGCCTTCTTGATCTCCGCGTAGTCGTGCGAGGTCGTCAGCATGAGGACGGGGATATGGTGCCACTCCGTCTTGCGGGAGCGGATCCACTCAAGGACGTGGAAGCCGTCCTGGCCCGGCATCTGGATGTCGAGCAGCACGAGCCTGGGCAGGGGATTCGACGCGCGGTCGGAGTAGGGCCTCTTGCCCTCGAGGTAGCGGACGGCCTCCTCGCTGCTGGACACGGCGCGCAGCCGGCAATTCGCCTTGGACGCCTTGAAAGCGGCGTCGAGCAGCGCCGCGTCCTCGGCGCTGTCGTCGACCATCAGGGCCACGGGCATGGGCTGGTTCACCTCTCCGCCGGGAGCGTCACGCAGAAGGTCGAGCCGCGGCCGGGCGCGCCGGAGGCCGTGATCGAGCCGCCGTGCAGCTCGGCGATCTTCTTGCACGTCGCCAGGCCCAGCCCGGTGCCGGGATACTTCTCCCGCTGATGCAGGCGCTTGAACGGCGCGAAGATCTTCTCCGCCTCGGCTTGCGGGAAGCCGATGCCGTTGTCGCGCACGGAGATCCGCCACGCGTCGCCGTTCTTCTTGGCGAGCACCCCGATGCGCGGCTTGCGCCGGGGATCGCGGAACTTGACGGCGTTGGCGATCAGGTTCTGGAACAGCCGGCCGAGCAGTATCGCGTCGCCGTGGACGGCCGGCAGGCGGCCGACCAGCAGCATGGCGCCGGCTTCGCCGAGCGCCAGCTCGAGGTCGCCGCGCACGGTGGCCAGCACCGCCGCCAGCTCGACGCGCCCGCTCAAGTCCGGCTTGCCGCGCTCCAGCCGCGAGAAATTGAGGACGTCGACGATCAGCGCGCGCATCCGCGAGGCTCCGTCGACGATATAGTGGATGTAGGAGTCGGCTTCGGCGTCGAGCTTGCCCTTGTAGCGGTGCTCGAGGAGCCCGGCGAAGCTGGCCATCTTGCGCAGCGGCTCTTGCAGGTCGTGCGAGACGAAGGAAGCGTACTGGGCCAGCTCTTGGTTGCTGCGGCGCAGCGCTTCCTCCGCGCGGCGGCGCTCGCTGAGGTCGCGCGTCACCTTGGAGAAGCCGAGCAGCTCGGAGCGGTCGTCGGACCAGATGGCCGTGAGGACGACGCTGGCCCAGAAGCGGCTGCCGTCCTTGCGCACGCGCCAGCCCTCTTCTTCGAAGCGGCCCTCGGCCGTGGCCACGCGCAGCTCCAGGTCCGGCCTGCCGTCGCGGATGTCCTCGGGAAGATAGAACTTGGAGAAGTGCTCGCCGATGATCTCCTCGGCGCGGTAGCCCTTGATGGCCTCGGCGCCGGCGTTCCAGCTGCTGACGATGCCCTTCGGGTCGAGCATGAAGATGGCGTAGTCCTTCACGTCCCGGATCAGCAGGCGCTGGCGCCGCTCGCTGTCTCGCAGCGCCTGGGCAGCCATGCGCTGCTCGGTCATGTCGCGCGTCACCTTGGCGAAGCCGACGTGCTTGCCGTTCTTGTCGCGCAGCGCCGTGATCACCACGTCGGCCCAGAAGCGGCCGCCGTCCTTGCGCAAGCGCCAGCCTTCCTCTTCATAGCGCCCGTGCCGGAGGGCCAGGCGCAGCTCGTGCTGGGGATGCTTGGCGGCGATCTGCTTGGGCGGATAGAAGATCGAGAAGTGCCGGCCGATGATCTCCTCGGCCCGGTAGCCCTTGAGGCGCTGGGCGCCGATGTTCCAGGAGGTGATCACGCCGCGGGTATCGAGCAGGAAGATGGCGTAGTCGCGCACGCTCTCGACCAGCAGCCGGAATCGGGCGTCGCTGTCGCGCAAAGCCGTCGCGGCGTCGTCCGCCTTGCTGAGCAGGGTTTGGCGCTGGCGCATGCGAGGACGTACTCTAGCGTTTTGCGATTAGGGACGATGTGGCCGTCACGTCTAGGGAATGTGACGGCGCTCGATCTTAAGCCCGATTTAAGCGCCCGCTAACCGCGCCTTCGGCGCCTCGGGCTATCTTCCTGGTCTCAGGGGGTTAGACCATGAACTTCGAAAAGAAGCTGCTGCTCGTCGGGCTGATGCTGGCGATGACGGGCTGCGGCGGCGTCCCGAGCCGGCTGCGGCACGGACAAGTCCAGGCGACGATCGATCAGGCGCCCGACCAGAGGGCATACCTGGAGGCGGTCGGCATCGGCGCCTCGGACCCGTCGCTCAAGACGGACACCCAGCGCAAGGCGCTGGCCCGCGACGCCGCCATCGTCAAGGCGCAGTACGAGCTGCTGTCCATGATCAAGGGCGTCGAGCTCGAGGGCGGGGTGACGGTGGACCGGGCGATGGAGACCGATTCCTCGCTGGCCGCGCGCCTGAAGCAGACGATCGCCGGCGCGGAGATCCTCAAGAGCGAGTTCACCGAGGATAACGGCTGCGTCGTCACCATGCGCCTGCCCAAGAAGCGCGTGGAGAAGATGATGGGGGTGCGGTTCGAATGAGGCGTGCGGCGCGCCTGGGGGCGCTGGCCCTGGCCTCGGCGTTGGCCGCCTGCGCCTCGCCGGGACGCCGGGTGGACGCCTCGGGCTGGGCGGCGGTGGAAGCCGGCGACCGCGCCGGCGCCCGGAAGCGGGCGCTGGCCGACGCGCAGAGGGCCGCGGTCGAGAAGGCGGCGGGCGTGACCGTCTCGGCCACGACGGAAATCCGCGACGCCGCCGTCCTCAGCGAGGACGTGCGCGCCCGGACCAGAGGCCGCCTCGTGAGCTACGAGGTCCTCGGAGAGCGCGAGGAAGCCGGCGGTCTCGCCGTCCGCATCAGGGCGGAGGTCGCGCCCTCGCAGGACGCGGCGCCCTGCCCCTCGGCTCCTCTCGCCGTCTCGGCGTCGGACGCCCGGACCGAGAGCGCCCTGCGCCGCGGCCTGCTCGCCAGCGGCTGCGCCCTCGCCGGGCCGGGCGAGGAGGCGCGCCTGCTGCTGCGCGGGCGCTCGCGCGTCTTCGCCGTGACGGACGTCCGGATCGAGCCTTTCCTTTCCTACGGCGCCCAGCTCGACGTCCAGGCGGTGGACGCCGCCTCCGGCCGCGTGGTCTGGGACGGCGGCGCGCGGGCCGCGGCGCTCGGCGGCGACGCCGGCGCGGCGGCGGACTCGGCCCTGGCGGAGGCGGCGGCCTCGGCCGCGGCGGACGCCGTCCGGGCGCTGGCTTCCTCTTATTGATGCCCGCGAAGATCCTCCTCGTCGACGACGACGCCGGGGTGATCCGGCTCCTGAAGAGATACCTCGTCGACCGGGGCTTCGCCGTCATCCACGCCGACAACGGCTCCGAGGCCCTCCTCTTGGTGCGCGAATCCCAGCCGGACCTCATCCTGGTGGACGCGCGCATGCCCGGGCTCGACGGCCTCTCCGTCTGCCGGGTGCTCAAGAAGGAAGCCGACTGCCGCCACATCCCGATCGTCATCATGTCGGGGACGCTGGTGGAGGAGCAGGACGTGCTGGCCGGGTTCGCCGGCGGCGCCGACGACTACGTGGCCAAGCCCTTCTCGCTGCCGGTCCTGCTCGCCCGGCTGCAGGCGCTGCTGCGCACCGAGAGGGAGGCGGAGGCCTCCGCTGGGCTCAGGCGCGCCGGCCTCGAGCTCGACGCCGCCGCCCGCTCCGTGACGGTGGCGGGCAAGCCCGTGGCGCTGACGCGCAAGGAGTTCGACCTGCTGGCCGTCCTGCTTTCGAGGAGCGGCCGGGTCCTCAGCGTGCCCTATCTGCTCGAGACCGTCTGGGGGTACGACCCCGCCGACTACAACGATCCCGGCACGGTCGAGGTCCACGTCTCCCACCTGCGCAAGAAGCTGGGCCCCAAGCTCGGCCGCAAGCTCGTCAACGTGCAGGGCCACGGCTACAAGTTCGAGCCCGGGAATTAAGCGGCCGTTAACCCGGGGTTAGGCGGCGCGACAGCGCGCCCCGCTATCCTTGGGGCATGAGAAGACAGACCTTCCTCCTGGCGGCCGCTCTCTTCTCGTCGGCGGCGCCGGCGGCCGCGAACGGCTTCAAGGCGATGGCCAAGGAGCTCTCTTCCGCGGCGCGCCGCGACGGCATCGAGCGCGTGATCGTCCTGCCTTTCGTCCTGGGCGGCGACGGCGACGCGAAGGAAGGCTGGACGATCTCCGAGAGGCTCGTCACCCAGATCGTGGAGGTCGGCAAGGTGAAGGCGCTGGAGCGCTCCTTCCTGCGCAAGCTGTTGGAGGAGCATCGCCTGGGCGAGACCGGCGCCCTCGATCCCAGGTCGCTCAAGAGGCTCGGCAAGCTCCTCTCGGCCGACGGCATCGTGACGGGCAGCTATCTCGCGGACGGCGGGCGGGTGATCATCAATGCGCGGCTCATCGACGTCGAGTCCGGGGTGATCATCGGCGCGTGCGAGCGCGAAGTGGAGCGCGACGGCTCGGACTTCTTCGCGGGCCAGCCGCTCTTCGTCCCTGCTCCGGAGCTGACCGTCCCCGCGCCCGTCATCGTCGAGGCCGACGACCGCGCCGACCTCAAGGACAGCCTCAACGAGGATTCCTGCGCCGGGGCGGCCGAGCGGGTCGACGATCTGGAGCGGGGAGTGCTCGATCTGAAGGCGCGCTATTGGGCCCTGCAGCTGCGCCGGGGCCTAAACCCCGCCTCGTTGACGAACAACCCGGGCTCGACGATCAGCGATCCCGAGCTTAAGCGCGAGTTCTACACGAAGCTGAAGGCCTGGTACTCGCAGGACAGCGTGCCGGAGCTCTCGCAGTCCGAGGTCCGGCGTTTCGTCCAGACGGACGGCAAGGCGTACGCGCTCTACACGGAGTGCGGGATATGAGGCCTCAAGAGGAGCCCATGGAAGAGAAGGTGAGCAGAGTGCTGGTGGCGGACGACGACGCCGGGATCCGGCGCGTCGTGGAGCGTCTGTTCTCGCGGGAACGCGAGTCTTGCGAGGTCCTGACGGCCGAAGACGGCGCGCAGGCGTTGGCCGTGGCGCAGCGCTCGCGGCCGGACCTGATCCTGCTCGACGTCTGCATGCCGGACAAGAACGGCTTGAGCGTGCTGCAGGAGCTGCGCGCCAACCGGGAGACGAGCCTGACGCCCGTCATCATGGTCTCCGCGGACGACGACCCGCTGACCAAGATCGGCGGACTGGACCTCGGCGCCGACGATTACCTGTCGAAGCCTTTCGATCCCGAGGAGCTCTTGGCGCGGGCCCGCCGGCTGCTTCGCCGGGTGCGCCAGGACCTGGCCGCCAATCCGCTCACGCGCCTGCCGGGCAACCCGGCGATCGAGGAGGAGGTCAACCGCCGCATCCGGCTGCGCGAGCCCTTCGCCTTCTTCCACGTCGACATCGACCGCTTCAAGTCCTACAACGACCGCTACGGCTTCGCCCGGGGCGACCTTCTGATACGCGCCACGGGCGACGTGCTCGCGGAGAGCCTGCGCGACGCGGGCGACGGGGGCTTCCTGGGCCACATCGGCGGCGACGATTTCGCCGTCATCACGAGCCCGGACGAGGCCGCCTTCGTGGCCTTCCGCGCCGCCAAGACGTTCGACCTGCTGGCGCCCTCGTTCTATTCGGCGGAGGACCAGAAGCGCGGCTTCGTCGAGGTCTGCGATCGGTCGGGGCAGCGGGTCCGGCTTCCGATCGTCACGCTCTCCATGGGCATCGTCACGACGCAGCAGCGGCGCCTGGAGCACTACGGCCGGGTCGTGGAGATCGCCTCCGAGATGAAGGCTTACCTCAAGGCGGACCGCCAGGGCCGCCGCAGCAGGTTCGCGTTCGATCGCCGGCGCGACGGCGCCGGCCGGGAGGGAGCATGAGCGAGGACAAGGTCGGAAAGGCTCTGGCGCATAAGTACGAGGCCGTCTTCTGCATCTTCCTGGCGGTCATCGTCTATCTGGGGCGCAGCAACGAGGAGCTGGTCTACCCGGCCATCCTCTATCTGTTCCTGGCGCTCTTGTCGCTCAACTTCCTGGCCGTGACGGCCCTCAGGCTGTGGCCGTCGCTGGAATGGGCCTCCGCCTCGATCATCATGGCCAACTGCGGCGTGATCACGGCCATCCTGGCGTACTCGGGCGGGCCCCAGTCGAACCTGTGGGTGCTCTACTTGCTGCCGATCTACACCGTCTCCATGCTGCTGGGCCGCAAGGAGACGGCCTGGATCACCCTGGGGGTGGTGGGCTTCAACACGGCGTTCTACTTGAGCGCGGGCCAGGCCTGGAACGCGGCGCCGCTCTTCGAGATCTGCGTGAAGGACGGCCTGTTCATCTTCTCCGCGGCGCTGATCTCGCGGCTCGTCGGCTCCGAGAGGAAGGCGGCGGCGACGCTGCGCCGGCAGCGCCGGGAGCTGGACGAGCTCGAGGAGAGGACGCGGAAGCTCGTGCAGGTCGGCTTGATGAGCGCCGGGATCGTGCACGACCTCAAGACGCCGCTGATGGTGATCCGGGGCATGGCGGACATCTGTCTGAAGCAGGTCGAGGCCGATTCCTCGCTGCGCCGGGACGTCGAGGCCATCGACCGCTCGGCGCGGGTCTGCCAGACCATCGTCCAAGCGATGCTCGAGGCCGCCCGCGCCGAGCAGGCGCCCCGCGTCTCCTGCGAAGTCCACGAGATCCTGCGCTCCGCGATCGCGCTCTGCAGCGAGGGTCTCTTGCGCGGCGGCGTCGAGATCGAGACCGCGTGGCAAGGCGGCGAGCCGCGCGTGCGGGCCACGGAGTCCGAGCTCCAGAGGGTCTTCGTCAACCTGCTGTCCAACGCGGGCAAGGCGATGCCCGAGGGAGGGCGGATCGACCTGCGCACGCGGACCGTCCCGGGCCTCGGCGGCCGGCGCTGGATCGAGATCGAGGTCGTGGACACCGGGCCGGGCCTTTCCGAGGCGGCGCTGGCCGCGCTCTTCAAGCCTTTCGGCACGACGCGTCCCGACCAGGGCGGCACGGGCCTGGGCCTGTACACGAGCCGCGAGATCGTCCACGGCCACGGCGGGACCCTGAGCGCGGGCAACGCGCGCGGCGGCGGCGCCCGCTTCGTCGTCTCGCTGCCGCTCGAGCGGGTCAGCGAGCTCGCGGCAGCCTGACTGAGAACGTCGTGCCGCGCTCGAGCTCGCTCTCGACGGCGACCGTGCCTCCGTGCGACTCCACGATGCGCCTCACCGTGGCCAAGCCCAGGCCCAGGCCGCCGGCCTCGCGGGTGAGGTGCTCGGCGACCTGATAGAAGCGGTCGAAGAGGCTTCCGAGCTTGTCCTCGGGGATCCCGATGCCCGTGTCGGCGACGGAGACCTCGACGCCGTCCTCGCGGTATTCCAGCCGGACGACGACGCGGCCGCCGCGCTTGTTGAAGCGGACGGCGTTGGCGAGGAGGTGGTCGAAGGCGACCTCGAGCAGCTGCCGGTCCGCCGAGACGAAAAAGGCCTCGCCTTTGCGAGAGGCTTCCAGGGTCACCGCCCGCTCCTGGGCGCAGGCGCGGCGGCGCTCGATCAGTCCGGTCAGCAGGGTCCAGAGGTCGAGCTCCTTGCGCTCGGGAGCGAAGCCGGCCTGGGTCAGGCGCGAGTAGAGCACCAGCTGCTCCACGGTCGCGCTCAGGCGCCGGATCGCGTCATCGAGCCGCGACCAGAGCTCGCGGCCCGGCGCGTCGGCGAGCCGGTCCTCGAGGATGTCGACCGCCATGACGGCCACGGTCACGGGCGTGCGCAGCTCGTGGTTGACGCGCGAGAGGAAGGCGTCCTTCAGGCGCTCGACCTTCTGTAGCTCCGCGTAGGCCGAGGCCAGCTCTTCCCGGAGGCTTTTCTCGCGGTCGAGCTCCGCGGCGAGCCGGCGCCGCTCGAGGCAATGCCGCACGACGCTGCCGAGGCCGGCCAGATCGAAGGGCTTGCTCAGGTAGTCGAAAGCTCCGTGCTTCAGCGCCGGGACGGCGGTCTCGAGGGAGGGATTGCCGGTCATCAGGATCACCTCGGTGTCCGGGCTGCGGCTCTTGATCTCCTCGGTGAGCAGCACCCCGGCGCTCTCGTCGTCCATCTGCACGTCGGTGAGGACGAGATCGAAGCGCCTCCGGCTCAAGCGCGTCCAGGCCTGCTTGCGGCTGCCGGCGGTCTCTACGGTGAAGCCGAGCTGCCGCAGCATCCTGAGGCAGACCTCGGCCGTCGCGGCGTCGTCCTCGACGACGAGGGCGCTGGGGGCATCGGTCATGGCAGTCCCTTATAACACCTCGGCACGACGATGGGGTGACGATCTGCTGCTCGGCAAGGGCTTCGACCAGATCGTGCCGGCGCGACGACCGGCCCTTCTTCCTGTTCCTGCACTCGTACGAGGCGCACGATCCGTACGAGGCCGAGCGCGCGAACCTGGCCGGCGTGGATGGACGCGAAGGCCCGGGCGCGCGTGATCAAAGACGGCTACTGGTAGCCGCGGCCGCCAATCGGCTATGATCGGCCGGATGGTCAAGGGGATCGTCATCGGAGCCGTCGGCGCCGTCGCCGCCATGGGAGCGGCGTTCTATTTCGTGGCCGCCCAAGGGCTGATCCCGGCCAACGCCGACGCCGCGCCGCCGTCGCTCGAGAAGTGGATCGCCCGCAGGGCGCTCAAGGCCGCGATCGCGCGGCAGGCGCCCCCCCCCCCCAAACCCCACGCCCAGACCGCCCCCCCAAAGGTAGCCCGCCACAAGAACAACCCCGCGGGTTGCGCCCGCAGGCAACCCGCCCC
>CAZZGQ010000091.1:8103-10982 GCA_964653765.1 uncultured Elusimicrobia bacterium | reverse complement strand
TCGGCGGCGACGATGGCGTCCTTGTCCTCGCTCGTGCCGCCGGGCTGGATGATGGCGGAGATGCCGGCGGGAGCGACGTCGAGGACGTGCTCGGCGGAGAGCGCGGCGTCCGAGGCCAGGACCATGGGCAGGCCGGCGGGCACGATGGGGTGGCGGTCCTGGCTCTTCACGAGCGCCAGCCGCACCGCGTCCATGCGCGAGGACTGGCCGCTGCCGATGCCGATCGTGTGGTTGCCGCGCACGACGACGGCGGCGTGGGTGCGCGCGTGCTTGGCCACGAGCCAGGCCAGGCGCAGCGACTTCATCTCCAGCTCGCTGGGCGGCCGGCGCGTCACCGCCTTGGGCGCGCCGAAGACCTGGTTATCCTTGTCCTGCACCAGCACGCCGCCCGCCACGGCGCGGAAGTCCAGCTCGTGAGCGGAGATGAGCGTCGAGGGCAGCGTGACGAGGCGGATGTCCTTCTTGGCGCGCAGGATCATCAGCGCCTTGTGCGAGAACTGGGGGGCGGCGATGCAGCTGACGTACTCGTCGGCGAGGGCCGCCGCCGCGTCCTCCTCCAGCTCGCGGTTGACGGCGGCGGTGCCCAGGTAGCAGCCGCGCGGGTCGCTGCGGTACGCCAGGCGGACGGCCTCGCCGGGGCGGTCGGAGACGGCGACGCCGGCGGGCACGGCGTGGCGCACGATGGCGCAGGCCGGCTCGCCGATCTCGGTCACCAGCTCCCAGGCCACCTCGAGGTCGAGGAAATGGTTGTAGGACAGCGGCTTGCCGTGGACGACCTGGGCGGCATTGATGCCCCAGGGCCGCGCGCCGCTGAGCGTGTACAGCGCGCCGTGCTGCTGCGGGTTCTCGCCGTAATTCATCTCGGCCGTCTTCTTGAGGCCGATGACGAGCTCGTCCGGCAGCTTGTCCCATTTGCCGCCCAGGAACTGCGCCACCGTCGTGTCGTAATAGGCGCAGTAGTGGAAGGCCTTGGCGGCCAGCGACTGGCGGCGCTCGGGGTGCAGGCGGTCGTACTGGCGCAGCGAGTCCAGCACGGGCTGGTAGTCCTCCGGATCGCAGAGCGGGATCGCGTGCCGGAAGTTCAGCGCGGCGGCGCGCAGCAGCGCGGAGCTGGGCAGGTCGATGTAGGCCAGCACTTCCGCCTGCGACAGCTTGGCGTCGTCGGTGAGCTGGGAGAGCGGGTAGAAGTTGACGGCGACGAGGTCGAAGGGCAGGCCGCCCAGCTTCTCGAGTTGTCCCATGAGGGCGGGATCGTTGCGATCCGCCGAGACGCCGCCCACGACGGCGGGCGACAGCAGCGATAGGGCGCCTTCCTTGTCGCCGGCCAGCTCGCGGGCGTCGATGACCTCGAGCTCGGCTTGGCGCAGCGCCGCCGCCGTCCCGCCCGAGGCCACGAGCTTGTAGCCGAGCGAGACCAGCGCGTAGGCGAACTCGGTGATGCCCGTGCGGTCGGCGACGTGGAGGAGAGCGTACTTCTCCTTCTTGTCCGCCATGCTAGGGCCTCGGTTTTCTTCCCATATCCTTAGGAATCAAACCACTTCCTACGGTCGCAGCTCTACGGGGAGCATGGCGATGAAGCCGGCCTCGTCGAGGATCGCCACGCCCAAGTCCTGCGCCTTCTTCAGCTTGGAGCCGGCCGCTTCTCCGGCGACGACGAAGGCCGTCTTGGAGGAGACCGAGCCCGAGGCCTTGCCGCCGAGCGACTTGACCTTCTCCTCGGCCTCGTCGCGCGTCATCTTGGTCAGCTCTCCCGTGAAGACGAACGTCTTCCCGGCGAAAGGTGAGCCCGAAACCGCGCGCCGCTGGACCTTCGCGAAGTTCAAACGGGCGGCGCGCAACCTGGCAAGGAGTTGTTTCACTTCTTTGCTTGCGAAGAAATCAGCGACGGTCTGCGCGACGACCGGGCCGACGTCAGGGACGCGCTGCAGCTGCTCGGCGTCCGCCTTGGCCAGCTCGTCCAGCGAGAAGTTCTCGGCGAGCACGTCGCCCATCTTCTCGCCGACGTGCCTGATGCCCAGGCCGTAGAGCAGCTTGTTCAGCGGCCGCGAGCGGCTGGCCTCGATCTGCTCCAGAAGGTTCTCGGCGCGCTTGTCCGCGAACAGGGGCACCGTCAGCAGGTCTTCCTTGGTGAGATCGTAGATATCCGCGAACGAACGCAGCTTGCCGTTTCCGACGAGCGCCTCGACGACCTGATCGCCCAAGCCTTGGATGTCCATGGCCGCGCGCGAGGCGAAGTGCAGCAGGCCGCCCTTGATCTGGGCGGGGCAGGAGGGGTTCTCGCAATAATAGGCGACGAAGTCCGGCTCCTTGGCGATGCGGCCGCCGCACACGGGGCATTTGGCCGGGGGGTGGACCTCCTTGGCGCCCTTGGCGTGCTTGGTGACCTTCACCACCTTGGGGATCACCTCGCCGGCGCGCTCGATGAGCACGGCGTCGCCGTCGTGGATGTCCAGCCGCTTGACCTCGTCGTAGTTGTGCAGCGAGATGTTGCTGATGGTCACGCCCGCGCAGAGCACGGGCTTGACGCTGGCGATGGGCGTGATCGTGCCGGTGCGTCCCACCGACGGCCAGATCCGCTCCACCACCGTGCTGGCCTGCGAGGCCGGGTACTTGAAGGCCACGGCCCAGCGCGGGCTTTTCGCCGTGAAGCCCAGCCGCCGCTGCTGCGCGTAGGAGTCCACCTTCACGACCAGGCCGTCGATGGCGTACGGCAGCTTGGTCAGCTTCTTGTCGCGGAAGGTCTTGTACTCCTCGATCACCTCGTCGATGGAAGCGGTGACGATGTGCGGCTCGACCCGGAAGCCGAGCTTGCCGGCCTCCTTGATGAAGCCCGAATGGCTGTGGATGCCGCCGTCCGGCTCCCAGACGCCGAAGGAGTG
>CAZZGQ010000091.1:4256-8003 GCA_964653765.1 uncultured Elusimicrobia bacterium | reverse complement strand
GCGGTCTCGAGGTCCTGGAGCCGCCGCATGAGCCGGTCGTACTCCGTGTCGGAGATGACCGGGGCGTCCTCCAGATAGTAATGCCGATCGTGCTCGGAGATCTCGCGGCGCAGCCGCTCGATCTCAGCCGCCGCTCGCTTGGTCTCGCCGCTCATGGCCATGGCGGTGCTCCTTGAGCTTGTCGAGGATCCCGTTGATGAAGCGGGTGGAGTCCTCGGTGGAGAATTTGCGGACGATCTCGATGGCCTCGTCGATCACCACGTTCACGGGGGTCTCGGGCAGGTTGAGCAGCTCGTATGCGGAGAGGCGCAGCACGTTTCGGTCCACGGCGGCCATGCGCGCCAGCGCCCAGTTCTGGGCGGCGCCCTCGATGAGGGCGTCGAGCGCCGGCTTCTGCGTCAGCGCGCCCGACACCAGCTCCTTGGCGAACTCCAGCGTCTTCTCGTCATCGACCTCGTCGCGGCGATTGACGATGGCGAACGCCTCTTCCTGTTCCGTGCGCGAGGTGTCGATGATGTACAGCGTTTGCAGCGCGATCTCGCGCGCCTGGCGCCTACGACCCATGGGACAGCTCCTCTCGGACCTTGAGCATCGCGAGGGCGGCTTCGGCCGCCTCCTTTCCGCGGTCCAGCTCGCCTCGCGTGCGGGCCGCGGCCTGGGCTTCCGTGTTCGGCGTGATGACTCCGAGGATCACCGGCGTCCTCGTGGAAAGGGAGATCGAATGCAGATGATGGATCGCCGAGCGCGCGATGTGGTCGTTCTGCGGCGTGGAGCCCTTCAGGATGCAGCCCAAGGCGATCACGACGTCGTAGCGCTTGGACAAGGCGAGCTCGTTGACGGTCCAGGGCAGCTCGTAGCCGCCGGGGACCTCGACCACGGTGACGCGCTCGCCGGAGAGCCCGGCGTGGGAGAGCGTCTTGAGGCAGCTGTCGCGCAGGCGCGCGGTGATCTGCTCGTTGAAGCGAGAGACGGCCAGGGCGACCTTGCCCGTGAGCATCTAGCGCAGCTCCTCGGTGATCCAGTGGCCCATCTTGGCCTTCTTGGTGCGCATGTAGTGCACGTTGTGCTTGGTAGGGGGGACCTGCAGCGGCACGCGCTCCACCACCTTCAGGCCGTAGCCGCCGATGCCCACGATCTTGCGCGGGTTGTTCGTCAGGATGCGCAGGGTCGAGAGGCCGAGGTCGACGAGGATCTGGGCGCCGATGCCGTACTCGCGCAGATCGGCCTTGAAGCCCAGCGCCAGGTTGGCCTCGACGGTGTCCAGGCCCTTGTCCTGCAGCGCGTACGAGCGGATCTTGTTGAGCAGGCCGATGCCGCGGCCTTCCTGCGCGAGGTAGACCAGCACGCCGCGCCCCTCGGCGTCGATGCGCTTGAGCGCGGCGGCGAGCTGCTGGCCGCAGTCGCAGCGCTGCGAGAAGAGCGAGTCGCCCGTGATGCAGGAGCTGTGCACGCGCACCAAAACGTTCTTCTGGCCTTCGACCACGCCCTTGACCAGCGCCAAGTGCTGCTTGCCGGTGAGGGCCTCCTCGTAGACGTGCAGCGTGAACTCGCCGTGCGCCGTCGGCAGCCGGGCGCTGCCCATCCGCTTCACCAGCCGCTCGTGGAGGCGGCGGTGCTCGATGAGGTCCTTGATCGTGACGATCTTGAGCTTGTGGCGCCGGGCGAACTTGAAGAGCTCGGTGGTGCGCGCCATCGTGCCGTCGGCGTTGAGGATCTCGCAGATGACGCCGGCGGGCTCGAGGCCGGCGAGCCGCGCCATGTCCACGGCGGCCTCGGTGTGGCCGGCGCGCACGAGCACGCCGCCTTCCTTGGAGCGCAGCGGGAAGATGTGGCCCGGCCGGATGAGGTCGTCGGGACGGGTCCTGGCGTCGAGAAGAGCCCTCACGGTGACGGCGCGGTCGCGCGCGGAGATGCCCGTCGTCGTGCCGCGCTTGGCGTCCACCGAGACCGAGAAGGCCGTGTCGCGTCCCGGGCCGGGGCCGTACGAGGCGGTGGCGTCCACCATGGGGAAGAGCTTGAGCCGGTCCAGGCGCGAGCCCACCATCGGCACGCAGATCAGGCCGCGCGCGTGCTGCGCCATGAAGTTGACGGCGCGCTCGTCGCACTTGGAGGCGGCGATCACGATGTCGCCCTCGTTCTCGCGGTCGGGATCGTCGACCACGATGACCATGCGGCCGCGCTTGATGTCCGCGATCGCGTCGGCGATGGAGTCGAATCTCGCGGCGCTCATTTTCCCAGGGCCGCGCGCACGTAGCGCGCGATCAAGTCCGCTTCGAGGTTGACGACGTCGCCGGGCCGGCGCGACGAGAGGTTGGTGTGGGACAGCGTATGCGGGACGAGGACGGTCTCGAACCAGCGCGGGAAGACCTTGGTGACGGTGAGGCTGACGCCGTCGATCGCCACCGAGCCCTTGAGCGCGACCAAACCCTTGAGCGCGGCCGGCAGCTCGACGCGCAGGCGCGTGAAGCCGTTGGGCAGCTTCTCGTGCTCCAGGACCGCGCCGCGCGCGTCCACGTGGCCGCTGACCATGTGGCCGCCCAGGGCGTCGCCGGCCTTGAGCGCGGACTCCAGATTGACGGGCGAACCGGCCGCCAGCGCGCCGAGGTTGGTCAGGCGCCAGGTCTCGTCGCTGACGTCGAAGGAGAGAGTCCCGCCCTTGGGCGGCCGCGTCACGGTCAAGCAGGCCCCGTTGACGGCCACGCTGTCGCCGGGCTTGGCGCGCAAAGGAGCCCGGACCGCGAGGCCGGTGCGGCCTCGGGCGCTGACGGTACCCACCGCCTGGATGATGCCCGTGAACATGGTTTAGAACGTAAGCCCGCCATAGAATAGGAAATCTGGGCCCAGGCGCGTAAGACGGGGCTGTGCCAATCGCGGCGCGGCGTTGGGATCGTCAGTGCCGGCCAGCAGCTTGGGGGCGATGAAGGCGTAGACCTCGTCGACGAAGCCGGCCTCGAGGAACGAGGCGTGCACCGTGGGGCCGCCCTCGACCAGGAGGACGCCCAGCTTGCGGCGGGCGAGGTCGGCCAGGACGGCTTTCAGGTCGAGCCGGCCCTTCTTCATGGGGACGGTCACGACGTCGGCGCCGGAGATCCTGCTCCCGCGTTTGGCGGTGAAGACGATGGGAGTCCGCGGACCCCGCAGGACCTTCGCCTTGCGAGGCAGGCGCAGCTTCGTGTCGAGGATCACGGGCACGGGATCGGGTCCGGCGCCGTGCGAGGTGAGCGCCGGATCATCGGCGACAGCCGTGCCGCTTCCCACGAGCACGGCGTCGCACTTCGCGCGCAGCTCGTGGACCAGTTCGCGCGCCGCCTTGCCGGTGATCCAACGCGAGGCGCCGCCGCGCGCGGCGGCCTTTCCGTCGAGGCTGAGCGCCGACTTCAGGATGACCCAGGGCCTTCCGTGCCGCATGCAGGAGACGAAGGCGCGGTTGAGGTCCTCCGCTTCCCCGGCGAGCAGCCCGTATTCCGCCTTCGCTCCGGCGCGCTTGAGGATGGAAAGCCCGCGGCCGGCCACAGCCGGATTCGGGTCCTTCATCGCCGCCACCACGCGCGCGACGCCTGCGTCGGCGAGCGCGTCCGCGCAGGGCGGGGTGCGCTTGCCGGGATGGGCGCAGCAGGGCTCGAGCGACACGTAGGCGGTGGCGCCGCGCGCCGCGGCGCCGGCTTTCGCCAGCGCTTCCGCCTCCGCGTGCGGCCCGCCCGCCTTGCGATGCCAGCCTTCCGCGATCACGCGGCCCTTCTTCACCAG
>CAZZGQ010000091.1:0-4156 GCA_964653765.1 uncultured Elusimicrobia bacterium | reverse complement strand
TGGAAGACGCCGAGGAGCGTGAGCTGCTCGTAGTGGACGCGGTGGGCGTCGATCGGGACCTCGGTACCGGGCGCGCAGCCGCCGTAGAGGCAGACGCGGCCGCCCTTGCGGGCCATCGCGAGCGCTTGCTGCCACGTCAGGCCGAGGCCGACGGCTTCGATGACGGCGTCGGCCCCGCGCTTTTCGGTCGCGCGCCGGACCGCCGTCACGATGTCTCCGTCCAGGGAGGAGAACGTCTCATCGGCGCCCGCTTGGCGCGCCTTGTCGAGGTTTTCGGGGCTGCGCCCCGCGACGAGCACGCGGCAGCCCTTGGCCTTCAAGGCCTGGACGAGCAGCAGCGCCATCGGCCCCGCGCCCAGCACCGCCACGGTCTCTCCCGCGCTGCAGCCGGTCGCCTCCACGCCGTGCACGGCGCAGGCCAGCGGCTCCGAGAGCGCCGCGGTCTCGAAGGCCAGGGCCGCCGGCAGCTTCCAGACGTTGTGCTTGACGATGTTCGCCGGGACGAGGTCGTACTCGGCGTAGGCGCCGTTGTGGAGCTTCAGACGGTCGCAGAGCTGGTTCTGGCCGCGCGCGCAGAAGTAGCAGCCGTCGCAGGGAGCGGAGTTGGCGACGACCACGCGGTCGCCCTTCTTGAAGCCGGCGACGCCGTCGCCCGCGGCGTCGACGGTCCCGGCCAGCTCGTGGCCGAACGGCGAGGGCAGCGGCCCCAGCAGCACCGGATGGCCGCGGCGGTAGGCCTTGAAGTCGGTGCCGCAGGTCAGCGCCGCGCCCATCTTCACGCGCAGCTCGCCGCGGCCCGGCTCGCGCAGCGGCGCGTCCTCGAGACGGATGCGGCGCGGGGCGTGGAAGATGACAGCCTTCATCGGCCGGCCGGCACGATAATAGCCTTGGTCGCCCGGCGGCCGCGGACGTCGGCCACGGCCTCCTCGAAGCGCTCGAGCCCGTAGCTCTTCTGGTCGTGGAAGCCCACGTCCACCCGCCCCGAGGCGATGAGGTCGAGCGACTCCTTCAGGTCCTCGAGCGCCGGCGAATAGCTGCTCAGGATCGTCAGCTCGCGGTGATAGACGGCGTTCAGGTCGAGAGGCATCATTGGGTCGGGATGGAAGCTGGCGAAGACGTTGAGCGTGCCTCCCTCGCGGATCAGGCCGACGCCTTTCTGGGCCAGGCCCGGGGTGCCGGCGGAGATGATGAAGGTGTCGACGCCCCGGCCGTCGGACGCCTCGCGCGCGGCCGTCTCGAAGGGCTCCCAGGCGGTGTAGCCGCGGCCGTAGTCGGCCACAGCGGCGGCGCGCTTCTCGTCGAGATCGAGGCCGATGACGGTCGCGCCGTAGACGCGCCGGAGCAGCCGCGCCGTGAGCTGGCCGATGGCGCCCAGGCCCACGACGGCGACGACGTCGCCTTCGCGGGCGCGCACGCGCTTGGCGTTGCGCAGCACGCAGGCCAGCGGTTCCATTTGGCTCGCCGCGGCGCTCTCGAGGCGGTCGGGCACCTTGAAGGTCGTGTGGCGGACGTGCAGGGGGGAGAGCTTGACGTAGTCGGCGAAGCCTCCCGGGTCGACGTTGGTCGCCTTGAATTGGCGGCACATCGACACGCTGCCGCGCCGGCAGTAGTGGCACTCGCCGCAAGGGACGTGGTGGGCGGCCGCGACGCGATCGCCCTCGCGAAACGCCTTGACGCCCGCGCCGACGCGGGCCACCTTCCCGCAGATCTCGTGGCCCAGCACGGCGGAGGCGGGCCGCGTGGCCAGCTTCATCAGGTCCGTGCCGCAGAGGCCGCACGCCTCCACGGCCAGCACCAGCTCTCCCGGGCCCGGCTCGGGCGCGGCGACCTCGGCCAGAGACGAGGTCCGGTCCTTATAAAGGAAAGCTTTCATGGAGAGGCCGCTATTATATGAAATGGGCCGCTTGGATCGGCCGCCGCCGATGAGATAAAATGGTCGCGCAAATGATCGTGCTGCTGC
The DNA here is from genome assembly GCA_964653765.1 of uncultured Elusimicrobia bacterium. GTDB lineage: Bacteria > Elusimicrobiota > Elusimicrobia > UBA1565 > UBA9628 > JAGWUP01. The sequence continues at coordinate 2,196 of CAZZGQ010000091.1, read as the reverse complement.
TCGCCGCCAACCTGGCCTCCGCCGCCCCGGCGATCGCGCCCGAGCTCGACAAGTCCCTCATCACGGGCATCGACGACGTCTATCGGATGCGCTTCGACGACGCGGAAGCCGAGACGGCCAAGGCGATCGCGATCGCCCCGGACGACCCGCATGCCTATCTGGGCCTGGCCGGCGTCGCTTGGACCCGCTACGTCTACGAGACGGACCAGGGCGACGATCATTGGATCGACGAGTACGAGAGGCGCACCGCCAAGGCCATCGAGATCGGGGAGAAGTGGCTCAAACTCCATCCTCGCGACCCGCAGGGCATGATGGTGCTGGGCGCCGCCTACGGCCTCTCCAGCCGCATGCAGATCATCCGGCAGCACTGGCTCAAGGGCTACTGGCAGGGGCGCACGGCTCTGTCGTTGACGAATGCCGCCGTGAAGGCGGACCCCAAGCTCTGGGACGCCTACCTCGGCCTCGGGATGTACGACTACTACTCCGACCTCTACCCGCGCTTCATCGGCGTGCTCGCCAAGATCGTGCTGCGCGGCAACCGCCAGCGCGGCATCGATTATCTCAACATGGTGGCCGAGAAGGGACACTACTCGAAGAGCAACGCCATGATCCTGCTCGTCGAGATCTACACGGAGGACCCTTACGGCGCCAAGAACCCCAAGCGCGCCGTGGAGATCATGCAGGAGCTGCGGCGCCGCTATCCGGACAGCGCGATGATGCACTCGGCCCAGCTCGTGGCGCTCTTCTCCGACGGCCGCTACGAGGACGTGGTCAGAGGAGCCCGCGAATATCTGAAGCTCTCGAAAGAAGGGCGCTACAACGCCATCGAGCAGGGCAAGGGCAACGTCATCCTGGGCTGCGGCCTGTGGGGCCTCAAGCGCTACGACGAGGCGCTCGTCGCGTTCCGCGAGGCGCAGAAGGTATCGTTCAACGGCAAGATGAGCCGCTGGGCCGTCTGGGGCAGCATCAAGGCCGGCAACCTCGAGGATTCGCTCGGCCGCCGCGCCGACGCGCTGGCGGACTACAAGCTCGCGATGTCGCAGCCCGACCGCTGGGGCTTCTACGCCCTGGCCAAGCCCTTCACGAGCAAGCCTTACGCGCTGGGCCTTCCCAACGACATCCCGCCGCCCTGAGCGGGGCTAGTTGAAGCTGGCGCCGTCGCCGCCGGAGGAGGGCGCCACGGGCGAGGTGAGCGTGCCCTGGTTTCCCGGCGCGATCGACGAGCCGTAGAGCTTCTGCAGGCACTGCGTGCGCGCTTCGTGGGCGTAGGTGCTTCCCGCTCCCTGCAGCGACATGCAGGCGGAGAGGATCTCGGGCGGGTAGCGGCGCTGCCCGAACTTCTTGATGCAGGAGAGGCGCACCTCGTGGGCGTAAGAGCTGCCGCCTCCTGGGAGCGTCATGCAGGCGTTGAGCGTCTCGGTGACGTACTCCTTGTCGGCGACCTCCTTGAGGCAGGCGATGCGGACCTCGTAGGCGTAAGAGCTGCCGCCGCCTTGGAGCGACATGCAGGCGGCGACGGCTTCCGGAGCGAACTTGTGCTCGGCCACGGCCTTGAGGCACATGATCCGCGCCTCGTAGGCATAAGATCTGCCGCCGCCCTCCAGGCTCATGCATTGATCGACCATCTGCGGCACGAAGCTGCGATCGGCGGTCGCGTCCAGGCACATCATCATCGCCTCCGCGGACGAGAAGCTCCCGCCGCCCTGGAGGGACGAGCAGGCTTTGAAGACCTCGGGCAGGTAGCGCTTGCCGGTCTCGGCGCGGGCGGAAAGCGGGCAGGCGAGGACGGCGGCGAGGAGGGCGACCTTGGTCATGGCGCAAAGGTAGCCTGACGGCGGAGGCTCCGCCTGAGGCCGAAGACCCAGCGCGGCCTTCCCGGAAGCACTAGGCGCGTTGGGCCCGCGAGACGCTCGCCGTCGACGGAGATGGTGCTATAATTTCTTCTCATGGCCAAAGACTGGACCGTCGAAGATTCGGCGAATCTCTACAACCTCAAGGGCTGGGGCCTGAAGTACTTCGGCGTCAACGACGCCGGCCACCTCACCGCCCACGCTCACCAGACGCCGGAGCCGGCGATCGACGTGCGCGCGCTGGTCGACGACGTGCTCGCCCGCGGCATCAAGCTGCCCGTGCTCTTCCGGTTCCAGGACATCCTGCGCCACCGCGTGGAGCGGCTCAACGAGCAGTTCCAAAAGA
>CAZZGQ010000090.1:0-11001 GCA_964653765.1 uncultured Elusimicrobia bacterium | reverse complement strand
GGTCGTATACTACACCCATGAAGTCCTTCGTTTCCCTGGCGCTCTGTGGCGCCCTGGCGCTGCTGTCGCCGGGGCTGGAAGCGTATGCCGCCGCCGGCCGCGCCCTCGAGGGAACCGGCGAGAACGCCGCGCCGGCGATCCCGGCCGGCGCCGCGGCGGTGCCTTATTTGGCGCCCGCCGACGGCCTGCCCCGCGGCGCGGAGACGATCGTCACGGGTCTGCCCGACTCGCCCCAGGCTCCCGAGGCCGTCGGCGTCCCGGCCGGCGCCGAGGCCGGCGCGGTCGCGCGGCTCGCGACGTCCCAGCCCGGTTCCCCGGTCGAGCGCTCCGCGCCGAAGGCGCGCGAGAAGGGCTTCCTCCGCCGCATGGGTCTCGGCCCAAGCCTCTGGCTGCAGCGCAAACGCATGCCGGAGAGCGACGACGACCTGGGCGAGCCGCGGCCCGCGCCGGGCCACGACGGGACCGGCGACCTCGACGAGATCGGCAACCCGCGCCGCGACGACCGCGACCACGGTCCGGACAGCCGTGAGGAAGGCTTCCAGCTGAAGAAGCGCGAGCGGATGCCGGAGCGCGAAGGCGAGCTCGACGAGACGCCGCGGCCCGCGCCGGGCCACGACGGCGCGGGGGATCTGGACGAGATCGGCAATCCGCGCCGCGACGACCGCGATCACGGTCCGGACAGCCGCGACGCCGGGCTGGCGCCGCGGCCGCGCGTCCTCTCTCCCCGCGCCAGCGCGGTGATGATGGGTCTGGCGATGACGGTCTTGTCGTTCCCGGCGCATCTCGACACCGCCGGGCACCTGCTGCTGACCGGGCTGAGCGCGCTGAGCTTCGCCGGCCTCGGCGCGCTCGGTTTCCCGGCGCTGGCTTCCGGCGCGGCGCTCCTCGGCATCGTCACGGCCGCCGCTCCGATCATGGGCGTGCTGGCGGCGGCGCCGCCGGCCGCTCACGGCCCCATCCCGCCGGATTCCGCCAAGCGGGTGGAGTACGTCGTCGTGCTGAAGCCGGGCGCGCGCGGCTTCGCCCAGGACAGCTTCCTCTCTTCCGTCGACGTCTCGGCGCGCGGCGGCGTGGACCGCTACCGCAAGCTCATCGGGACGATGACGTCCCAGCTCGACGCCGCCGGCGTGCCGGGCGCGGGCTTGAGCGGCTTCGGCGCCACGCCCGTGGCGACTTATAAGAGGATCAACGCGGCCACGATCAGCGTCGACGCCGCCCGCGCCGACCAGCTCAAGGCCTGGCTGGTGAGCCGGGGCCACCGCGTCTTCGACAACGCGCGGCGCGAGATCGTCCGCCCCGTCCCGGTCTCTCCCGAGCAGATGGACCCGTCGCGCTGGGGCCCGGTGACGATGGACGAGAACATGAAGATCATGCGCGCCGACGGCGTGCAGAAGATCGCCGAGCATCGCTTCGGCAAGCCGGGCGCCGGCGTCCTCGGCCGTCTGCTCGAGCGGCTGACGGGCGTCGAGACCGCGCCGGCGGTGCGCGCCGCCGTCATCGACACGGGCATCGACGGGACGCACCCGATGCTCAAGGGCATCCCCGAGAAGAACGTCACCTCCGTCGCCTCCGGCGACGACGACGGCCACGGCAGCTGGACGCAGAGCGCCCTGAGCCGCGTGGCGGCGTGGGCCAAGCCGCACGCCACGCACTACAAGACCTTCGTGAAGGGCGGCGCCACGCTCGACGACATCCTCAAGGCGCTGACGATGGCGGCCAACGACGGCAATCTCGTCATCTCCAACTCCTGGGGCGACGACACCGGCGATCCCAACAGCCCCGACTCGCAGCTCGTGCGCAAGCTCGCCGAGGAAGGCCACATCATGGTCTTCGCCGCCGGCAATGCCGGCTCCGGTTCCGACACGATCGGCAACCCGGCCATCGTCCAATACCGCGACCCGAAGACCAAGGCGATCCGCGTGCTCTCGGTGGCCGCGGCCGACGGGGGCAAGCGGATCGCTTTCTTCTCCTCGCGCGGCGACCGCAGCCCGATGACGCGCGACGACGCCGGCGTCGCGGCCAAGCCCGACCTGACCGCCGTCGGCATGCGCGTCGAGGCGGCTTGGCCCGACGCGTTCGGCCCCGACCGCGTGGATCCGGTCTACGGTCCGGTGAAAGCGGAGAACGGCACGTCGATGTCGACGCCGTCGGTGGCGGGCGCCATCGTGCTGCTCTGCCTGCTCTTCGGCGTGACGCAGAAGGGGGAGAAGCTGGACGCCATCGTCAACGCCGTGATGGACACGCTCGAGAACACCGGGCAAGGCCACGCGGCGGAGGGGGACGGCTTCATCAACGTCGAGGCCGCCTACCGCAAGCTCGAAAAGACTCTGGGCGCTCCGGCGTCGCGCATGCTGGGCGCCGGCCTTTTCGGCGCGCTGATGGGGCAAGGCCGCTGGGCGTCGGCTCCGACCTCGGCGGTGCTCGAGTACGGACGTTTGCTGGAGCGCGACGACGCGGCGCGCGCCCGGGAGCGCGAGCTCCGCCTGGGGCGGCGCGTGTACGACGACGACGTCGATCCCGCGGCCGACCGCGAGGACGCGCAAGCGCGTGACGCTATGACCCGGCTCGAGACGTCCTACCCCGAGCTGCGGGCGCTGTACGGATTGCGGGGCCGGCTCTGGCTGGCCGCAAGGGGACTGTGACCGTGGAGACCGAAGCTCGGGCCGAAACCGCCGTATCGCTCTATATCGTCGAGGACGATCCCTATTTCCGGGAGACGTTCGTGGACGCCATGTCGCTGCGCGGCATCGAGGTGCAGGGCGCCGGCTCCGGCGGCGAAGGCCTGGCCGCGTTGCAGACGCTGCGGCCCAATCTCATCGTCCTCGACGTGAAGCTGCCCGACATCCACGGCTTCGATCTCTGCCGCAAGCTCAAGCGCATGGACGCCTTCAAGAACACGCCCATCATCTTCGTCTCCGCGTCCACGGCCTACAACGATCCGCGCGACCGCGCGGAAGGGCTGCTCTCCGGCGCGGCGATCTTCCTGCCCAAGCCCATCACCGTCGAGCGGCTGTGGGCGGAGATCGAAGCGCTGCTCCCGCATCGATCGTAAGATTTGGGGTTTGATCCCAAGTTTTATCATCTAGTGCCGAAGGGCCACTCGGGAAGAAAAGCCTAGGCCCTGGGGCCTGGACCGGACTGGACCTAAAAACGCGGCGTTTTTGGGCCTCACGACCCTTCGGCGGTCTCGAGCGAGCTCGCTACAATGACGGCAGCCTCGATGAGAGGCCCTCTGTAGCCTGGGGGATCGGCCCCGGGGTATCCACGATCCGGCCTCAACCGGATGAGTCCAGAGGATGCGGCACGACGACGCATCCGAAGTTCTGGGGAGAGGGCATGAAAACGGCAGAGTTGTCGATGTTCATCATCGAAGACGACGCGCGGTTCCGCGAGACGTTCATCGACGTCATGGCGCTGCGCGGCATCGAGGCTCGAGGGGCGGGCACGGGCGCCGAAGGACTGCGCGTCCTGCAAGGCCTCAAGCCCTCCGTGATCGTGCTCGACGTGCAACTGCCCGACGTCCATGGCTTCGACCTCTGCCGCAGGCTCCGCCGCCTGCCGGACTTCAAGGACACGCCGATCATCTTCCTGTCGGCCTCCACGCAGTATAACGACGCCAGCGACCGCATCGAAGGCCTCTTGGCCGGAGCTTCTCTGTTCCTGCCCAAGCCCATCACGATGGACCGCCTCTGGGCGGAGATCGACCGGCTCCTCAAGCTGCACTGAGCCGCGCCCCATGCGACGAGCCCTGGCGCTGCTGCTCTGCGCCTCGCTGACCGCCTCCTCGACCCTCCCGGCCTGGGCCGCCGAGGCTGAAGCCGGACGTCCCGCGGCCGGCACGCCCGTGAGCTCGCCGTCGGCGCCCGGCGCGCCGGCGTCCTTCGGGACGATCCCCGGTCGGGACGTCGTTCCCGCGCTGCCGCCGCCGGCGGTCGAGCGACCTGAGGCGCCGTCGGCGGCCTCCGCCGCCGCGGCCGCGCCCGCTTCCGCCGCGGCGGCCGGCGAGACGAATCCGGAAGCGAGCCCGGCCCAGCGGACGGCCGAGGCGCTGGCGCCGGTCGCGCGCGCCGCCGAAGGAGCCGAGCAGGACCCGGAATCGGTCTGGAACCGGCTGCTGCAGGAGCACCAGGCGCGCCTGGACGCGGAGAAGGAGGCCGCCGCGGCGAGCGCGCCGCGCTCGAACGGCCCGCTGCTGGCGCGCGTCGCTTTCGGCGCCAGGCGCGCCTTCAAGGAGAAGGTGCGCTCCCCGTTGAGCGTGTTCTTCTTCGGCGATCCCGAGATCCGCGAGTACGTGCGGCGCTACGACCGCAGGATCTGGACCGCCACCGGCTTGCACATCGTCGCCGGCGCGGCGACGATCGCCCAGGTCAAGCTGCTCGGCATCTGGATCGACGCCCTCGTCGCCGGCGACGGCCATCGCTTCGCCTGGAGCCTGGGCCTCGGCTTTGCGCTCCACGTCGCGGGCGCGCTTGTGGGCGGCTTTCGCGACATCTGGCTGAACTGGACGAAGCTCTCGCTGGGCCACGACGTGCGCACCGCGCTCTTCAGGAAGTTCCTGGCGGCCGATCCGCAGTTCTTCCGCGAGCACCCGCCGTCGGAGCTCTCCACGCGCCTGCTCAACGACGCCGGCCAGGTCATGCTGCGCAACGTCGACGGCCGGGTCACGATCCCCTACGACCTCTCGATGGCGCTGATGGCGGCGTTCATGATGTTCCACACCTCGATGACCTTCGGGACCATCGTGACCATCCCGATGCTCCTCGTCCTGTGGCTGTTCCTGCGCTACGGCAAGGTGCAGGAGCGCAACGAGGCCATCGCCACGCAGGTGCGCGCCGACGCCTCGAAGGAGGGCGAGCGCCGGCTCGCCTCGTTCCGGGAGGCGATGCGCATCGGCGACGCGGCCTTGGCGCGGCTCGTGGCCGGCTACGACAAGGTCAGCGACGAGCTGCGCTCCATCTGGTATCGCATCGGCATCACGGCCGTCGTCAACGACTACGGGCTGGGCTTCCTGAGCTACGCGCCGGTGCGCTTCCTCGTCTGGGCTCTGGGCGGAGCGAGCCTGCTCGGCTGGATCAAGTGGTTCGGAGCGCTGTCCCTCGGGCAGGTGCAGGCCTTCGGCGGCTTCGCCGAGGAGTTCCGCAACGGGGTGCAGGGGCTGCTCTACGTCATCATCAAGGACTTCCGCGTGGCCAAAGGCCAGACGCAGACCGTGCTGCAATGGATGGCCCGGCCCGACCCGGCCGCGGCCACGGTCGAGCCCGACGCGCTGCGCCGCGCCTCGGCCGCCCTCGGCGTCGAGGTCGCGCCGGGCTCTCGTCTGGGCGTCGTCGACGCCAGCGGCGCCAAGCTCAAGGGCCTCGCCGGCAAGCTCGCGGGGCCCGGGACCGGCTGGATCGACGCGCGCTCTTCCTGGCTGCCCGGCAGCGTCGCCCTCAACCTGCGCGACGGCGGTCCGATGGCCTCGGAGGAGAAGGTGGCCGAGACGCTGCGGGCCGTCGGCGCCGGCTTCCTCTTGGATCCCGTCAAGCTCCCGGACGGCTCCATCCATCGCACCGCGCTCGAGCTCGAGGCCGCTCAGGCCGCCGAGCACTTCGGCGAAGGCCCGATGCGGCGCGCCTTGCTCGCCCGGCTCGTGCTGCAGGATCCCCAGCTGGTGGTCGTCTCGCATCCCGAAGGCTCGCTGGCCGGGCCCGACCTCGAGGCGTTCGGCCAGGCGTTGAGCGGCGTCCTCAAGGGCCGCACCGTGATCTGGCTCTGGCCGCGCCCCGAGATGTACGGCGCCCTCGACCGCGTCGTCACGGTCGCCCGGTAAAATCGGGGGTCTGACCCTCGATTTTACCGGCGCTCAAGTTGACAGTGCCTATCTCGTCTGCTACGATTAGGGAGCTTCAGCCGACGTAAATCCCCGCAGTCCGTTTCCCGGTTTTCAAGGAGAGAACCCCATGTCCGAGATCCAGTTGACCGACGACAGCTTCGAAAAAGAGGTCGTGCAGAGCGCCGCCCCCGTCCTCGTGGACTTCTGGGCGCCGTGGTGCGGCCCTTGCCGCATGCTGGCGCCCGTCATCGAGGAGCTCTCCAAGGAGTACACCGGGAAGGTCAAGGTCGCCAAGATCAACACGGACGACCATCCCAACGCGGCCAGCCGCTTCAAGATCTCGGCGATCCCGACGCTGCTCTTCTTCAAGGGCGGCAAGGTCGTCGAGCAGCTGGTGGGCGTGCACTCCAAGGCCGAGATCAAGAAGACCCTCGACTCCCTGGTCGCCGCCGTCTAGCCGCTTTCGTCGTACGCCGTCCGTCGTACCCCCAGATTCATGAAGCCTCGTTTGTATCTGGTGGACGCCCACGCATACTTGCATCGGGCGTACCACGCCCTGCCCCCGCTCAACAATTCGAAAGGCGAGCCGGTGGGCGCCCTTTACGGGTTCGCCCGGACTCTCCTCCAGCTGATCCGCCGGGAGAAGCCGGCGGCGCTGGCCGTCTGCTTCGACCATCCCGAGCCCACCTTCCGCCACAAGGCGTTCGCCGACTACAAGGCCACGCGCAAGGAGATCGATCCCGATCTCATCAGCCAGCTGGGCCGCGCCTCCGAGCTGGTCTGCGCCATGGGACTGACGTGCGTCGAGCTGCCCGGTTACGAGGCCGACGACGTCATGGCGACCCTGGCCCGCCGCGGCGTGAAGGAAGGCTACGAGGCCGTGCTCGTCACGGCCGACAAGGACGCCCTGCAGATGGTGGGCGACGGCATCCGCGTGCTGCGCGACGTCACCAGCTCGGTCTGGATGGATCCGGCGGCCGTCACGGCCAAGTACGGCGTGCCGCCGGAGCAGGTCGTGGACTATCTCTCCATCATCGGCGACACCTCCGACAACGTGCCGGGCATCAAGGGCGTCGGCCCGGTGGGCGCGGTGAAGCTCTTGAAGGCTTTCGGCGGCTTGAAGGCGGCGGTGGCCGCCGCCAAGAAGGGCGACGCTTCTATCCCGCCGAAGACGGCCAAGGCCCTCGTCGACGCGGCGGGGGAGGTCGATCTGTACCGCAAGCTGATCACGCTGGAGGACGACGCCCCGATCAAGGTGAAGGTGGCCGACTGCAAGCTCACGCCTCCGGACGAGGCGAAGCTGCGTCCGGAGCTCGAGAAGCTGGAGTTCACGTCCCTGCTGAAGGAGCTGGTCCCGGGAGCGTCCTCGGAGAAAGAGGCGGACAAGCCGGCCCGCAAGGTGACGCTAGCGCCTTCCGGCGGCGGCCTCGCCGTGGCGGAGCGGCCGACCGTGACGATCCCGGTGCCCTCCTGGCAAGAGACGCCCTTCGCCGCGCTGAAGAAGGATCTCGCTTCCGCCAAGCAGATCCGCCTCGCCGCTTTCCGCGGCGCCGGCACGCTCGTCGACGGCTCGCGGGTGCACCTCGCTTTCGGCCTCGCCGACGGCCGTATCGCGCTGCTCGATGAGCCGGCGATCGAGGTGAACAAGAAGGACTTGGCGGCGCTGCTGAGCGGCAAGGCCCTGAAGGCCGTGTATAACCTGAAGGATTTCCTCTGGGCCTCCGGCCAGGTGGGCCTGCCGGCGCCCGAGCCCGCTTTCGACACGCTGCTTGCGCAGTACTGCCTGACGCCGGCGCGCCAGAAGGTGGACGCCTTCGCCGATGGGGACTGGAAGGGCCCGCTGCTCTGGCGCGCCAGCAAGGCCTGCGGCGAGAAAGAGCTCCGCGAGAAGCTCGCTTCCGAGAAGGTCGAGAAGCTCTACGACGACGTCGAGCGGCCGCTGGTCGAGGTGCTCTACGGGATGGAGAAGAAAGGCGTCTGCGTCGACGCGAGATATCTCTCCAAGCTCGCCCACGAGTTCGACGAGGAGATCGAATCGCTCCAGAAGGAGATCGACAAGCTCGCCGGAGCGCCGATCAACGTGAACTCTCCCAAGCAGCTCGGGGAGCTCCTCTACGACAAGCTCCAGCTGCCCGTCCTGCACAAGACGGCCAAGGGCGGCCGGTCCACGGACGAGGAGTGCTTGAAGTCCCTGGCCGGGATGCACGCCGTCCCCGGCAAGATCCTCGAATATCGCGAGCTGTCCAAGCTCAAAGGCACCTACATCGACGGCCTGCTGCAGCGCCTGGAGCCCAAGACGGGCCGCGTGCACACGACCTTCGAGCAGACCGGCGCGGAGACGGGCCGGCTCTCCTCGATCAACCCCAATCTGCAGAACATCCCGATCCGCAGCGCCGCCGGTCAGCGCATTCGCCGGGCTTTCGTGGCGTCCAAGGGCTGCCTGCTCGTCTCCGCGGACTATTCGCAGATCGACCTGCGCGTCCTGGCGCACATGTCGATGGATCCCGTGCTGCTCGACTCCTTCAAGAAGAACGAAGACATCCACACTCGCACCGCGGCGGAGGTCTTCCACGTCGCCCCCGAGGCCGTGGACAAAGAGATGCGCCGCCGCGCCAAGGCCGTGAACTTCGGCATCGTCTACGGGCAGACGGCCTTCGGGCTTTCCTCGGTCCTCGGCATCCCGCAGCGGGAAGCCGCCGGCATCATCCAGGCGTACTACGAGCGCTACAGCGGCATCCAGACCTGGATGGAGAAGAACTTGGAGGAGGCGCGTCGGGACGGCTCCGTGCGCACCTTCCTGGGCCGGCTGCGCCAGCTGCCAGAGCTCGCCGCCAAGAACACCGCGCTGCGCCAGTTCGGGGAGCGCGCGGCGCGCAACACGCCCATCCAGGGCGGCTCCGCCGACGTGATCAAGCTGGCCATGCTCAGGATCCACGAGGGCTTGGAGAAGGGGAAGTTCAAGTCGAAGCTGCTCTTGCAGATCCACGACGAGCTCCTTTTCGAGACGCCGGAGAGCGAGCTGAAGGCGTTCTCGGCTTGGGCGCGCGAGACGATGGAGCGCGCCGTGGCCCTGCGGGTGCCCCTCGTGGTCGACGTGAAGGCCGGACCGAATTGGCAGGACATGGAGAAGGTAAAGTGAGCCCGCGCACGTTCTCGCACGACCCCATCAATTTCCGGTATATGCCCCCGGCCATCCGGGCCCTCATCATCGGCAATACCCTCATCTTCGCGCTGAGCTACGTCGTGGGCGGGCGCTTTCTCGACATGTTCGGCCTCGTGCCGACGCATGTGCTCCAGGACCGCTGGATCTGGCAGCCGCTGACGTACCTGTTCATCCACGGCGGCCTGATGCACCTGCTCTTCAACCTCTTCGCCTTGTGGATGTTCGGCATGCCCGTGGAGTCGCAGTGGGGCCAGCTCGAGTTCCTCAAGTTCTATCTCATCTGCGGCCTGGGCGCGGCGGCGGCCACCATCGCCATGGCGCCGCACTCGAACGTCCCGGTGATCGGCGCTTCCGGCTCGATCTACGGCTTGCTGGTCGCCTTCGCCATGCTGTACCCGGACGCCGTGGTCTATCTCTATTTCCTGATCCCGGTGAAGGCCGCCCACATGGCCATCCTCTTCGGCCTCATCGAGTTCTTCGCGGGCGCCTCGGGCTCCAATCCCGGCGTGGCGCGCTTCGCTCATCTCGGCGGCATGGTCACGGGCTACCTCTACATCCGCTGGTGGTGGCTGGTGAAGCTGCGGACCAAGGCCTTCTTCCGCGGCATGACGACGGGCGTCCAGACGCCCGCGCCGCGGCGTCCTTCGCGGCGCGCGGCCCCGGCGGCTCAGCCCGCTCCGGCGGCGGATCACGACCCGGCGCAGGCGCAGATGGCCGAGGTCGACCGCATCCTCGACAAGATCCTGGTGAGCGGGCTCGACTCCCTGACGGACGAGGAGCGCGCCATCATGCGGAAGTATTCGAACAAGAAGGCCACATGAGAGCGCTGAGCGTGGGACTCACCGGAGGGATAGGCTCTGGAAAATCCCTCGCCCTGTCCGGGTTTTCGCGACTGGGCGCGGTCACGGTGGATGTGGACGAGATCGCTCGAGCCCAGGCGCGAAAGGGTGGAGCGGCTTATGCGAAGATCGTCCGGCGTTTCGGGAAAGGCATCCTGGACGCCGAAGGCGCGATCGACCGCAAGAAGCTCGGTGGAATCGTCTTCAAGGATCCCGCGGCGCGCAAGCGCCTCGAGCGGATTACGCATCCGTTGGTGAGAGCTGAGACGTCTCGCCGCCTCAAGGCGGCGAAGGACGTCGTCGTAGTGGCCGTGCCTTTGCTCTTCGAGGCGGGCATGGACAAAGATTTCGACGTGACGATCACGATCGAGGCGCCGGCCGCGGTGCGGCGACGCCGCGTGATGCGCCGAGATGCCGTCGCCGCCGCGGCCGTTGGCGCTCGCATGCGGGCGCAGCTGTCGGAGGCCGCGCGCTCCGCGCGCGCCGACGTGGCCATACTCAATGCCGGTTCGAAATCCAATTTTTTGCGGTCGATCCGCGATTATTACAACGGACTCTCGCTGCTGCGCCACGGCGCAGCAGCTCGATGAATATGGAAAACCGCAGAGAGGAAGACAGAATGGAAAGCACGACCCAGCCGAAGGAGCCCAAGTCCAGCGGTTCCACCCCGGCTCAACCCGCGCCCGCCCAGGGCGCCGCCACCGCGACGGCCTCGACGCCGGCTCCGGCCCAGCCGCCGCTCAAGCCGCTGGATGCCACGCAGATGACCAAGATGACGATGGCCGAGCTCTCCGCCATCGCCAAGGACCTCAAGCTCGAGGGGATATCCGGGCTGCGCAAGCAGGAGATGATCGCCAAGATCCTCGAGGGCCAGCTCAAGGCCACCGGCATGGTCTACGATGAGGGCGTCCTCGAGGTGCTTCCGGACGGCTTCGGCTTCCTGCGTTCCCAGACCTACAACTACCTGGCCGGACCCGACGACATCTACATCTCGCCCTCCCAGATCAAGAAGTTCGGGTTGCGCAAGGGCGACCTGATCGGCGGCTTCGTCCGCCCGCCCAAGGACGGCGAGCGGTTCTTCGCGCTGCTTCAGGTCAAGAAGATCAACGGCATCGAGGCGGAGACCACGAAGGAGCGGCCTTTCTTCGACAACCTCACGCCGCTGCACCCCAACACGCGCTACA
>CAZZGQ010000089.1:8737-11304 GCA_964653765.1 uncultured Elusimicrobia bacterium | reverse complement strand
GCGGCGGCACGACGGTGATGAACTGGTCGCGCGTGAGGCCCACCGTGCGCCAGCTGGAGCGCAGGTACTCGATGAGGCTCTGCGACATGTACTGCACGAGGACGTAGATCGACTGCACGCCGGAGTTCACGAAGTTGGACAGGACGAAATCCATGATCCGGTACTTCCCGCCGAACGGCACCGCGGGCTTGGAGCGCTGGGCGGTGAGGGGGAAAAGCCTCTCGCCCTTGCCTCCGGCGAGGATGATGGCCAGGACGCGGCGGGTCGGCGCTATCGGTCGTTCAATTGCCATTGGGGCTCTCGCTATAGGTGGCGTCGGGATCGGCCAGCACGCCGGATTTCTGGTCGCGCTCGCGCTCGGGGCGCTCGCGGCGCGAGGGTACCGGCGTGACCGATTCCTGGGCGGACTGCGGCACGGTCGTATCGGGCAGCGGCCCGTCGGAGGAAGGCGCCGGAGCGGGCGCCTCGGGCTTGCGGGTGGCCTGCTCGCGCAGGCGCTGGTCGAGCGCGCCCTGATCGGGAAGGTGCTTGTGCCGCGTGGCGTCGCCCAGCTTCGAGGCGTCGAGCAGCAGGACCGGCCGCTTGTCGTCGACCCCGGAGGTCAGCTCGGTCACGTCGTCGGTCGTCACGCCCGTGGTCACGCGGACGGCGAGATAGGTGGAGCCGTCGTGGTCGATGAGGGCGGAAGTCGGCACCATCAGGACGTCCTTGCGGGTGAGGGGGATGATGCGGCCCTCCCATTCCGTGCCGGGGTCGAGATAGGTCTTGGGAGTCAGGTCGACGGCGAAGCTGCCGCCGGGGGCGACGTGCGTCGCCTGCACGTCGAGCACGTAGCGGCGCACGCGCGTGCGCTGCACCCGGCGCGGGTCGTTCTTGGGCCAGAACTCGATGATCTGCCCGTCGCGCACCCAGTGGGCGTCCTCGGGACGCACGCGGCCCACGAGCTGCACGCGCCGCGCGGCCTCGAAGAGCAGGGCATGGGGCTTGAGCCACTCCTTGTTGCGCACGAAGACGCGCATGACGTAGCAGGTGTCCGGGCATTCGATGGGCGTGGGCCGGTAGACCTCGCGCCAGCGCTCCTCCACGGTCCCTTTCACGGTCGTCGTGTGCGAGTCGAGGATCGCGGCCATCTCCTTGCTGGCGAGATAGCCCAGCGGATGGCCGGAGAGCACCCAGCTGTAGCTGGAGACCGCCACGTCCTCCACGCGGCCCTCGATCTGCGCCTTGAGCCGTATCGTGTCGGAGACGATCACCGTTCCTCCCACGGGGACCTGCACGGAAAGATCGCCGCGCTTGACGCGCAGCGTCTGCTGCGCGTGGGCCGAGGCGAGGAGGATGCCCAGCAGTAAAAACTTCACTTGACGGGAGCCAACCTCTGCTGCTCCGAAGAGATTTTGGCGTTGACGCCGCGCCACGTGAACTGCACGAAGGCGTCGTAAGTCCACGGCATCTTCTGCTTGAAGCAGTCGGCGAGCGCCTCGGCGTACTGCTGGATCTCCCACTGCGCGTGGACGTCGGCGCGCAGCGTGACGAAGTTCATCAGGGAGCGGGCGTTGACGGTCCAATAGAACTCGGTGTAGGCGTTGACCGGCAAGACCATGCGGGCCAGCTCGCGCGCCACCCCCGCCTTGAGCATGTCGTGGTAGGTCTTGAGCGCCGAGTCCACCTGCGCCTTGAACGCGGCGGTCAGGGCGGCGTGATCGAGCTGCGGCGCGGCCACGGACCCCTGCTTGTTCTTGACGTCCTGGGCGCGCCACTGGGTCGGCACGTAGAACTCGTCCTTGACCTCGGTGTAGCGCGCCGAGATCTCGTTGTAGGAGGCCATCCGATGACGGATCCACTGGCGCATCACGAAGATCGGGGTCTTCACGTGGAACTTGAAGACGGCGTGCTCGAAGGGCGTCTCGTGCTTGTGCTTGAGCAGGTAGGCGATCAGCTTGCGGTCGGCTTCCTCCCCCTTCGATTTGCCGCCGTAGGAGACGCGCGCGGCGTCGACGACGCCTTGGTCGCCGCCCATGAAGTCCACGAGACGGACGAAGCCCTTGTCGAGGCAGGGGATGGCGTCATTCATTGTTCTTCTCTCCTTGGGGGTGCAGAGACGGCGGCCGCGTCAACGCCGAGGGCCGGTTGAAGGTCTGAGGCAGCAATCCCGTCTTGGGCAGCTCTTTGAAAAGCCGCATGTCCGGCAGCTTGGCCGCCGCCGTCGCCGACTGATCGACCCACTGGGCGATCTTCTCGTCGGGCAAGATGGCGCGGCCGTCGTACTTCAAGAAGAGGCCGTCCAGGGCCTGGTTGAGCTGCAGGTCGCCGCCCGTCATCGAGAGCGGCACGATGATGACCTTGTTCTTGCGCGCCAGCTCCTTGGCGAGGGCGTTCAAGCCGGACGCCGAGCGCTCCCGGTCGCGCTGCATCGGCCCGGAATGGAAGGCGTAGGCGCGCGCCGCGGCGAAGCCGGCCTTCCGCCGGACCTTCTCGGCGAGCGCGGCCGCGGAGGCCGTCCAGTCTTTCGCCTCGTCCGCCGCCATCGGCGCCTGGCCGACGAGGATCAGCGCCTCTTGCTCGGGGTG
>CAZZGQ010000089.1:0-8637 GCA_964653765.1 uncultured Elusimicrobia bacterium | reverse complement strand
CGCGCGCGCTGATCGATCAGCGCGTCCAGCGCCGTCTGCATCGCCTTGCCGTCGGCCAGCCCGGGGGCGAACTCGACCGGGTAGTGGCCGGCGGCGCGCTTTCGGATCATCTCCACCTGGGTCTTCCAGTCGCCGTTGCCGCCCTCGCCGAGGAGCAGCACGCCGAAGGGCTTCTCGCCGATGCCCGCGGCGGCGGCGAGGCCGGGCAGCAGCAGGGCCAGGAGGAGGGCTCTCATTTCTTTTTGGTTTGCGCGAGGATGAGCTCCACGCGCTCCCGCAGCTCCTGGAGGCTCACCGGCTTCGAGATGAAATCGTCGCCGCCGCTCAAGGCCGAGCTCAGCTTGTCCTGTTGGCTGTCGCGGGCGGTCAGGAAGATGATCGGGGTGCGCTTGCCCTTCTTCTCCAGCGAGCGGATCTTCTGCGTGGCCTTGAGCCCGTCGAGCTGGGGCATCATCAGGTCCATCAAGATCAGGTCCGGCTTCTCGGACTTGAAGGCGGCCACGGCCTCCAGGCCGTCGGCGGCCACCGCCGTCTCGTAGTGGAGCCGGCCGAGCTGCGTCGCCAGGATCTCGCGGATCGAGGCATCGTCGTCGACGATGAGGATCTTGGACATGCTCAGGGATCGAAGATCCAGACGGACGAAGAGCCGGCGGTGCCGGTCACGGCCACGGCCAAGTCCGACGGCTTGATCGGGCCGGGGACGAGCGCGGCGGCCGTGCAGTAGCCGCCCAGATCGGCGCGCCACTCCGGCTCCAGGGCGATCCCGTTCCAGGCGCGCCGCTCGATCTGGCCGCCGTTGAAGACGCCGAAGGGCTCCGACAGCCCGCCCAAGGCGGCCGTGTTCTTGATCAGGAAGACGGCGGCCTTGCCCGCCGCGTAGGCCACGGGGACCTGGGGGTGGAACTCGAGCAGCCGGCTGTGCCAGCGCAGCCGCGTGGGGGTCTGGCCGTACGCCTCATCCGTCTTCCAGAAGCCGTCCTTGAACTGGGCGCGCAGGCGGTCGGTGGAGGTCTCGTAGAGGACGGCCGGCCCCTTGGCCGGGTCGAACGCCGCCTGCGTGAAGTCGTAGAGGAACTCGACGCGCTTGAAGGCCACCGGCTCGCCGGGAGCGTACTTCCCGTCGGCCCAGGCGACGCGATAGATCTTCGAGAAGGGGAACGTCTCGTCCTCGATGAGCTGCTGCATCGCCAGGGCCGGGCGGCCCAAGCCGTCCTGGTAGGAGCGAACCATCCACGGCAGCTCGCCGATCTGTTTCCAGCGCCCGTCGGACCATTCCAGCACCAGCGTCTCGACTCGATCGAAGGTCTCGTTGTGCAGCGTCACGAAGAGCTCGGCGCGGCCGTTGCCGTTGACGTCGCCGGCGGCCAGAGAGAGGATGCGGGGGCCGGCTCCGGGGATGACGAGCTGGGAGAGCGGCTCGGCCCCCTTGGGCGGATACTCATATAGGCTCACCGTCCTCTTGTCGGCCAGGGCCAGGGTGGTCGTGCCGTCGCCGCGGAAGTCCGAGGCGGCCATCCCCACGACGGGGTAAGGCAGCGGAGGGCTCTTCCAGCGCGGCGCGCGCTCGAGCGCGCCTTGAGCCGCGGACCGGGAGGAGGCGGACGCCGACGGCGCCGAGAGCAGCTTGGCGCGCAGTCCGGGCTTGAGCGCGTCCAGCGGCTGCTCGGGCAAGAGGCGGCCCACGGAATAAAGAGGCAGGACGAGCGTGATGCGCCCTTCGGCCAGGGGCGTCTCGACGCGGCCAAGGTCCTGGCCGGTCACCGGGTGCTTCAGGGGCTCGCCTTCGGAGTAGATCTGGAACGCCTGGCCCGCCACGGCCCCGGCCTTTTCTCCCAGGTCCAGGTAAACGGAGCCGGACTCGATCTTGACCAGGTAGCCGGAGTCGGCGCGCGCGGCCCGGGCTCCGACGAGAAAAAGCATTATTAGGAAAGCGGCTTTCACGGCGGTCAGCGTATCATTTTATGTTAGAATCCGCCACAATGCCGGCCCCCTACGAGTATCCCACGCTCAAGACCGGCACCTCGCAGGATCTCTTCACCATCATCACCCGGTCCTACGAGCGGAAATTGGCCGCGGAGGGCACCGTCCTGCCCGTGAAATCGCGGCGCAGCCGCCTGCTGCTGGAGGCGCCCTTCGTGCTGCTCGGCAAGGGCGTGGCGGCCTTCATGCGGGCGCTGCCGACCGAAAGGGCCTTTCGCGTGCAAAACAGGCTCTACTCCACGCTTTCGGCTCCGCGCAGCTATCCGTTCGATGAGAAGGCGCCGCAGCTGGAGCGGGCGCGCGCCCTGGCCGCGCGGCTGGAGAAGGATGCGGGCCGGGCGCCGGCGCTCGTCGCCTTGATCTCGCACCCGCCCGTCATGGGAGACCTGGCCCACCTCAATTTCGAGCTCGTGCGCCACGCCAGCCTGGCCCTGCGAGCCGTCCGAGGGGCGGCGTGCCGGCCGCAGCTGGTCGTCGCCATCGATCCGTTCGCGCTGGACACGGCGCCGCTGTCCCAGGAGGGGATCTACGCCGGCTTCATGGGCAGCTATCACCTGGGCTTCGACCGCATGGCGGTGGGACGCAACCCCGTCAGCCGGTGGTTCCTGCGCCGAGCGGCCTGGGACCGCATGGCGCACCGCCTGCTCCGCGTCCTGGGCGGGGGCGGCGAGGTGGGCATGGTGCTCGCCGGCGGCGTGCCCTCGACGACGCGCGTCCTTTATGCGGCGCGCGAGTGGGTGGGCGAGGCGCGCCGCCAGAGCGCCCTGAGCTCGAAGCCGGCCGAGATCCTTTCGCGCCTGCGCCGCTTGCCGGGCTTCGCCCGCATGGAGAGCGCGGGGCCGCACGGCGCCCGTCTGCGCGGCAGCGCCTGGCGCCTGGCCGAGGCCTACGCGATGGCGCTGCTGGCCGGCGTCTACGTGGAGCAGGCGCAGGCCGGCCGCGCCTGCGCCGACTTGGGCTGCTTCGACGAGGGCACGCGGCGCTCGATGCTCGAGCTGCTCGACGCCCTGGGCTTGTCGGCCGAGCAGGCCGCCGAGTCGCTGGCGCGGCTGAGCGAGGAGCTGGGCCGCGAGACGCCCTTCCGCCGCCGCTTTTTCCGCGTGCTGGCCGGACGCGTGGCCCGTCAGCGCCCCGTCGTCCTGCTGCCCATCGTCCATCGCCTGCAGCCGCAGCTGGGCGTGGAGCTGCGCGAGGCCTGGGGCTGGCGCGGCGTGAAGAGCGGCATGATCGACGCCGTCGTCGCGGGCCCGGTCGCCAGCGACTGGTCCATGAGGCCGCAGGATTTCGCCGTCCACTTCGTGCGGGAGAACTTCTCCTAAGATGAGCACCAACGTTTATCGCTCCGTCGCCGACCTCAAGGGCTTCTCGCTCAAGAACTGCGCGACGATGCCGGACGCCGGCGGCGTCCTGATGTGCAAGCCCGATCACTTCGACGTCGTCGACGTGAAGAACCCGTTCATGAGCGGCCAGGTCGGGGCGGTGAACCGGGAGCTGGCCCGCAAGCAGTGGGACGACCTGCGCGCGGCCTTCGAGTCGGCCGGCAAGGCCGTCTCGCTGATCGACGCCGTGCCCGGGCTCGAGGACATGGTGTTCTGCGCCAATCAGACGCTGATCGGCCTGACGCCGAAGATGGAGCGCGTCTGCTTGCTGGCGCAGATGCGGCACTCCTCCCGGCGCCGCGAGGTGCCCGCTTTCGAGGCTTGGTTCAAGGAGCGCGGCTACCGCATCGCCAAGCTCAAGGACCCCGCCTTGCTCTTCGAGGGCGCGGGCGACGCGCTCTGGCATCCCGGCAAGCGCCTGCTGTGGGGCGCGCACGGCTTCCGCTCCGAGCCCGAGGCTTTCGAGGACGTGGCGCGCGTCTTCGAGACGCCGGTCGTCCTGCTCAAGCTCGTCAACGAGCGGTTCTATCACCTCGACACGTGCTTTTGCCCGCTCAACGCCGAGTCCGTGCTCATCTACCCGTCGGCCTTCGACGCCGAGAGCCTGGCGCTCATCCTCAAGATCTTCCCGGTGGTCCTGACGGCCAGCGAGTCCGAGGCCTCGCGCTCCATGGCCTGCAACGCCGCCATCCTCGACGGCAAGACGGCCATCGTGCAGCGGGGCGCGGCCAGCGTGTCCCGCCACATGGCCGGCATGGGCCTGAGGGTGGTCGAAGTCGACACCTCCGAGTTCATCAAGGCGGGCGGGAGCGTCTACTGCCTGAAGATGTACCTCTATTGATGAAAGCGGCGCTGCCTCTGCTCTTGGCGCTCGCGGCCTCCGCGGCGGCGCCGCCGCAGCTCGAGCTCTCCCTGGCCGCGAAGGCGCAGATCGCCCGACTGGAGGCCTCCGCTTCGCGCAGCGCCACCTTCCGGCGGCTGCTCGCCGAGACCCGCAAGGTGCCGCGCAAGGCCGGCCGCCTGGACGGGACCGAGCTGGTCCGCTACGAGCCGCCGCCGTCGGACCGGCTCATCTTCGACGAGGCGGCGCTGAAGACCGCCGACGAGTGGGAGTTCCAGCTCGCCGAGGCGCGCCAGCTGGCGCGGGCCTCGATGGCGCTCCCGGGCGAGATCCGCGAGGCCGAGCTGGCCGCCGTGCAGCAGCAACTGCACGTGCTGCTCGAGCTGGTCGCCGGCCAGCCGGGAATGGCCAACCGGGTGGCCTTGCTCGCCGAGGACACCGATCCGCCGCCGGGCGTCCTGGGCCGCGTCGCGTTCGCCGCCGCCTTGCTCTCCTCCGATCCGGAAGACTTCTACGCGGAAGCGGGACGCTGCGTCCCCGGGCTCGACGAGGCCGTCCGTCTGCCCGACCTCGAGGATTTCCTCGCGCTGCACGGCGCGGCCTTGGCCTCGCTCGATCCCGTCGCCGACCAGGCTTACGTCCGGGTGGAGGGCCGCCGTTATCCCGCCGCGCTCGTCGCGGCGGCGCGCGCGCTGCGGCCGCTCGGGGGCGCCGCCCGCGTGCGCGAGGCGATCGGCGCGCGCGACGAGGATGCGGCGGAGCTGTCAAAAAAGCTAAGACAGTGGTTGAGGTAGCTCATGGCCAAGATCATGATCGTCGACGACAGCGCCCTCATCCAAGCGATGCTCGATACCTGCCTGGCGCCGATGGGCCATCAACTGGTCAAGGTCGTCGACGGCCGCGCCGTGGTGGGAGCCCTCAACGAGCACAAGCCGGACCTGCTCATCCTCGACTACCAGATGCCCGGCACCTCCGGCGTCGAGGTCTACGGCAAGGTGCGCCGCGAGGCGGCGGGCGCCCGCGTGCCCGTCATCTTCCTGTCGGCCGCCGAATCCTACGAGCTCTCCGACGTCATCCCCAAGACGCCGCTCGTGCGCATCTTCCAGAAGCCGGTCAACCTCGTCGAGCTGCAGAAGGCCGTGGGCGAGATGCTGGGCTCCGCTTCTTGAGCCGGGCCTGAGCCATTCGGACTACACTCGAAGCGTGAGGACCCTGATCCCCGCCCTCTTCCTGGCTTTCGCCGCGGCGGCCCCGCCGCCGATGACGGAGGCCCAGGTCGCCGGCGCGCTCAACGCCCTCGATCTCGCCGAGCTCGATCGGGCCGACTACATGGCCGGCTCGACGCAGAAGCCCGGGATCAAGGCCTACGCCGCGAGGCAGCTGGACGAGCACGCCGCCCTCGACCGCAACGTGGCGCTGGCCGTCAGCCGGCTGGGCTTGCAGGCCGAGGACAGCCCGGTCGCGGCGTCGGCGCGGCGGCAGGCGGCCGCCGACCTCGACGCGCTCAAGGGGGCCAACGCCCCGGCCCGCGACCCGAAGTACCTCGAGCAAGAGCTCCGGTCCGGCCGCGCCTGGCTCGAGACGATCGACGGCGCGATGGCTCCCAGCGCGAAGACGCCCGACGTCAAAGCGCTCGTGACGGCGGCGCGCGCCTCGGTCGAGCGTGACTTGTCCGAGCTGAAACGGCTTCAACAGAAGCCCTAGAATCGGTAAAATAGCCGTTCCATGACCACGACCACCAAATCCAAGGCCAAGCCCGCCGGCAAGACCGCCGACGAGATGGGCAAGCAGCAGCGGGAGATCTCGGTCTCCGAGTTCTTCACCAAGAACCGCCACCTGCTCGGCTTCGACAATCCCCGCAAGGCGCTGCTGACCGCGGTCAAGGAAGCCGTCGACAACTCGCTCGACGCCAGCGAGGAAGCCGGCATCCTGCCCGAGATCACCGTCAAGCTCGAGGCCGTGGGCGAGGGCGACGCCCCGCCCCCGCGCGCGTCGGACGCCACCCGCTTCCGCGTCACCGTCGTGGACTACGGCCCGGGCATCGTGCGCGACCAGGTCCCGCGCATCTTCGCCAAGCTGCTCTACGGCTCCAAGTTCCACCGGCTGCGCATGAGCCGCGGCCAGCAGGGCATCGGCATCTCGGCCGCCGGCATGTACGGGCAGCTGACGACGGGCAAGCCCGTGAAGATCATTTCGCGCACGCGCGCGGACAAGCCGGCGCACTACTTCGAGATCCAGATCGACACGAAGAAGAACGAGCCGATCGTCCTGGAGAAAAGAGAGATTGAGTGGGAAGCCCACCGGGGGACGCAGGTCACCATCGAAATGGAGGGTAAATACCAAAAAGGACGCGCCTCCGTTGACGAGTACATGGAATTGACCTCCATAGCGAATCCGCACGCCAAGTTCGTTTTCGTCTCGCCTGACGGCGAGACGAAGACGTACCCGCGCACGATCCACGAGCTGCCCGAGCCGCCGAAAGAGATCAAGCCGCACCCGCAAGGCATCGAGCTGGGCATGCTCCTCAAGATGCTGCAGGACACCAAGAGCCACTGGGTGTCCGGCTTCCTCTCCACGGACTTCTCGCGCGTGAGCGCGCAGACCGCCGAGGAGATCTGTAAAGCCGCCGGCATCGATCCTCATAAACGGCCGAAGGACGTCGTGGGCCAGGACGCGGAGAAGCTCTACAAGAGCATCCAGTCCACCAAGCTCATGGCGCCGCCCACGAATTGCCTCTCGCCGATCGGGGAGAAGGCCATCCTGGCCGGCCTTTATAAGCAGATCAAGGGCGAGTTCTACACGGCGGTGACCCGCCCGCCCGCGGTCTACCGCGGCAACCCGTTCGTCATCGAGTGCGGCCTCGCCTACGGCAAGCACCCGGAGCTGGCCGCCCAGGAAGCCGCGCAGCAGGTCAAGGCGCCGCTCGCCGAGGGCGAGAAGGCCGCCGGCGAGGAAGACAACGAGCTGGCGCGCGTGATGCGCTTCGCCAACCGCGTGCCGCTGCAATACCAGCAGTCGGCCTGCGCCACCTTCAAGGCCGTGCTGGACACGACGTGGAAGAACTACGGCGTGTCGCAGAGCCGCGGAGCGCCTCCGGCGGGCCCGATGGTCGTCTTCGTCCACATGGCCAGCGTCTGGGTGCCGTTCACGAGCGAGTCCAAGGAAGCGATCGCCGATTACGACGAGATCCGCAAGGAGATCACGCTCGCCCTGCGCGAGGCCGGACGCCGCCTGGGCGTCTTCATCAAGCGCCGCGAGCGCGCGCACGCCGAGTACAAGCGGCGCGACGTCTTCGCCCTCTACATCGACGAGGTCGTCGGGGCCTGCGGCCGCTTGAAGAACGGCACGATCTCCGAGAAGAAGCTCAAGGAGCAGATGCTCGAGCTCGCCAAGAAGCTGACGGGCGGCGAGAAGACCGACGAGCTCGTGGACCAGAAAGCCGGCCCGCACGGCCTGCCGAACTCCATCATCGTCACGGCGGAGGGCATCGAAGGCGAGGTGCCCAGCGAGCAGCCGTCGGAGCAGGCGACCCCGGCTCCCGCCGCCGTCGCCGAGGCCGTCCAGGAAGCCGCCGTCGAGGACGTGAAGGCCGAGACGGGCAAGCCGTCCGGCAAGCCGACGCCGCCGGCGCGCAAGGTGAAGGTCGCGGCGAAGGCCAAGCCGAAGGCGAAAGCGGCCGGAAAGCTGAAGCCTAAGGCGAAAGGAAAGAAAAAGTGATCCGTGCTCAGGTGTGTCCGGACACAGTAGCGCACGCTCGAGCGGTCCATTTGAGGTAACCCATGGCTAAATCCGCCAATCCCGCCGTCTCCAAGAAGCTCGTCGGTCTCGCCGACCTCGTCATCACGGCGGCCAACAAGAAGAAGGATCCGGTGATCCAGATCCCGGTGCGGTCTCTCTCGAACGTGAACTTCAACGAGAAGAAGGGCTTCATCGAGATGGGCGGCAACAAGCAGGCGCGCACGTTCTTCAACATGGCCATGGCCAAGAAGTTCATGCAGACGATGCTCGTGGCCGACGCGCTCAACGAGCTGCAGAGCGCCGATCTCACGACCAGCCTCCGCGAGATCTACTACCGCACGAAGCACACGATGGGCGACTCGCACGAGAACACCTTCGACGACCAGGCCGAGTCCGACCCGGTCATCGAGGACCTCGAGGTGTCCCTGGCCGCGCTGCGCGAGGAACTGCACGTGCGCGCCGAGAACGCGGGCACCATCATCGGCCCGGTGGTCTTCGAGGACGACGGCGACAAGGTGGACTGCGCCAAGCTCGGCAAGGGCGGCTACTCCGTGCCCTCGATCGTCGAGGACGAGTACCTCAAGATCAAGAAGTGCTCCGCGGACTTCGTGCTCCTCATCGAGAAGGGCACGCAGTGGAACCGCCTCGCCGAGGACAAGTTCTGGAAGAAGTACAACTGCATCCTGCTCACGGGCAACG
>CAZZGQ010000088.1:8754-11348 GCA_964653765.1 uncultured Elusimicrobia bacterium | reverse complement strand
CCGGTAAAATGCGGCGATGAGCGCGAGCGCCCCGACCGAGCCGTCCGTCGTGCCCGCGCCCGCGGCAGCCTCATCGCGCGGGCAGAAGGTCTGGGCCGTGCTGCTGGTCCTCGACTCCTTTTTCGTCATCATCTTCGGCGGCGCCCTGGCCGCCAAGCTCTATCAGCACTGGCAGGCGCCGGCGGCGGCCGTGGTCCCGCAGCGCGCTCACCGCCCCGTGAAGGCGCCCGCTCCGAAGGCCGAGAGCAAGCCGGCGGAGCCCGCTCCGCCGCCCGCGCCGCCCGCCGCTCCCAAGGCCGCCGCGCCCAAGCCCGCGGCGCCGGCCGCCGCCCAGTCAGGTCCCCGGCCTCCCAAGCCCTCTCTGATCCAGGACGCGCCTTTGCACCAGTCCGCCCAGCCCCAAGGAGCCGGCGCGGCGTCCGCGTCCGCCCCCGGCGGCAACTCGGCGGCCGCCAAGAACAAGGCCTTGCCCACGGATTTCTCGATCAAGGCGCCCGGGGCCCGCTCCGTCGAGCTCGCCGGGGCCTTCATCGTGCACGGCGGCAAGAAGCCCATGGTGGCGCACGATGACGGCGTCTGGACCATCACACTCTACCTCACGCCCAACACCTACCGGTATTGGTTCCTGGTCAACGGCAAGCACACCCTCGACCCCCGCAACTCCAAGACCGACCGCAACGCCTCCGTGGTCACGGTCGGCCAATAGGCTCTCCCCGGTAAAAAGCCGGTTATTCTTTTTGTAACACGTTTCTGGCAGCCTTGGCGTATTCCATGCACGCCAAGCGCCTGAGGCTCGCTCTAGGCTTGACGGCCGCGTTCATTGCGGCCGCCGCCCGCCCCGCGCTGGCGAACTACGCCGAGTCCGCCGTCCTGCTCCCCGATGGGGACACGCTGGTCATCGGCGGCGCGCAAGGCACGCCGTTGTCGTCGGTGAGCGGCTCGGTGACCCGGATCTC
Source organism: uncultured Elusimicrobia bacterium (assembly GCA_964653765.1). Classification (GTDB taxonomy): domain Bacteria; phylum Elusimicrobiota; class Elusimicrobia; order UBA1565; family UBA9628; genus JAGWUP01. Next base: position 10,392 of record CAZZGQ010000088.1, on the reverse strand, counting down.
CCGGCTGGACGGCAGCTCCTCGGCCATGGCCACCCTGCCGATCGCCGTGGCTTCGCACACCGTCACCCTGCTGCCCGACGGCGAGGTCCTCGTCGCCGGCGGCTACGACGGCGCCACCGTCCGCGCAGAGCTCCAGGTCTACAACCCGGGCGCGAACTGCTGGAGGCCCACGACGACCATGAGCGTGGCCCGCCAGAATCATACGGCGACGGCGCTGCTCGACGGCAGGGTGCTCATCTGCGGCGGCACCAACGCCTCCGGGACTTACTCGCGCACCTGCGACATCTACACGCCTCCCACGACGCCTCCCTCGGCGGACTGCAGCGCCGGGCCCGGCGGCTCCCTGTCGAGCGTCAACATGCTCGACCCCAACGGTCGGGCGCTCCACACCGCCACCCGGCTCTCGGACGGCCGCGTCTTCATCACCGGCGGCTATAACTCGAGCTCCGGCTATCTGGTGACCAGCGAGCTCTTCAGCCCCGCCGGCAACTCCTTCGGCGCGGCGCACAGCCTCATCGAGTCGCGCATCTTCCACCGCGCGTCGCTGATGGGCAACGGCAAGGTGCTGATCGCCGGCGGCTTCAACGGCAAGGATATCCAGGAGAGCCTGGGCTTCCTGAGCTCGGTGGAGATCTACGACCCCGTCTCCGACACCATGGTCCCGGCCCAGCCGATGAACGAGCGCAAGGGTCTCCAGGCCCAAGTCGTCGAAAACAACGGCGACGTGACGACCTACGGAGGCCTCGGCAACGTCACCACCGCCTACCAGACGATCCAAGGCGTGCCGATCAATGCGGCATCTCACTTGAACGGCGCGCTGGGCGTGTTCCCGGTCATGAACCTCAATTCCGGGGCTTCCTTGCTGCAGATCAACCTCCAGAACGTCCCGATCGGCGCCAACGTCAGCGGCAAGATCATCGCCGGGGCTATCATGCTGTCCACCGGAGGTCCCACCGGCCGCATCCCGAACTTGACCAGCGACAAGGATGACGTGATCCTTCCGCCCGGCGGCGAGAGCTCGCCCGGCGTCTTCACGGGCGCCTACATCGATCTCAAGGACGTGGTCATCAGCCAGCGTGGCTCCATCAGCGGGACGTTCCCGGTGACGTTCAGCAACGGCACCGTGACCTTCCGGCCGCACCCGAACGTCTCGGTCAACGGCGTCAGCGCGGCCGGCAGCAACGTCACCTTCACGCCGACGCCGACGAGCGCCACTCAAGGGGCGGCGACGATCACCGGCGGCTCCTTGATCGAGGCGCTGACGATCAGCGGATTGCCGGCGTCGTACATCGGGGGCACCGTGCTCTCGGGCCAGCTCAGCATCGTCACCGTCTCCATTTCCAGCTCGGGCATGGCGAATTTCGCGATCACCGGCGGCAACGCGGATCTGACCGGGATGACCGTGGGGACCGACGCCAACGGGCAAGGCTCGCTCACGTCCACGGCTTTCACGTTCACGGGACTGTCGGGCACCGTCTCGCCCACCTGCTCCACCACCAACTGCCTCAGCCAGGCCACCTTCAACGCCGGCAACGGTCTCGTCGCCCAGACTGTCAACGGCACCGCCCTGGCCACGATGGTGGTGAGCCCCGTCACGTTCACCGGCAGCGAGAACTTCAACGCCACCATCTCGACGGT
>CAZZGQ010000088.1:2625-8654 GCA_964653765.1 uncultured Elusimicrobia bacterium | reverse complement strand
GATGTACGAGCCGCGCGACCTCCACACCGCGACCCTGCTCCCGAACGGCAACGTGCTGGTGGTGGGCGGCTTCACGACCAACGCTTTGAGCACCGGCTCGACCTCCGGGGCGGAGATCTACTACCCCAAGGCCGGCGCCTGGAGGCCCACGGCGCCGCTCATCAAGGCCGGCGGCGCCCTCAACCCGGCCACCAGCCACACGGCCACCTTGCTGGCCGACGGCAGCGTCCTAGTGGCCGGCGGCTATCAGAGCGGCCCCGGCGGCATCACCTACCTCAAGTCCGCCGCGCTGTATTACTCGACCTCGGCAACCTGGGTCCCGCTGCCCGACATGCCGGTGAACCGCGCCTTGCACACGGCCACCCTCCTGCAGGACGGCCGGGTGCTGCTCGCCGGCGGCATCAACGAGAGCGGCCTCCTGACCGGAGGCAATTTCGGCCTGATCTTCGATCCGCGCGGCCCCTCGTCCGGGGCGGGCAGCTATTGGTACACGACGGCCGCCCAGGGCACGGGCATGCAGTCGCACGGCGCCGCGGCCCTGCAGGACGGCCGGGTCCTGGTCGCCGGCGGCAATGACGGCTTCGGCGAGGCTCGCACCTCCCTGATCTATACGCCGGGAGGCCAGGCCAACGGCTCCGGCGCCTGGACGGCCACCGGCATCAAGCTCAACGTCGCCCGCTTCAACGAGACCCTGACGGCCCTCCCCAACGGATCCGTGGCCGCCATCGGCGGCGCCACGGCGCTCGGCAACTCCGTGACCAATATCGAGACGTTCGAGGTCTCCGCGTCCTCTTGGCAGATGATGACGAACAATCTCGGCACCAAGCGCGCCAACCAGACGACGACGGTCGGCCTGGACGGCAAGCTCTATATCATCGGCGGCTTCGACGGCACGCGCATGCTGTCGACCTACGAGTCGGTCTACTTCACGGGGTCCACGGACGCCCAGACGCCTAACGCCGGCAATCCCAGCATACGCAAGTCGTCGATCACCGCCATCGACGTCACCCCGTTCGATCACGGCCAGACGATCACCTTCACCGGCCAACGCCTGCAGGGGGCCGGTGAGTCCGCCGCCGGAGCCGCCGGCGGCAACGCGTCCAACGACGCGCCGCGCTTGCTCTTCCAAGCGCTCGATCCCTCGGGAGGGGGCGGCGGTCAGGGAGGGGGAGGCTTTGCCCTGGACTTGACCTCGCGCCTGTACCGCTCCCCGGATCCGAACCTTTTCTCCAAGCTCTCGACCTCGATGACCGTGACGTTGCCGGGCAACGTGCCCGTGGCCGGCAGCCTCCTGCCCTACGGCTGGTACGCTGCCCGCACCAACTCCAACAGCATCTTCGCGGACGGGCTCGCCGTCCAGGCCGCCCCGCCCAATCGGGCCGGGCCGCCCGGCGCCGTCTCCGCGGCGACCTTGGGCATCAGCTCCATCACCTGGAGCTGGACGCCTTCGACCGGAACCTTCGACGGCTACGCCGTCTACTCGGCTTCGTCGGGCATCTTCATCGGCACGACCTCGGCCGCCGGTCCCTGGTCGTGCCAGAACCCGCCCAACCCCCCGATCACCACGCCCTGCTTGATCCAGACGCAGCTGACGCCCAATACCACGGGTTCCATCGTCGTCGCCGCCTACAACCTGAGCGGCGACGGGCCGCTCACCTTCGGCAACACCTTCTACACGCTGGCGAACCCGCCGGTGAGCGTCGCGATCTCCAGCGTCGGCTTCAGCAACCTGCAGCTCACCTGGGACCCCAACGGCAACGCCCCGGGCACCGTCTACGAGGTCTCCCAGTCGAGCGACAACTTCGTCACCGACTTCTCGACCCCGGTGCCGATCCTCGTCAACCTCATCTCCACCAACGTCACGATCTCGCCGCTGTCGCTCAACACGACCTACTACTACCGCGTCCGGGCCTACAACGGCGTCGGCATCCCCAGCGCCTTCTCCCTGAGCGTGAGCACCCGCACCCGCGCGCCCATCTCCAACCTGGTCGGCACCCCGGTGGCCAACGACCCGACGACGATCGAGTGGACCTGGAGCGATCCCGGCGGCACCGTCGGCTTCAACGTCTACAACTCCACGACCGGGGCGAAGATCGGCGTCTCGAGCGCGCCTTTCTTCTTCGATACCGGCCTGTCGACCAACACGCGCCGCTCGGTGATGGTCAGCGCCCTGACCTCCTCCAACAACACGCTGCTGGAAGGACCGCTGTCGCCGGGCGCCTCCTGCTTCACGCTGGCGGCCCCTCCGGTCGCCGCCAGCCCGGGCATCCCCAGCGCGTCCATCTCCACGAACAGCTTCACCGGCGCCTGGGGGCCGAACGGCAACCCGATCGGCACCCTGTACACGATGCTGATCTACGACGACGCCCTGGCCCTCATCAGCTCGGCCACCGTCACGCCTTTCTTCAACGCCGGATATTCCGGGTTCGCCCACACGTCGCAGCCCTTCACGGCCAAGGTCTTCGCCACCAACGGCGACGGCGTCACCACCTCGCTGGTCGTCCTCGGCAGCACCTCGACGCTGCCCATGGCGCCGCTGGGCCTGTTCGTCACCAATACGACGCCGTCCACGATCTCCGTCTCCTGGTCCAACCAGCGCAACGGCTCGACGACGACGTACGAGGTGAGCTTCTCCACCGATAACTTCAACGACGTCCAGACCTGGGTGCCGTTCTCGGCGGGGGTGAACACCACCTCGGCCACGATCACCGGGCTGCTGACCTCGACCACCTACTCCATCCGCGTGCAGGCGGCCAACCAGTTCGGCATCAAGTCGGCTTTCTCGAACTCGATCACGACGTCGCCGTTCAACGGCGGCGTGGCGCTGGGCTCGCTCGGCCTGCAGGTCAACCATCTGCAGAACAACCAGCTCATCGGCTCCATCGGCAACGGCCGCCAGATCAGCTTGCTCGTCCCGTCCAACAGCTTCACCACCGACACCTTCCTGACGATCTCGACGTTCGACGCCACGGTCTCGCCCTGCCCCGGAGGACTGAACATCGCCTTCAGGATCGATCCCAACCCCCTGATCGAGCCCCTGACGCCGCTGCTGATGACCCTGGCCTATTCGCCCGCCGAGTTCGGCTCGGCCTCGCCGGCCCTGGCCACCTTGATGCGCATCACGGACTCCGGCGAATGCGTGCCGGTGAAGACGAGTGTCAATACCGGCGCGAACCAGCTTTCGGTGGCGCTCAACCACATCTCGCGCTTCCAAGTGGCGGCCGTCACTCCGGCGACCTCTCCCGACTCCACGTTCATCTACCCAAACCCGCTCTATCTCAGCCGCGGCCAGGGCTACTTCACCTTCTCGCAGATGCCGGCCCAGAGCCGCGTGCGCGTCTTCACGATGCGCGGCGAGCTCCTGGCCGACCTCACGGCCAACGCTTCCGGCATCGCGACGTGGGACGCCACCAATCGCGTCCACCGCACGGTCGCCAGCGGCGTCTACCTCGTCGCGGTCGAGGCGCCGGATAAGACGAAGAAGATCCTCAAGGTGGTGGTGCTGCGGTGAGAGCCCTCTGCCTGCCCGCCGCGCTGCTGCTGCTGCTCGCCGGCCCCGCCGGGGCCAGCGACTTCACCCGCAACGCCGTGGGCACGACGGGCTCCGAGTTCCTGCTCCAGGACATCGGCGCTCGCGGCATCGCCATGGGCGGCGCGTACTCGGCCGTCACCAACGACTCGAACTCGATCTACTGGAACCCGGCGGGCCTGACGCGGGTGCCGCGCCTGTCCGCCTCCGTGATGTACGCCCAATACGTGGCCGGCATCAGCTACCAGGCGGGCAACGTCGCCGGGCGCTTCAACGACACGACCGTGCTGGCCGCCGGCTACCGCTACCGCGACGCCGGCTCGATCAACCAGACCACCGTCGACGGCGACAGCGTGGGCCACTTCACGCCGCGCGACTACGTGCTGGAGGGCTCTTACGCCCAGTCGATCCTCGATCTTTCCGACAGCGAGATGGACGTGACGATGGGCGTGACCGGCCGCGCCATCCATTCGGACTACATCGCCAAGGCCGACGGCTTCGGCGGCGACGTCGGCATCCAGTCCCGCTTCTACACGGCCGAATACGCCTACGACCTCTCCTTCGTGGCCCGCAACATGGGCCAGGGCCAGAAGTTCGACCAGGTGCGCAACACGATGCCTTTCGAGGCGCGCCTCGGCGCGGCTATGTCGCCCATCAAGCCGCTGACGCTGTCGATCGACGCCGTCATGCCCGCCAACAACATCATCCACGGCGCCGCCGGCTTCGAGTACGCCCTGGACGTGACGCGCGACATCCGCGGCGCCGTGCGCGGCGGCTTCAACTCCCTGACGATGGACAGCCTGGGCGTGGCCTCGGCGCTGAGCTTCGGCTTCGGCGTGAAGATGGGCAACTTCTCGTTCGACTACGCCTTCGTGCCGATGGGCGTGCTGGGCACCGACACGCACCGCCTGTCTTTCAGCTTCAACCTGCCGGCCAAGGTCTCGCGCCGGTATCGCGAGCGCTAATGGATCCCCTCGACCCCGATCAAGGACGTCCGCAGCCGCCGCGCCTGATCCCTCCAGCGCCGCCGCCGGCCGCTCTTCTCAAGCCCAACGTGCCGCACGTGCCGCTGACGCCGGTCATGGACCTGCTGCAGCGCCGCCTGGAGACCGTGGAAAAGGAGCTGGCCATCGAGCGCGAGCGCGCGCAAGCCGCTCAGAGCCTGCTGCAGCAGCAGGATGCGCTGCGCACGCAAGTGGAGCAGCAGCTCAAGACGATGACCGATCACCTCCGCCGCGAGAAGGCGGAGCGCGACAGCGAGGAGACCAAGCAGCACGCCCGCGGCCGCATCGACGCTCTCGAGAAGCGCCTCGACGAGATGCATCAGTCGTGGGTGACCCTCCTCAAGGACGCGATCACCCAGCGCGAGAGCACCCAGTCCGAGGTGGCCGCTTCGCAGAACGTGCTGGCCCGCGAGCAGGCCGGCCTCAAGCAAGAGCTGACGGCGCTGCAGGGCGCCATCGACGCGCTCAGCCAGCAGATGGGGCAATGGCGCTCGGAGACCAAGCCTCTGGCGGACGCCGCTCCGGCGCTGCGCGCCTTCGAGGCCCAGGTCTCGCAGCTGTTCTCTCACTTCTCCGTGGAGCTGCGCGACCGCGTCGCGCAATGGGAGCGCCGCCAGGCCCTCGAGGCGGAGAAGCACGAGGAGCGCGTCCAGGGCTTCCTGCGCGAGAAGGCCGCGCTGCTGCGCGAGCTCGAGGAGCGCGATCACCAGCTGCGCCAGGAGACGATCAAGGAGAAGCTCCACCGCGAGCAGATGATCGGGGGGCAGATCGGCGAGCTCTCCGCCAAGCTCGAGGAGCTGACGCGCCGGACGGCTCAGGCCCACGAGACGATCGCCAACGTCCACCAGAAAGTCACCGCCACTCCGCAGAGCAAGGACGCCGCCATCGCCGCCCTCGAGGCCGAGAAGGCCGAGCTCATGCGGACCCTGGCGCAGCGCGGCGAGGCCCTCAAGGCGCATCTCGAGCAGCGCCGCGAGATCGAGCGCACGCTGGGCGAGAGCCTGGCCGCGGCGCAGCGCGAGACCGAGCAGGCCCGCTCTCAGGCGCAGACGGCCGAGGCGAAGCTGCGCGAGGACGAGCTCGAGAAAGCCCGGCTGCGCGACGCCATCGCCGCGGCGCAGAGGCTGGCGCAGGACGCGGACAGCCGCCGCGCCGCCCTGGAGACTGAGCGCGACGAGCTCGCCAAGGCGCTGGTGAACGAGGCCGACAAGGGCCGCGCGCGCGCCCAAAGCTGGACCGCCGGCCTCGACGAGCTCCAGGCCAAGCTCGCCGCCGAGATCGACGCCAAGACCCGCGAAGCCGCCGCCGCGGCCGAGCTCCGCGGGCAGATGGCCACCCTCTCCGATCATCTGGCGCGCGCCCTCCAAGAGCGCGACGCCGCCGCCGCCCGCATCGGTTCCTGGGACAAGGAGCGCGCCGACCTCCTCAAGCGGCTGCAAGAGAAGGAGGAGATGATCTCCATGCTCAACTCCACCTTCCGCAAGTTCCTCAAGTAA
>CAZZGQ010000088.1:0-2525 GCA_964653765.1 uncultured Elusimicrobia bacterium | reverse complement strand
GCTGCCCGATCCCAAGCCGGGGCCCGGCGAGGCCGTGGTGCGCGTGCGCTACTGCGCCTTGAACCACCTCGATCTCTGGGTGCGCAACGGCATTCCCGCGTTCAAGATCCCTCTGCCGCACGTGCTGGGCTCGGACGTCTCGGGCGAGGTGGCCGAGGTCGGCCCGGGCGTGACGGCCTTCAAGCCCGGCGATCGCGTCATCGTCGCGCCGGGCCGCTCCTGCCGTTCGTGCGACCGCTGCCTGAGGGGGGAGGACAACCTCTGCGCGTTCTTCGGCGTGATCGGCGAGAACGCGGGGCCCGGCGGCTACGCGGAGCTGCTGCGCGTGCCCGAGACGTACCTGCTGCCCCTGCCCGCGTCCCTCGGCTTCGAGCAGGCCGCGGCCTTCCCGCTGACCTTCCTGACGTCCTGGCACATGCTGATGACGCTGGGCCGCTGCGGGCCCGATCAATGGGCCGTCGTCCTGGGCGCGGGCAGCGGCGTCGGCGTGGCGGCGGTCCAGATCGCCAAGCTCGCGGGCGCCAAGGTCATCGCCGCTTCGACGTCCCAGGACAAGCTGGCGCGCATCCGGGAGCTCGGCGCCGATGAGACGATCCTGCTGCCGAAAGAGGACCTCGCCAAGCGCGTGCGCGCGCTGACCGGCGGCCGCATGGCCGACATCGTCTTCGAGCACGTGGGCAAGGCCACCTTCGAGGCGTCCCTCAAGAGCCTGCGTCACGGCGGCCGGCTGGTGACCTGCGGCGCCACGACGGGCTACGACGTCGCGCTGGACCTGCGCTACGTCTTCGCTCGGCAGTACCAGATCCTCGGCTCGACGATGGGGACTCTGGCTGAGATGCGGGAAGTCGCGCGTCTCGCCGGCGACGGCCGGCTCAAGCCGGTCGTCGACCGCGTGTTCCCGCTGGCTCAGGCTCGCCAAGCCCAGGAGCATCTGGCGGCGGGCCGGCAATTCGGCAAGGTGCTCTTGAAGGTGTCATGAACCGGGCGAAGCTCCCTCGCTGGGCTCTGGCGCTGCTGCTGCTCACCTTGAGCGCCCCATTCTGGGGCCTGGGCCACGCCCTAGTCGAGGTCGACGACGCGCGCTACGCCGAGATCCCGCGCGAGATGGCCGAGACCGGCGACTGGGCCACGCCGAAGCTCGATTACGTCGACTACGTGGAGAAGCCGCCCCTTTGGTATTGGCTCGCCGCGAGCTCCTACGAGGTCTTCGGCGTCAGCGAGGCCACGGCGCGCCTGCCCCTGGCGCTGCTGTCGGCGGCCGGCCTGCTGCTGACGTTCTGGCTCGGCGCGTGGCTGTACGACGAGCGTTCGGGCCTCCTCGGCGCGGCCGCTCTCGGCAGCGCGGGCTTGTACTTCTTCCTGTCGCACTACATCACGCTGGATCTGCTGCTCGCGGTGACGCTGCTCGCCGAGACGGCGCTGCTGCTGCGCTGCCTGGTCCGGCCGCAAGACGCGCGCTGGGCCGCTCCGGCGGCGTGGGCGGCGGCGGCGCTGGCGTTCTTGAGCAAAGGGCTCGTCGCCCTGGTGCTGCCGGCGGGCTGGCTATTCTGGGTGTGGGCGCTGATCCCGGCCTGGCGCCGCCGCTTTCTCGGCCTGATCAGTCCGCTCGGCTTGGCCCTCTTCGCCGCCGTCGCGCTGCCGTGGTTCGTCCTGATGGAGCGCCGCCACCCGGGGTTCCTGCACTTCTTCTTCGTCGAGCAGCACTTCCAGCGCTTCCTGACCACGAAGTACAACCGCGACAGCGGCTGGTATTTCTTCCTGCTGGTGCTGCCGGCGGGCATGCTGCCTTGGACGCCGGCGGCCTTGGCCGCCCTGGCGCGCCGGCCGCGCGCCTGGCGCGAAGCTCCGGCCGATCTCGCGCTGGCGCTTTGGGTCATGGTCGTGCTGGTCTTCTTCTCGGTCTCGCATTCGAAGCTGGCCACCTACATCCTGCCTGTCGTCCCCCATCTCGCTCTGTTGGCCGGACGCGCCGCGGACCGGGAGCTGCCGCGCTGGAGCCGCCGCCTCTCGTGGAGCTTGGGCGCGCTTTTGCTGGCGGCGGGCGCGGCGGCGCCCTTCGTCGGCCAGCTCCCGCCCGAAGCGCTGCCCTGGGCGCCGGCCGGAGCCGCCGCCCTGGGCGCCGGCCTCGTCGCGGCGGGCCTGCTGAAGGGCGCGCGCGAGCGCCTGCTCGCGCTCTCCTTGGGAGGGCTCCTGATCGGCGCCTGCTCCTTGGTCTGCATGAGCCGGGCGGAGAGCTTGCTGAGCTGCAAGCCCCTGGCTCAAGCCGTGGCCGCGCGGGCGCGGCCCCAGGACGCCGTCTGGGCCTACGACGTCTACCCGCAGGGGCTGCCCTTCTACCTCGGGCGCCGCGTCGACAAGATCATCTATTGGATCGGCGAGCTCCACTACGCCAAGCGCGATCCCGCCAACGCCGCGCTGTTCGGCGACGACAGCGACGTCGAGAACCTGCCTCTGGCCGGCCGCCGCACCTTCGTGGCGCTGCCCAGCAAGGAAGCGGGGCGCTTCGTGTCCATGACGCCGCAGGG
>CAZZGQ010000087.1:0-11494 GCA_964653765.1 uncultured Elusimicrobia bacterium | reverse complement strand
TGCCGAATGGTCTCATGCCCACAGAATAGGACATTACTTAGGCGCGTATCAATAACCGAGCTCGAAGCGGTGCTTCAGCGCTTTTCGCCCGAGCTCAGAGCCGGGGCGCATCGCATCATCGCAGAACTGGACGGCCCGATCACCCTTTCGGCGCTCCTGCGGCGGCTCGAGGAAAGCCGTCTGCCGCAGGAGCTAAAGGATTTGCTCGTTCTTTTGAGCTTGCACCATTTCGCCCCGGAAGACGAGACGACCGCGCCGCTGCACGTGGAACGACATGGCAGTGGCACCTTTGCGGTCTCCGGATACACGGGCGATGACCTCTATCTTCAACCTATCGGGAAGTGACCATGAGCGAAGACATCAACAAGGACGCATACCTGGCCGGCCGTCTCATCCGCTGGGGCCTGACCGTTCGCGCCCAACCGGCGCATGAGCAAGAATATCAGCAGCTCATCGGCCGCTTTGAGAGCGACCTCGTCTTTCGCGCTCTGGTGCGCGAGACGGTCGCAGGACTCGGGCTAAGCGTGCTCGCGGCCAGCGGCCGAGGGTTCGTGCTGGCACCCGATGGCGAATCGCCGTTTTTGATGGCCCCGACCAGCTTCCGTGGGCGGGCGTTTCAGAACTCCGACGAACGCCTCCTTAACGGCCTCGTTCAGGTCGGAGTCGCAGCCACCGTGTTTCCGCGGGCCGAGGACCTCGAAGCATCGGATACCCTCACCCGTCCGCCGATCACAGTGGCGGAGGTGGAGGAACAGTTGCGTTCGCTCTCCCTGCGCTTCGAGGAGGCGACTAAAGGCAAGCCCGATCCCGAGGCGACAGGCCTCTACGAAGCCTGGCGCGTCTACCAAAAGTATCGGCCGGTCAAGGAAACCAACGATGGCCGACAAGCGCCGCTGAGTACGCGACGCATCATCCAAGCCAACCTCGAGCAACTCGTCGCCCAAGGCTGCTTCCTGGAGAAGGTGTTTGAAGGGGAACAGAGATTCCAGCCCACTTGGCGTTACCAGGTGCTGGTGCAAGAACTGGCGGCGTCTCAACTCTACGAGCACATCCAGAGCGTCCTATGCCCTTCCTGAACCGCCTTCGATTCGTTTCCGTCGGCTATGAGAGCGCTCGTTTCGAGGACATGATCCTCGATCTACGCGGCGCGGACGGTAAGCCAACCGATTCCACGCTTTGGCTGCGAAACGGCGGCGGCAAGTCATCAATCCTCAACCTCTTCTTCGCGATATTGCGACCCGACAGCCGCCAGTTCCTCGGCACCCGGGCGGACTCAAAAGTGCGCAGGCTCGAGCACTATATCTACAAGAAGGATCGATCGGTGACCGCCTGCGAGTGGGAACTCGACGCGGGGCTCTCGAAAGAGCGCCGCTGTTTGGTTACCGGCGTCTTCTACGAACGGAAGGAGGCGTCCGGTCAGGATGATGGCGACCTGCGTCGGTTCTACTTCGGATGCTTCGCCGAGCCGGCCGCGCCCGCTTCCACGCTTGAAGGCTTGCCGATCTACGCTGAGAAGGACGGCAAGCGCGTGGGCCGACGAGCGTTGAACGCTTTCAAGCAAGAATGGGCGGCGCTGCGCGTGCAGCAACCGCACCTCCAGGCCGTCTCCTTCGAGAACCAGAGCGATTGGCAGGAATGGCTTGAGAAGGCCGGGCTCGATCCGGAGTTGTTCAACTATCAGCTCAAGATGAACGAGCGGGAAGGAAACGCCGACGAGCTTTTTCGATTTAGGGATACGGACAAGTTCATAGACTTCTTGCTGGGGCTCGTCGTCGATCGACGCTTCAGCGAGAAGCTGCGTGAGACGATCGCGACCTTCTGCGAGCAACTCCACCAGCGAAAGAACGTTCAGCTTCCTGAGCATGAGCTGTTGTTGGGCCTGCGGCAGCAAGTCGGCCCGTTTCGCGACCTGGCGACCCGCAAGGCCGCTATCCTCGGCAAGACCGCACAATGCGGCCGTGATCTGCGGGGACTGCAGAAATGGTCGGTCAAGGCGTCGAGGGGACTGGAAACCGAAGCGGCGGCCCTGGATGAGGAGCGGCGCCGGCTCGAACAAGAAGCGATCGATCTCGCGCTCGCGGGCACCACGCTGCAGCAAGAAGCGGCGGCTTATCGCCGCTTGGCCCTTCAGATACGCCGCGATGAGCTTCAGCGCGAAAAGGAGCTGCATGACCGGCTTACGAAGAAATTCGAGACTGAATGGAAGGTCTGGGAGGCGGCCGTTCCGCTCCGCGAGCGCCGCCACGCCGAGCGGGACCTCAAAGCGCACACTGAGCAACTCGAGAAGTTGAAAGCAGAACACGCGCCGCTGCTCAAGGAGCTCAAGATCCTAGGGAAGCGATTCGCCGCGGCCCTGAAGCATGATCTCAAGAAGCATCGCGCGGCCGAAGAAGCGCATCACAAAGCCAAAGAGGAGTCCGCGCAAAAGGCCAAGCACCTCACCAATGACGCGATGAGTTGCCAAGCCGGCCTCTCGACCGCCAAGACGAAGGCCGAAGGCGCCCGAGCCAACCTGAAGGCCGCCGAGCGAGAGCGTAAGGTCCTCGAGGAGCGCGGCTCGCTTCAGAAAGGCGAGACTCCGGCCGCGGCGCAGGAGCGCACCAAGCAAGCCGTTAACGAAGCGGAGACAGCCATCGCCGAGCTGCGGCAGCACGAAGCGGAGCTCTCGCAAGAGCGCTCATCGCTGCGAGATGCGCTCCAGCAAGCGCAGACCGAGCAGACGCGCAAGAAGGAGCAAGAGTTGCAGGCTTTGCGCGAGCTCGCAGAAGCGCAAAAGGCAAAGGCGGCCCTCGAAGCCAAGCCGAAGCTGGCCCACCTGTTAGAAGTCGACGCCCCCGATCTCGACGTACTGGAAGATGCTGTTCTGGCTGGAATTCGCTCCGCCATCTCGCGGCTCGACGATGAGCACGTTGAGATCAAAGTACGAGAAGCTCACGATGAGCGAGCCGTCCGTTACCTCGAAGAACGCTCGCTGCTGCCACCGACGCCCGACGTTCAGAAGGTGCTGCAGGCCATCCGCAACCAGGTCAAGGCGGCTTGGGCGGGCTGGGAGTACATCGAAAGCAACGTACCGCCCAACGAGAGGCGCCTTGCGGTAGAGCGCCATCCGCATTTGGCAGCCGGCATCATCATCCAGGATGCCAAATTCGAGGACGCCGTACGCGCCGCCAAATCGGCTCAGCTCGACCTCGAGGCGCCGGTGCTTATCGCGGCTGCCGGCGCGTTCAAGAGCGAGCAGGTGAAAGGAACCGTCATCGGGCCCGCCGGCGAGGCGCATTTCAATCGAGAAGCTGGCTCCAGAGAAGAGAAGCTGCGCCGAGCTCGCCTCGAAGCTCTGTTAGAGGAGCGAAAGAAACTCAGAAATCGAAGGCTCGCGTTACAGGCGATCCTCGAGGAGCTTTCCGCCTTCCGTAAGCTTTACGCGAAGGGCTGGTTCGCACAACACCGGAAGGAGTGTGAGATCCTTCGTGACGCCGCCGCGCTCGCGGCACGGGCGGTCGAAGAGGCCCAGGAAAAGTTCGCGCAAGTGGAATCACAGATCGAGGCCTGCCGAAGCAAGAGCCGAACGCTATCGGATCAGCGTTATGGCCTCTCTGTGAGCCTGCAGCAGCTCGAGGCGTTCGGTCGCAATTTCGGCAACTCCATCGAGAAATGGGAGGCCGAAGCGGCCGAGCAGGAGCGCCTCGTCTCGGAGCTGGACAGGAAGCGCCGCGCGCTGACGCACGAGATCGAGCAGGCTCAGCGTCTAGCCGCCCATCTTTCTGACCAAGCCATGGCCAGCCGTCTCGAGGCCGAGCGCGTGGAATCCCGGCTCAGGGATGTCCGGTATATCGAGGGAGAGGAGGTTCGCGCATCGGAGGGTGACGTAGAGGGTCTTGCGACGACGTATAAACTGGCGTCGAGCCACTACGAGAAGAAGATCGGCGCGGATTCCCTGCTCTTCCTCATCGACAAATTCAAGAAGGATGCGCAGGATTGGAATGGCCGCCTGCGACCCCTGTTGGCGAAAAGCGGCCTGACGGAAGAAAAGGTCGCGCGCGCCCTCGAAGACCTCGAGAACGAAGCAGAAGCTGAGCAAAAGATGAAAGAGGCGATCTCTGAGTGCGCCTCGAACCGCGGATTGCTGAGCACCGATATCACGAGGCTGCGCGAGCAGGAGAGAAGCCTTGAGAAAATCGACGCCCTTTGCAAAGGCTTGCAGGTCCCGGACGACTGGACCCCGAAGCCGACGCCCAAAGATCCCGACGCTTTGAATACTCTGGCCGACCAGAAAGACGCTCAAGCCGTGGAGCGACGAGACAAGTCCCAGCATTGCACTCAGAAGGCCACCCAGACAAAAGGTGAGGCCGACGATCGCAGTCGGCGCGCCGAGAGTCTGCGTGGAATTAATCGGACGCTGGATTCGCTTACTGCGGACTTTGCCGATATTCTCGGATCTGACACCGCCATCGCCGAGTTCGAGATCGAGGAAGCCGAGGCTCAGGAGCGAAAGGAGCGCCTGAACCAAGAGCTTCGCGAGGTTCGCGCAGCGCTTGGCAGACTCGCCGAGGAACGCGAGGCGTTGGCTCGGAAGCTCCGGCTTTGGGCCGGCGAGGCTCGCTTCGAGAAGGCGCCTCGCGAAACGAAGGCTCTTGTTGATAAGATCGATGATCCGGCCAACGAGGCGCATCTCGGCCAGCTCGAGCAGGTCGTGGCCGATCGTCTGTCGGTCCTGGCAGCACAACTCGAGTCGTCGGGGAAGAACCGTGAGCTGATCATCAGCAACACGCTCGCCGAAGCTGAAAAGGGACTCGAAATCGTGAAGGCGGCGTCGCGGCAATCGAAACTACCCGATAATTTCCGCGGAGTGGGCGGCTCCCAGTTCCTCAAGATCGACTTCAAGGAGCCCGAAGACGGTGCTCTGCGTCGCGCCAAGATGGCCGAGCTCGTCGATCTGTGGATCGACGCCCCGTCGCTGCCCGACGGCATCACTTTGGTGCAGCAAGCCGTCCGCAAGCTCGCCGGTCCCGTCAGGGCCAAAGCGCTTCATCCAGACCTCAGAGGAGCCTACGTCGATATCACGGAGATGGGCCGCTTCAGCGGCGGAGAGTCTCTTACGTGCGCGATCCTGCTGTTCTGCAGCCTCGCTCAACTGCGTGCCCGGCAAAGGGGGACCCGGCGAACTTCCAACGTTCTTATCCTGGATAATCCAATCGGACGCTCGTCGGCGACGAACTTCCTCGAGCTTCAGCGAGCCGTGGCCCAAGCCATGCGGGTGCAGCTCATCTATACCACCGGCGTCAACGACTACGAGGCGCTTCGGATGTTGCCGAACATCATTCGCCTTCGCAATCAGCGCTATAACCCTCGAACCGGGCACAATGTCGTAGAGATCGATGACCGCCCGGTGAACCTCATCGAGGCCGTCCGCATCGCGCGACTGGAAGAGCCCGCTCAAGATGGCGCTTGAAATCGACGCCAGCCGTCTAGAAAATTTCCGAAGAAGCCTGGAAGCTTCCTGCCGCAAGCGACTTGAGTACAAAGCCGTTTGGGAGGCCTTCGGCGCGACTTTTCCAGGTCGCCCTTCCGGGACCGACGAGCGTCAGTGGCTGAAAGCGGCTCTCGAGCAGTTAGTGTGCTCAGGCGTCATCCGCCTCCCTGCCAAAGGGGGGAAAAACTGGGATCGGCACCTAGGCGTGGAGTTGCCGCTGTTCATCGAACTCACGAGGTCGAAGGTGACGGCCCGGCGGCAGTGGACCTCGTTTCCATGGCACCCACGATTGAGCTGGGTGGCCGACATGTCTCGCCTTCGGCCAGGACAGGAGGCGTTCTTGATTCGGGTCCACGAAGGCTTCGTCGCTGGAGCGTTCGGCCATTCTGTGCCTTTGAAATATCGGTCGCTTCAATTGACCGGCGACGAGAAGCGGCTCGGCATCCTGGCTAAGAGCGAGCTGTTCGGCCCCGGCCGGCTTTCTCTGGTGGACCTCGGCTGCGTGGAGGATGTGCCGCCCTTGGCCTGCGACGAGATAAATGGTGAGCCCTCCATCATCATCTTCGAGAACGCGGGCTCATTCGCCGTCGCGCGGAGAGTTTTGTCGCGATTGAACCGCTGCCCTTACGGCTGGATCGGTTTCGGCGGAGGAAGGAGCATTGTTTCATCCATTCGCTCGCTTGTCGACACGCCGAAGCGATTCAAGACGATCGAATATGTCGGAGACCTTGACCGCGAAGGGTTGCATATCGCAAACGCCGCACGCAGTGAAGCTCATCGTGCCGGCCTAGGAGAGGTTCGGGCGGCCAAAGGAATTCACGCCGCTATGATTGCCAGCGCTGCACGATTCGGCGCCCCGTTAGGCTGGATAGATAGGTCAGGAAGCCGCAAGGATACCAATCGCCTTCTTTCTTTCTTGCCGGCAGAGGTCCAGAGCCACGCGAACGATGTGCTTGGCGCTGGCCGACGCATACCGGAGGAAGTGCTGGGGCCCGACGAGTACCTGGCGCTGTGGCAGTAGGCTGCCGGCATCGGCCGTAATTAGCACTCGATTGTCGCGACTGCCAGGATTTGCTAGACTGGCTCGCCACGAGCAGATTTTCGCTACACTGCAGTCACACGCCGCTGCGCCCGTAAGCGAGCCACGACGCGTTCTCCTCGGTGCCACGCGAGTCTTCCCGCAAGCATGACAATGCAGGATTATTAAGGAGGGTAAGATCATGGCATTCAAACTTCCGGCGAGCGGCTTCACCTTTTGGCCTGTCGGCAACGGCGACAGCACGACGATCTCCGTCGACGCCGAGACGGTACTGCAAGTGGACATCAACCATCTCGGCTGCTCCGAGGACGAGGACGACAAGCGCTGGCCGATCGTCGACAAGCTCGTCGAGTCGCTGCCCAAGAGAAACGGCCGTCCCTATCTCGCCACGTTCGTCCTGACGCACCCCGACAAGGATCACTGCTGCGGCTTCGAGGACCTGCTCAAACGAGTTGACATCGGCGAGCTCTGGTTCTCGCCCCGGGTATTCGGCGAGTACAAGGACGAGCTCTGTCCCGACGCTCAGGCCTTCCGCAAAGAGGCGATCCGCCGACGGGACAAGACGATCAAGAACGGCGCCGATACCCCGTCGCTCGACCGCATCCGCGTCATCGGGTACGACACCATTCTCAACGACGATGACTTCACGGGCTTTCCGCGAGAGCGGCTGACCATACCGGGCCACAACATTACCGAGCTCGACGGCAAGGAGCTGGCCGGCACCTTCAAGGCATTCGTCCATGCCCCCTTCAAGGACGACGCCGACGGCGAGCGCAACGACTGCAGCGTCGGGATGCAGGTGTCGCTCTTCGACGGCAAGCACGAGGCGCGCGCCATGCTGCTTGGCGACCTCTCCTATCCCATCGTCAAGAAGATCTTCACCCGTAGCGACGCGGCGGACCTGGCGTGGAATATTTTTCTGGCCCCTCACCATTGCTCGAAGTCGGTCATGTACTGGCGCGACACGCCCGAGTCTGATGAGAAGCTGCGGCAGGACGTCCTGGATCTCATCAAGAAGGCGAAGAGCACCACGGCCTACATTGTGTCCAGCTCGCTGCCCGTTCCTGGCCGCTGTGAATCCGGAGACTGCCCGCCACACACGATCGCCAAGAACCGTTACGAGGAACTCGGCAGCGAAGGGTTCCTCTGCACGCAAGAATACCCGAGCGCGAAGGACCCGAGCCCTATCGTGTTTGTGCTGGGCACAAACGGTCCGGAGATCCGCGATGGCAAGTCGGCTAGCCAGTCGCGCGCCGGCCTCGGCGACGCCGTGCGGCTGGCGCGAGGCACTAGCGAGCCCCCGACGACTAAGGTGGGCTTCGGCGCTTGACGCCAGGGCAACAGCAAGCTCTCGACCAGCTCAATGCGATAGCGAGGGCCTCTGAGTCGATCGGCTGGCAGCTCGAAGTCGTCTCCATCGAGAAGCCGGCAAAGGACGGCGGCGACCTGATCGTCGACGTGTCGGTATCCTGCAAATCGCTGCTCACCGAGCGCCTCGAGGGCGGCCTTCCGCTTCAAGAGCGCGAGCGGTTCCTGCTCTCGGTCCCACCCGGATTTCCTTTCAAGGTGCCGTCTGTGAACGTGCCCCACGAGCGCTTCGCTGGATTCGCTCACGTCCAGTGGAAACGCCACCTCTGCCTGTACCAAGCCACGGACGTCGAATGGAATCCGAGCGACGGCATGTTCGGATTAATGAGCAGGCTCGACGTCTGGCTCAAGCGCGGCGCGAAGAACGAGCTGGACGAGACCGGGGCGCCCATCCATCCTCCAGTCGCCTACGCCGGCTCCGACGCGCCGCTCGCCGTGATCAGGATGGACGCCCCTGCCGTTGAGCCCCGACACTGGATAGGCACGGTCCGTCTTGAAATTCTCGAACGCCGGGTGGACCTGCTGGACTGGGTGAAGGCCGGCGACGGCCCGCCCAAGGGACCGGTAGCCGCGGCCGTTTTCTTGCCGGCCGCCCTGCCTTTCGAGTATCCGGGCAAGGCCGAGGAGCTGCTTCGACATATCGTCGCCGCTGGCGTGCCCGAGCAACGTTTCATTAATCTCTTGCGGTTCGCTCTGCTGTTCAACGACGAAAAGACGCCGCTCTACATCGCCGTCGGGGCGCCAGGCCGCGGCATCAAGGGCGTGAGCGACCTGAAACACCACTTGGTCGTATGGAAGGTAGACGAACTGTCGATCAAAGCCTTGCGGCTGAGCCTATGCGAACTCGATCCCGATCCAAAACTGCAGGAGATCGGCGCTCGGGCCATGCAGCTCGTGCGGGACTGCCTCAAGCTGGCGGACATCACTTGGTGCCGCGTGGCTGAGCAGAGGCCTGAGGTCGTCGCCAGACGAGACCGGGACTCGCCGCTTTCATGGGTGAGGGGAAAGACCATCTCGATCTGGGGCTGCGGAGCACTCGGTGGGTTCATCGCCGAGGCTATCGCCCGTGCCGGCGCGAGCAAGCTGATCTTGCGGGACAACGGCACCGTGACGCCCGGCCTTCTCGTACGACAGAACTTCGTCGACACCGATGTAGGCAGGTTCAAGACGCTCGCCTTGAGCGACCGGCTTAAGAAGCTGCGGCCGGGATTGGAAGTCCACACAAGCCAAGCGAACCTGATCGATTTTCTCGATACTGAAGATTGGACCGAGGGCGCTGATTTGGTCATCGACGCGTCCGCTTCCGAAGCGGTTGCAAAGAAACTGGAATCTCGACGAACGGCTGGCGGAAAGGCGCCCATCTTCTCCACGGTCATCGGGCATGATGCCTCGATGGGGATGGGAGTGTTCTGCGCGGGGAGCTGGAGCGGCGCCGTCGCAGATGCCTACCGCAAGGCGAAGGTCGCCGTCTGCAGCGATCCGATGCTAAAGCCGATCGCGAACGAGTTTTGGCCGACGAAACCGCGGGACATCTTCCAGCCCGAGCCGGGCTGCTCAAGCCCGACATTTGTAGCCTCTGCGGCCGATGCGATGTTGATGGCGACGAGTCTCCTGAATCTTGCAATTGCGGCCGTGGCCGCGGGAGAGCCCGCTGGCGCCTTCTTCGTTACTGCGCCCGGGCGCCATGCGAGCTTACCTATCAAGCGGTTCACATGGCAGAACGACCAAACGCTCCGGACAGCCGAGGGGGACTACGAGGTACGCATCCACCCGTCCGCTCAACGCGAGCTCCGCGCCTGGATCAACCGCGGCGCTCGTGTCCGAGGACGCCAGGTAGAGACGGGAGGCCTTCTCTTCGGCGAGATCGACGACGCGGCGCGGGTCATTTGGGTCTCGGACGCCTCCGGACCACCGCCGGACAGCACCGCGTCCGCAAGCGGGTTCGTATGCGGCACGAAGGGCACGGACCAAATGAACCTGGAGCTGAAAGACCGTAGCCGCGGCAGCGTCGCCTTCGTAGGTACCTGGCACACGCATCCGGGGATGGCCGCGCGTCCAAGCGACATTGATCTGTCGGGAATGCATGACATCGTGTGCTCTCCGGATTTTCGCGCGCCGCGCTCGCTTCTGATCATCATCGGCGGTGATCTCAACCGCAATCCGCAGTACACCGCCATGATGTTCGACCGGTCCCGCTTCGAAACGGCCCGTGCTCCCGCCTGACAGTGACGGACGCGACGTCGGGATCGCTCTTTCGGGCGGCGGCTCGCGCGCGATAGCTTTTCACCTCGGTTGCTTTCGAGCGCTGCACGACCTCCGCCTTCTCAAGCGCATCCGAGCGCTCTCGGTCGTTTCGGGTGGGGCCATAATCGGGGCGCTTTATGCTTATCGCGAGGGCTCCTTCGAGGACTTTGACGCCGAGGTCCAGGCTCTGTTGCGAAAAGGCCTTCATCGGCCAGGCCTGTGCGCGTGGCTCGCGCCTCGGCAGCTCGCCGCCGGCGTGGCGACAGCGGCTAGTTCAGGCGCCCTCGCCGCTGTCACTGGCTTTGCGCGAACGGCGCTTTCTGTCGCGGCGTCGTTCTTAGGCGCGAGAGTCGAAACTCGGAAGCGAATATCGGGAATTCGCCCCGCGCTTCGACGTTGGACGAGTCGGACCGAGGCGTTTGCCGACGCGCTCGATCAGGGCCTCTTTCATGGATTGACCCTCGCCGAGTCTCCCAGACGCCACGTCGACATCGTAATCAACGCCTGTGAGCTCCGGACTGGAACGGTGTTCAGATTCGGCAGTCGCGAAAGCGGCTGTTGGCGCTACGGCCGAACGGCGAGCAACACCTTCCGAGTGGCGGAGATTGTCGCCGCGTCGGCTGCCTATCCGGTCTTTCTTCCCGCGCTTGATCGAAACGTCCGTTTCATTTCGAGAACGGGCGAGGTCACCGAATCGCGCGTGATTCTTACCGACGGGGGCGTGTACGAGAACCTCGGCGTTTCGTGCTTCGACCCGGATCGCCCTGCCGACCTGTCATACAACGTGTTCGATTTGCCCCACGTGATCGCCTGCGATGCAGGCGCCGGCCAGTTTAGCGACGGAGCGTTGCCGTACTGGTGGCCCGGACGCATGGCGCGGGCTTTCGAGGCAATCTACCGCAAGACCACCGACGCGAGCCGAGCGAAGCTGCACTCGCAGTTGGAAGCCGGACGCATCCAGAGCTTTGTGCTGCCGTTCCTTGGTCAGCAGGATGCGCGACTCCCGAATCCTCCCGCGGATCTGGTCCCTCGCGAGGCGATCATCGACTATCCGACTGATTTCGCTCCGATGGACCAGCACTGGATCGACGCGCTCTCACTTCGAGGCGAGCAGCTCACGCGCTGTCTGATCGCCCGTTGGTGTCCAGACCTTTGATTGGCCCGCGTAGCTCATTGGCTCCCAAGCCACTTTGTTATAAAGTTGCATTGGCTCTACTCGCTTTTGACGCACTTTAATTGCTTGGATTCGGGCTCGCATCGCTATCGCAACCGACGCGATCTTTGTAAAATAAGGACAATTCGCCCCGATAGCTCAATGGATAGAGCTACTCCGTCCTAAGGAGAAGATGGGGGTTCGATTCCCTCTCGGGGCA
>CAZZGQ010000086.1:8036-11620 GCA_964653765.1 uncultured Elusimicrobia bacterium | reverse complement strand
CAGCTGGGCGACTACAACCCCAACGACGAGGAGACGGCCTTCACGAAGAAGTGGGAGAAGGCCGGTCACCGCAGCTACGGCACGCTGGCCGCCTTCCTCGCCGACTACAACGGCCTGGGCTTCGGCGTGATCGACAAGCGTCACCCGGCGTTCGAGGCCTTCCTCTCCGCCTTCATCGGCGATCCGACCACGTTCGCCGACGTCCGCGCCCGCGTGCTGCCCGGCGTGGACATGGTCCAGCTGGTCACCCTGACCACGGTGCGCACGGCGGACGGCACCGTCGCCGGGCCCATGATCGACAGCGGCCCGATCCTGCCCTTCACCTTCTCTCGCGCCTGCTACTCGACGCGCTATGAGGGCGGGAAATGCTCCGGCGCGCCGCGGATCCCCGCTCCCGAGCCGCTGGCCGCGCGCCGCGTGTCGCTGCCGTCTCCGGCCGTGCGCTGGGACTGATCTATCAGACCAAGCGGCCTTGAGCCAACTCGTCATGCCTGGCCCCGTCCTTCCCCAGCTCGCTCTTATAGAGGACGAGCCGGTCGATCCGGCAGCTCCAGTCTAACGGCTCGGCCTCGCTCAGCGCCTTGCGCAAGTAGGACGCGCCGCGCGGCGAGCGCAGGCGGCCCAAGGTCAGATGAGCCTTGAACTCTCGCCGCTCGGGTTCGAGCCCTTCGGCCTCCAGCGCCCCGCTCAACGCCGCCGCCAACGCCGCCAGCTCGGCCCCGCCTGAGCTCACGCCGGCCCAGATCACTCGCGGCAGGCCGCGCTCCTCGAAGCTTCCGATGCGGTCGAAGGAGACCTCGAACGCGCTCTTGCCGGAGACGGCGGCGGCCAGCGCGCGCTCGAGGCCGGGGACCTTCTCCGGCGGGGTCGAGCCCAGGAACCGCAGCGTCAGGTGCAGCGTCTCCGGCTCGACCCAGCGGACGTCGGCGCCGCTGCGGCGCAGCGAGGCGATCGCGGCGCGCGCGCCCTCGCGCACGGCGTCGCTCACAGGCGCGGCGAAGAACAGGCGCAGAGGAGCCTCCTGGGTCGGCATCGATTCGCTATCATACCACCTCGGCATGAGAGCCCTCATCCAGCGCGTGACCCAAGCGGGCGTGACCGTGGAAGGCCAGCCGCGCCGCTCGATCGGCGCGGGCTTGGCGATCCTGCTCGGCGTCGGCCACGGCGACGGCGAAGCGCAGGCGCGCAAGCTCGCCGAGAAGATCGTCGGGCTGCGCGTCTTCTCGAATCCGCAGGGCAAGTTCGACCGCTCCCTCCTCGATGAGAAGGGCCAGGCTCTGGTCGTCTCGCAGTTCACCCTTTATGGAACCGTCCAAGGCGGCCGCCGCCCCGACTTCACCGCCGCCGCGCGGCCCGAGCTCGCCGAGCCGCTCTACGAGACCTTCTGCGCGCTGCTGCGCGACGCCGGCGTGCCTGTCGTGACCGGCGATTTCGGCGCTTCCATGAAGGTCGACCTGATCAACGACGGGCCGGTCACCCTCCTCCTCGACACCGAAGCGCTGTAACGGCGCCGTCGAGCCGCGTTCACGCGTCCGTTACATCCTCCCTATTGATGAGGATCAAGTAGGTCGTTTGACTGATGTCATCGTTGGATGACGCCGGGAAGGGTATCCTGTCCTCGTTATGAAGATGCTTCACCTCATCGCTCCCATTCTCGTCGTGATGACCTGCGGCGCCGCCCAGGCCAACGTGCAGCTGGTGTCCATGCCGATGCAGCCGCTCTCTCTTCCGACCCGCATCGTCCCCGAGGCCGTGACGCTGCCGACGCGCATCGATCCCCAGTCGATCTCGCTGCCCTCGTCGCCGATGTACAACCCGCTCGGCCCGGCGAAGCTGCCTTCCGCCCCCGTCTCCATCCCGACCGTGAACCCCGGCGTGAAGCTGCCCGGGCCGAAGACCATCCCGCTGCTCCCCACGACGCTCGCGTCCGGAGAGGGGCACGACGGCCGGGGCCTGGGCCAGAAGCTGGAGAAGATCTACGACGGCCGCCGCGACGACAAGCAGCCGCGCCGCGGCTTCACGATCGGCGAGGATCCCTATCACCGGATCCCCGAGCAGGAGCTGGTCGACGAGATCGGCATCGGCTCCTACTAAACCGTAGAGCTTTCGACGCACCGCGGGCCGCTTCCCCCAGAGCGGCCCGCTCGCTTTGCGCGACTGGGCCGTTTATACGGGGGAAAAGTAGAAGCGAAAGCCAAATCCGCCGTCTACCGTCCCGCGCACGCCGTTGGTCAGGCGCAGGACCGGCCCCAGCTCGAAGAAGAGCTCGGCGGGACGCTTCAGCTTGGGCCAATAGGAGAGGCCCGGCACCAGCCGGATGCCGAAATCGGTCTGGTCCTCGAACTCGAGGCGGCCGCCGACGGACATGTAAGCGGCGAGGCGGCCCCGGCTGGGCTGAGGCGTGATCTCCCAGCCGTGATACATGTAGTCGGCGTGCAGCACGAGGTTCTGGCTGACGCCCACGCCGGCATCGACGGCTTGGCGGCCGTCCAGCCAATACTTGAGCGAGCCGCTCGTGGGGTCGCCGAGCAGGATGCCCAACCCCAACGAGCCCGGCCGCGGCCCCGGGGAATCGGCCCCCGCCGCCAACGACATCCCTCCGGCGACGAGCCCCGCCGCCAAGACCGCTGCGATCATCCGCTTCATGTCTTCCCCTCCTCGGCCGTCTCGTTAGTCCACAGCGGCAGGGAGAACCAGAACGCCGCGCCCTTGCCCAGCTCGCTGTCCAGACGCAGCGCGCTGTCGTGCGCCTCGAGGATCCTCTTGGCCAGAGGCAGGCCGATCCCGAAGCCGGGCGCCGCGGACTTACCCTGCTCCGTTCTATAGTAACCCGAAAACACCCGCTCGTGATCCTCGGGCTTGATGCCGATGCCGGTATCGCGCACGGTGACCCGCGCCCGGCCCGGCTCCTGCGGGTCCGCCTCCACCTTCACCGTGATCGTGCCGCGCTCGGGAGTGTACTTGATGGCGTTGCTCACGAGATTGGTGAGCACCAGCGACAACGCCTCGGGATCGGCCTTCACGTCCAACGGCGTGGCCGGCGCCTCGAGCGCCACGCGCTGCTGCTTGCGCAGGGACAGGAGCTCCTGGCGCTGCGCGCAGGCCCGCACCAAGCCCGAGAGCTCCGTGCGGCGCGGGGTCAACGCGAAGCGGCCCGACTCCAGGCGGCCCATGTTGAGCAGGTTGCGCGCCGCCGAGCCGAGAGCGGAGATGTTCGCCTTGAGCATGCCGTAGTAGGATTGCCGCTTGTCGTTCTTCTGCCCGTCGGTGTCCTCGAGGACGAGGGCGGCGCCGCCGATGATGCTGAGAGCGTTGTTGAACTCGTGGCTGACCATCGAGACGAGCTGGCCCTTGAGCTGCGCCAAGTCGCGCTCCTTGCCGTATTCCTCGTTGAGGCGCAGCGACATGTCGCGCAGGCAGAGGAACAAGCTCTCGATCTCGGGCCCCGCGGTCTCGGCGGGCAACGACCACTCGTCGCCGAGCTGCCAGCGCCGGGCGTAGCCTTCCAGCCGGGTCAGAGGTCCGATCACGTACCAGGAGACGAGCACGACGAGCAGCGTCCCGATCACGGCGCCCGCCGCCAG
>CAZZGQ010000086.1:0-7936 GCA_964653765.1 uncultured Elusimicrobia bacterium | reverse complement strand
AAGACGGCCACGATGGCCAGCTGCGTCCGAAGCCGGAGTTGCCGCACGCTGCGCACGCTACTTGCCCTGCAGCTCGCGGGCGCGGCGCTGAGCCGCTTCCGCCTCGCGCAGCTTCCGCTGGCCGGTCAAAGCCGCCGCCAGGTCCTCGAGCAGCGGCGCCAGCGAGCCGTGCCCGGCGCCCAGGGCGCGCTCGCGCAGCGTGATCGCCTCGCTGTAAGCCTGCTCGGCCTCCGGATACCGGCGTTGAGCCAGCTCGAGCTGGCCCAGCTCGGCCAGCGTCCGCGAGCGCTCCAGCGGCGCCGCGTCGGGCGCTTTCGCGTATTCGCCCGCGGCGCGCCGGTAGGAGGCCGCCGCCTCGTCGGGCCGGCCCTGCAAGGCGAGCACGTTGGCCAAGTCCGAGAGGGTAGAGGCCTTTTCTTGGGCGGGGGCTCCCGCCGCCTGCAAAGCGTCCAGGGCGGCCCTATAATCGGCCTCGGCCTCGGCGAGGCGTCCCAAAAGCAGGGCGGTGGCCGCCGCGGCATGACGGGCGCGCGCCTGGTCGAGCGGCTCCTGCGCGTCGGCCGCTTCCTTGGCGGATTGCGAGTAGAGGCGCCGGGCGGCCTCATAGCGCCCTTCGTGAAGCGCTTGATCCCCTCGCGCCAGCGAGCGGCGATAGGACACCAAGGCGCAGGACGCCAGCCAGGGCAGCGCCAAGGCGAGCGGCGCCCAGCGGCTCAGACCCTTCCTGTAGGCAGCCACAGGAGGATTGTAGCCTCTTTAAGAAGCGTCGTGCGACGTCGCGACGCTACGGATCAGTGACGGCGGTCGAAGCGCACGGCGTGCGCGCGCGGGGCCTTATAGAGCAGGTAGGCGGCGATCAGCAGCGAGATCGCTCCGGACACGAAAAGCAGCATGGCGCAGGAATCGCCGAACGCCTCGGCGGGCGCGATACCGACACGGCTGGCGGCGGAGATCAGGAGCACGTTCATCGTAAATTAGTCCCTCTGTGGTTTTAGGTTGCGACGAGCGCAGTGTAGCCCGTCGGTGTTACGCGGATATGTCGCCGCAGGGCGGCGAGCCGGCGGGCTATGCGACCGCCGGCTCGCTCTCCTGGAGCCCGCGGATGTGCGGCGAGCGCGAGAGCTTCTCGATCGCCTTGAGCTCGATCTGGCGAGCGCGCTCGCGCGTGACCCCCAGCGCCTTGCCCACTTCCTCGAGCGTGCTCTCGTTGCCGTCGATCATGCCGAAGCGCATGCGCAGCAGCTCCACCTCGCGCTCGGAGAGGCCCGCGAAGGCCTTCTCGAGGGCGCTGCGCCGCAGCATCTTGCGCAGCGCGTCGACGGGCCCCGGCTCCTCCGTGTCGACGATCGTGTCGCCGATCACGCCTTCCTCCTCGCCCACCTTGAACGGGGCGGCGAGGGAGACGGGATCCTGCATGGCCTCGAGCGTGGCCCGGACCTTCTTCTGCGACAGCCTCAGCTGCTTGGAGTACTCGGCCACGCTGGGATCGCGCCCCAGGTCCTGGCGCATGCGCTGGCCCGTGCGGGCGATCTTCACCATGCGCTCGCGGATGTGCGCGGGAACGCGCACCGTGCGGTCCTTGTCGGCGATCGCCCGGTTGATCGCCTGGCGGATCCACCACGTCGCGTACGTCGAGAACTTGAAGCCCCGGGATTCGTCGAACTTCTCGGCGCCCTTGATGAGGCCCAAGCTCCCTTCCTGCACGAGATCGAGCAGCTCCATGTTCGACCCGGCGTGCTTCTTGGCGATGGAGATCACCAGCCTCAGGTTCGCCTGGACCAGGCGTCTCTTCGCCTCGACGATGCGGTCCTCGATGCCGCGGAGGCGTTCGTCTAAAGCGAGCAAGTCCTTGGCCGGCATGGGCAGAGGCCGCCGGTCCTCGGAGGCGCGCGTGCGCACCTCATCGGCAAGGAGGTGGATCTTGTTGGTCAGGCGGGAGACCTTGCGGTCGCTGAGCCGCAGGCTGAGGACGCGATCGAGGATGATCTGATCGCGCTTGGGGCTGGGCTTCATCTTCTTCTCCGTCCTGCGGATGAACGACGCCACGGTGCTGACGCGGCGCCGCATGCCCGCGAGCTGGTTGGCGCTCTTGCGGCCGCGCGGCATCAGCTCCTCGGGCTCGATCTCGTGCGCCTGCAGGAGCTCGTCCCAATCCTTGATCGCCGTCAGGGCGACAGGAGAGCTCAACACGACTTTCTTGAGCTCGGCGGCCTGCCCGCGGATCTCCTTGGTCAACGTCACCTCTTGCTGGCGCGTCAGCATCGGGATCTTGCCGATCTCCGTGAAATAGGCCGCCACCGTGTTTCCAAGCACGGAGCTCGTAGATCCTTCCTCGAGACGAGGTCTCTGTTCGTCGGGCAAAGCCAGCGTATCGACTACGTTCATCGCAGTCCTCCTTCCGCGCGCAGCGCGGGTCCGTGGACACGAGGGCACCGGGGTTGTGCCGGGTCGGAGGGGTTCGACCTGCAACTATTGTCGCACGACCCTGTTACGAAAAAGTTAAAGCGCGCCGATGGCCTGCGCGCCGCGCTAGCCTTAGAATGATCGCGGCCGCTCCTCGCTCACATCCGACGCAGGGAGGCGCCATGCCGACGATCGAAACGCTCCAGGCCCGCTCCGCGCGCCGCGCGAGCTGGCTCTTGCTGGTTGTCGTCGCCGTCGCTTCGACCGCGGGTCGCATCGACCCCGCTTCGCTTACGCACAAGACCGCCCGCGCCGCCGACGGTCGCTTGACGCTCGAATACAGCGTGCTCGGCCATGCCGGCACGCCGACTCTCTTGCGCCTTTGGCTGGCGACCCAGCCGGAGGGCTCGCCTCCGCTCGTGCGCGTGAACCAGGGCTACACGAAGCTGATGCGCATCGACCGCGTCACGCCCCAGCCCGAGCGCGTCGAGACCGAGGGCGAGGACGTGGTGTTCGTCTTCGATCCCTTCGTCATGAACGGCTCCTCGTCGATCGAGTTCGAGGTGCAGTCCCTCGACTACGGACGGCGCGACGGGAGCTTCGCCGTCGCGGGCTCCGGACCTGTGCGCTTCACCCAGTACGTCGTGCCTTGACGCGCCGTCGGCAAGCCGGGTACAGTGGGGCGTGCTCCTCCAGGCTCTGCTGACCGTCTTGGCGTGCGCCGGCCGCGCCGCCCCTCAGCCGCAAGTGGACGTCGAGGCCCGCATGACGGCGCCCGGCGAAGCGGTCCTCGTCGTCGCGCACGACCAGCGCCGCCCGCCTCGCGGCGACCTCGCGGGTCAACGGCTGGACTTCGTGAAGGGCCGGCACGGCGCGTATGTGGCGCTGGCGGCCATCGACCTCGAGGCGTCGACCGGGCCCGTACGCCTGCGCCTGAACCTCGAGGGCTCGGAGAAGCGGCCCTATCTGTGGTCGAGCGAGGTCTACGTCTCCTCGAAATCCTTCCCGATGGAGAAGCTGACCGTCGAGGAGAAATACGTGAGGCCGCCCGCGGCCGACGAGCGTCGCGCCGAGCGCGAGGCGCGCGTGCTCAAGAGGCTCTTCGGCGAGGTCACGCCTAAGCCGCTGTTCGGCAGCGCGTTCACCTCGCCGATCCCGGGCGCGCTCTCGGCCCATTTCGGGGAGCGCCGCGTCTTCAACGGCGTGCCGAAGAGCCCCCACACGGGCGCCGATCTGCGCGCCAAAGCCGGAGAGCCCGTGCATGCGCCCGCCGGCGGGCGCGTCGTGCTCGCCGAGTATCTCTTCTACTCGGGCAACACCGTCATCATCGACCACGGGCTCGGCTTGTACACGCTCTACGCCCACCTCTCGCGCATCGACGTCAAGCAGGGCCAGCGCGTGTCGCGGCGCCAGCGGCTCGGTCTGGTGGGCTCCACCGGCCGCGTCACCGGCCCGCACCTGCACTGGGCGGCGCGGCTGCGCGGCGCGCGCATCGATCCTTATTCGCTGATCGCCCTGCCCCTGGACCGCTATTTATAGCGAAGCGTCTTCTTCGCGGGGGTCCTCCGTTTTCTGGACGTAGTTGACCTCCCAAGGCCCCTGGGAACGCAGCTCCAGCACGCTGCCGCGCTGCGACGTCATGAAATAGCGCGTGCGCGCGGGCAGCACGAGATAGCTGCCCTCGCCGTAGAGCTCGAGTTTCTTCGGGTCGAAGCGGTCGCCCAGGCCCAAGGAGATCGAGCCCGAGAGCACCGTCAAGCGCTGCTCGCGCGTGGTCCAATGCGGCTCTATGCGGTATTTCGGCGGGAAATTCAGGCGCATCGTGAAGGGCTCGGCCAAGTCAGGATCGCCTTCGACGATGGCGGCGTGGATGCCCAACGGGAAGGCATCCGGGCCCCAGCCCCACTGCAGGTCGCTCTGCTTGAGCAGCAGCGGCGACGCTTCCTTCTTGGGACTCCAGGCCGCCAGGGCCAGGCAGCCCGAGACCACCGCCAGAACGGCCAGCGCCACCCTCTTCTTCATGGCTCCCCCCTCCGCTCCGCCTAAAGGGACCCTAGCAATCATCCGATCTCGGCCAAATGTCGGGCGCGTCACGAGCCTGTCGAGGCGCTCGTCGAACGTCCCTCAATAAAGCGTCCTGCGCCCGCGATACCTCGACGGCGGCGGCCGCCGTATCATGGAGTCATGGACAGACGCTTCGAGACGGCCGGCCCTCTCATCCCGCCTCAACCGAGCTTGGCCAGCCTGCGCGAGGCGGCCGCCGCTTGCCGCGCTTGTCCTCTTTGGAAGCGCGGGACGCAGACCGTCTTCGGCGAGGGCCCGGCGGGAGCGCGCGTGCTGTTCGTGGGCGAGCAGCCCGGCAACGCCGAGGACCTGGCCGGCCGGCCGTTCGTGGGCCCGGCCGGCGGCGTGCTCGCCAAGGCGCTCGAAATATCGGGGATCGACCGAAGGTCGATCTACGTCACCAACGCCGTGAAGCACTTCAAATGGGAGCCCTCGGGCAAGCGGCGCATCCACAAGAAGCCCAATGCCCTCGAGATCGCGGCCTGCAAGCCTTGGCTCGACGCCGAGATCTCCGTCGTCGATCCCGAGTTCATCGTCTGCCTGGGAGCGACGGCGGCTCAGGCTCTGCTGGGCCGCTCGTTCCGCGTGTCGATCGACCGCGGGCGCGTGCTCGAGCGCGCCGGTTCCGGCCCCAAGTTTCTGGCGACCGTGCACCCGTCCTCGATCCTGCGCGCCCCCGACGACGAGACGCGGCACGCCGAGTTCGAGCGCTTCACCGACGATCTGCGGGTCTTGGCGCGAGCGCTGCGCGCGCCGCGCGCAGGCCCGGCCGGCCCAGCGTCCAGACGAAGCCGCGGGGCGTCCTCACGATCATCCAAGTCCTCCCGCCGCCGTTCTTCTCTCCCCAGAGCCATCCCATGAGACGTATACGTTCGAGGCCCTCGATTTGTTCCCACTCTCGACGGAAGGCCGGACGTTACCATGTCCACTCGGCACGCTCGCTCAGGAAGCTCGCTGCGGCATCGGCCTCGCCATCGGCCGGCGCTCGGCCGATGACGCACCTCGGGACATGGTAACGTCCGGCCTTCCTCTGCGCGACCCTAGCGAATGGTAAGCAGAGGGAACTTTTTTGGGAGTTCGATCGTATCCCTTTCGGAGGATGCCCTCCGGGAGGCTGCATGCAGCTCTATATCGACGATAAGCTCGTTTCGACGGAAGCGGATGGACCCGCTCTAGACAAAGCTCTGGCCCGGCTGAGATATCTTGGGGCCGTGCAATTGGAGGCGCGCCGGGCGCGCGACAGCCGGCTGACCCTGACCTATCATCGAGGCGATCTATTCATCGAGGTCGAAGTGCCGGGACGCACGGAGGGGATGAGCTTGGCCGACGATTGGGAGGAGGCTCACGCCGCGCTGCGCGCTTACGGCGAGGGTAAGGCCATCAAGCTTCATCCGCTTCCTCCCGGCCGGTCTTGGCAGCTGATCTCGGGGACGCCTTACGACGAGCATTGCCCCCTGTGCCGCATGTTCTCATGACTTGACTTTGGGACGCCGGGCGGTATAATGGTAGGCAAATGCCTACTACCCCGTTGACCGAGCGTCAGAAGCAGGTTCTCGAGGCGATCGAGCGCAGCGTCGACGAGCGCGGCTACCCGCCGTCGTTGCGCGAGCTCGCCGCGGCTCTGGGCCTGGAGGGCACGCGCGCCGTCGAGAAGCACGTGGAGGCGCTGCGGCGCAAAGGGTATCTCAAGAAGGGGCGCGGCGCCAGAGCCCTGGGGTCCGTGGGGCGCGCGGCGGGGCGCGCCGTGCCGATCGTCGGCCGCGTGGCGGCGGGCAGCCCGATCCTGGCCGAGCAGAACGTCGAGGGCGCGCTCACGCTCGATCCTTCGCTGGCGCGGTGGGAAGGCTGCTTCCTGCTGCGCGTCAAAGGGCAGAGCATGAAGGACGCGGCGATCCTCGACGGCGACTTGGTGCTGGTCAAGCCGCAGGCGGACGCGGAGAACGGCGAGATCGTCGTGGCGCTCTTGGACGGCGAGGCCACGGTCAAGCGGCTTCGCAAGCAGGGCAAGGCGGTGACGCTGCTGCCGGAAAACGACGCCTTCAAGCCCATCGTGGTGCGCGACGACGCCGCGTTCTCGATCGTGGGAAAGGTGTCCGGTGTCTTCCGCGTTTGAGCTGGCGACGGCGGCGCAGCTGCTGGAGCGCCGGCGGCAGGCGGAGGCCGCGGGCAGCCGCCATCCCCTGCGCACCAACGTGGCCGCCCTCGATGCCCTGCAAGGCGGCGGCCTGCACCGCGGCTCGTTGATCGAGCTGCACGGCAGCCGCTCCAGCGGCCGGCTCTCGATCGCCCTCACCGCCTTGGCCGCGGCCACGGCCGCCGGGGAAGCCGCGGCGCTGATCGACTGCGGCGATCACCTGGACCCGCAGACGGCCGAGTCCGCCGGCGTGGCGCTGGCGCGTCTGCTCTGGCTGCGTCCGCGCAGGCTCAAGGACGCGCTGTCCTGCGCGGAGATGGCGCTGGCCGCCGGGTTCGCTCTCGTCGTCTTGGACCTCGGCGAGCGGCCGGCGAGCGGCGCGCCGCCTGCGGCGTGGCTGCGGCTGTCGCGCGCGGCCAAGGCGCAGAACGCCGTGCTGCTTCTGCTGGCGCCGCGCGCTACGACGGGGACGGCGGCGGACGTCGTGGTGCGGGCCGGCCGCGCGCGCGCCGTCTGGAGCGCCGATCGTCCCGGGCAGACGCCTCTGCTGGCCGGCTTGGACGCGCGCCTGATCGTCGAGCGCCGGCGCGGCCAGGGCGGCGGAGGCGGCGCCGTGGCGCTGCCCGTGCGGGAGCGGTGATGCGAGGTCATCCGGAAAACTACGAGGCCCTCCGGCGGGTCAAGGTTCGACGATTTCTAGGCGCGAGGAGCGAGCATACCGGTAGGTATGTAAGCGACGAGCAACGACGAAATCGTCGAACCTTGACCCGCCTCGAAAATTCTGTCGACGAGAGGCTGAGCGTTATTGGATTTTTGCATCGTTGCTTCTCACTCACATGCCTACCGGCATGCTCGTTCGTCGCGCCTCGCCAAAATCCAATAGCGCTCAGCCGGAGGGCCTCGTAGTTTTCCGGATGACCTCGACCCATGGCGCGCGTGGCCTGCCTGCTGGTCCCCTCGTTCCCTTTGGCGGCGCGGCTGCGCGCCGACCCCGCGCTGGCGCGCGAGCCGCTGGTCGTCCTGGAGTCCTCGGGGAAGATCGCCGCGGCCACCTCGACGGCGCGGGCGGCCGGCATCCGGCCCGGCTTCTCGGCCGCGCAAGCGCGCGCGCTGCTGCCCGCCGTCCAGGCGCTGGCGCGCGACGCTCACGCTGAGTCGGCGGCGCGCGAGGCGCTGCTCGAGGCCGCGGAATCCGCCTCGCCCGTCGTCGAGGACGCCGGCCCCGGCGTCGTCTATCTGGATGTCTCGGGCTGCGACGAGAAGGCGCTGCTGCGCGCCCTGCTGCGCCGCTGCGCCGCGCTGGGCTTGCCGGCGCGCGCCGGAGCGGGCGCCGGC
>CAZZGQ010000085.1:8567-11820 GCA_964653765.1 uncultured Elusimicrobia bacterium | reverse complement strand
CTGCACTACGAGATGCGCCGCAACGGCCGGCCCTTCAATCCGCTCGATCATTAAGAGCCGCTCAAGAAGACGCTGGCCGAGCTTCAGCGCTGAGCGCCGCGCCGGCCTCCCGGGTCGCCAGCCAGGTCCACGCCAGGCTGACGGCCACGAGCGAGGACGCGAGCAGGTAGGGCGCGCCGATGAAGCTTGCCGCGCCCTTGGCGGCCACCGCCGCGGCGAAGGTCTGCGTGAAGAGCAGCGGCCCGATCATCCCCGTCACGCCGCGCAGGCTGCTCAGCGCTCCCTGAAGCTGGCCGTGCTCGGAGGCGGCGACGCGCCGGGTGAGCAGGCCCTGCATCGCCGGCTCGGAGATGGACCACAGCGACAGCAGCGGGATGCCGAGCATGAACGAGCGCCCCGACGGCGCGAGCCCGTAGACCATGAAGCTGACGACGCCGAACGCCAGGCCGAGCAGCATCGCCGAGCGCTCGCCCAGCCGCGACACCGCCGGCCCGACGAGGCCGGCCGAGACCGCCGTCCAGCAGGCGCCGACCACCGCCAGCACGAGGCCGATCGTGGTCGGCGTCCAGCCGTAGCGGAAGTCCGTGTAGAGGACGAAGACGGCGGGCAGCGACTCATGGGCCAGATGGAAGAGGAAAAAGCCGGCGGCCAGGCTCAGGACGCCGGAATACGAACGCAGCAGGCGCAGCGAGCCCAGCGGGTTGGCGTTCTTGAAGGAGAGCGGCGAGCGCCGTTGCGGCGGCAAGGACTCCGGCAGCACGAAATAGCCGTAAGCCGCGTTGGCCAGGCTCAGCCCCGCGGCGACCCAAAATGGGAGGCGCAGGTTGATGCCGCCCAGCACGCCCCCCAAGGCGGGGCCGATCACGAAGCCCAGCCCGAACGCCGCGCCCAGCAGGCCGAAGCGCGCCGCGCGCTGCTCGGCGGGCGTGACGTCGGAGACGTAGGCGGCCGCCGTCGGAAAGCTCGACGACGTGATGCCGGAGATCACGCGTCCCGCGAAGAGCCACGACAGCGTCGGCGCCGTGGCCATCAGCACGCTGTCGAGGCCGAGGCCGACGTTCGACAGCAGCACGACCGGCCGGCGCCCGAAGCGGTCCGACAGCGCCCCGAGCAGAGGCGAGAACACGAACTGCATCGCCGCCCAGGTGAACCCGAAGACGCCGGACACCGACGCCGCCGCGGCCATGTCGCCGCCCTTCATCTGGATCAGCAGGTTGGGCAGCACGGGGATGACGATGCCCAGCGCCAGCATGTCCAGCGCCACCGTCACGAAGATGAAAGCGAACGCCGCGCGCCCGTGGGGTCTCTGCATTGAGGTAAAATCCGGGGTCAGACCCCGGATTTTACCTGTTTCCATGCGCGCTGAATTCTTGATGTTCGATCTGGACGGCACGCTTGTCGATTCAAAGGCGGACATCGTGTCGCAGGTCAACGCCGCCTTGGCCGACGGGGGCTTTCCGCGCCGCTCCGACGAGGAGCTGCAGCGCTGGATCGGACGAGGCTCGCGCTATCTTTTCGAGAACGTCACGGGCGCCGGGCCGGAGGCCGTGGAAGCCCTCGTCCGGGACTTCTCGCGCCGCTACATGGAGCACATCGACGACTCCACGCGGCCCTACCCCGGCGTCCGCGAGACCTTGGCGCACTACGCGTCCTTGCCCAAGGTCGTCATCACCAACAAGGGCCAAGCCTTCGCCGACGTGCTCCTCGAGAAGCTGGGCCTGCGGCGCCACTTCGCCGCCGTCTTCGGCGCCGAGGCCTTCCTGAAAAAGAAGCCGGATCCCCTGCCTCTCCTCGAGGCGTGCCGGCGCTTCGGGGTCGAGCCGGCGCGCGCCGCCTTCGTGGGCGACTCGTGGCCGGACATGGCCGCGAGCAAGGCCTGCGGCGCGGTCACGGTCTGCGTCTCGTACGGCTACGGCGACCTGCCCGCGATGCGCGAGCTGAAGCCGGACTACGAGATCCATCGCATCGAGCAGCTCATCGGCCTGCTGGGCTGACGGGCCGGGCCGCCCGGGCGAGGGCCTCGGCGACGAGCTTGGCGGCCAGAGGCGCGCCGTTCTCGCGGTAGCCGACGGAGGCCTTCTTCACGGCCGCGCGGGCCGGATGCGCGCCGAGCAGCGAGCGCAGGCGCTCGCGGATCGTCTCGACGCTCGCCGCGCGCAGATCCTCCACGAGGCCCAGCCCCGCGCGCTCGACGAAGCGGGCCTGGTGCTCCTGGTCGTTGCACATGGGCGAGACGAGCAGCGGCACGGCGGCCCCGATGCCCTCCATGACCGAGTTGGCCCCGCCGTGCGTGACGAAGACGGAGGCGCGGGAAAGGACCTCCAGCTGCGGCGCGTAGCGGTAGACGTGGCGCTCCGGCCGCGGCTCCTTCCAACGCGGCTCGTCCGCGAGGTCGCCGATCGACAGCACGAGGTGCGCGCCGAGCGGGCGGCAGGCCTCTTCGATCTTCTCGAAGACCGCGGGGTAGTGGAAGATCTGGCTGCCGAAAGAGGCGTACACGACGGGCTTGCCGTCCGGCAGCGGGCGCAGCGGGACCTCGTCGCCGCGGCGCCCGAGGGGCCGCGAGGCGCCCACGAGCGACACGCCCGCGGGAGGCTCGCCCACCAGGTCTCTCGTGGCGAAGGTGACGTTGAGCAGCGGCGAGAGGCAGTCGATGGCGCGGAACTCGGGCAGGAAGCCGAAGCTCTGGAAGAGGGCCGCGCGCGGCTTGTCGATCTGGCGGATCACCCGGAGGACGTCGCTGTCCATGCCGTCGGGGAGCGCCGACGTGAGGCAGCTCGCCATCGTGACCCACGGTATCGACTCGAGCCGGGCGGCGATGACGGCGGCGTAGTACATCGGATCGACGACGACGCCGTCCGGCGCCTCGCGGGCGAGGAAGGCGCGCAGCGGGCCCACCTCTCCCGGCACGGGTCCGAGGAAGCGCGCCTCGATGATAGCGCGCCAGGCGGCGCGGTTCTCGAGCATGTCGACCAGCGCCTTGCCGCGCGGAGGGGGCGGCGCGTCCGCCGGGATGAGGTCGCCGCGGAACGTCAGACCGGCCGCCCGCAGCTGCGCGGACAGATCGCCGGCCGCGGCGACGACGACGCCGTGGCCCATGGCGGCGAGGGCCTGCGCCGGTCCGATGTACGGATTGACGTGCCCCGGCTCCGGGATCAGGCAGAAGACGATCTTCATTACGCTTCCTCCACGTTCAGGATCAGGCTCTCGAAGCCCGAGAAGCCCAGGCTTTGATGTTTGCGGCGCTCGGCCG
>CAZZGQ010000085.1:0-8467 GCA_964653765.1 uncultured Elusimicrobia bacterium | reverse complement strand
ATCAGGCTCTCGAAGCCCGAGAAGCCCAGGCTTTGATGTTTGCGGCGCTCGGCCGACAGCGTGACGCTTCCGAAGCGCCGCAACACCGACGAGATGAGCAGGTTCAGCTGGATTCGTCCCAATTTCGCTCCCAAGCAGTAGTGCGCTCCAGCCCCGTATGACAAGTGCGGATTCGCCGTCCGATCCAGCCGCAGCTCGTCCGGCCTCTCGAACACCCGCGGATCGCGGTTGGCCGCGTGAGTCGACACGAAGACCAGCTCTCCGGCCTTCACCGCCGCCTCGCCGAGGACGACGTCGCGCTTGGCCGCGCGGAAGACGAAGTTCACGGAGGGGTCCAGCCGCGTGGCCTCCTCGATCGCCGCATCCAGCCGCGAGGGCTCCTCGCGCAGGCGCTCCAGCAAGCCGGGCTGAGCGAGCAGGACGGCCAGGTCGTTGGCCATCTGGTCCGTCGTCGTGACGGTGCCGGCGACGAGCATCATGGCCGCCTGCGAGACGACCTCGCTGTCGTCGAGGCCGAGCGCGGCTTGCTGGGCGACGAGCCGGCTGATGAAGTCGCGCTGCGGCTTGGCGCGGCGCTCGGCGACGAGACGCAGCAGGAACGCGCCGAGCTTGGCGGCGCCTTCGTCGGCGTTGGAAGCGGCCAACCGGACGTCGCCGGAGCCGCCGCCGAAGAACTGAGTCATGTCGTTGGCCCAGCGGTAGAAATCGGCCCGGTTCTCCTCCGGCACGCTGAAGAGGTCGGCGAGCACGGTATTGGGCAGCGGCAGGGCGAGGTCGGCGACGAAGTCGAGAAGGTCGCGTCCCGCGACCTTCGCTAATAACGCCTCCACGGCGCGCGCCACGGCGGGCCGGAACTCGTCGACGACGCTGTCGGCCAGGCCGAACGCCGCGAGCTTGCGGCGCGCCGTGTGATGCGGGGCGTCGCTGTTGACCATCATCTTCTTGACGACGCCGAAGAAGTTCGCGACTTTGTGGAACGGGCAGCCCGAGGCGCGCGCGTTGCCCTCGAAGAAGGCGGATCGATCGGCGCTGAAGGCCTCGTCCTTGAGAA
Organism: uncultured Elusimicrobia bacterium; assembly: GCA_964653765.1. Taxonomy (GTDB): domain Bacteria; phylum Elusimicrobiota; class Elusimicrobia; order UBA1565; family UBA9628; genus JAGWUP01. The sequence continues at coordinate 7,416 of CAZZGQ010000085.1, read as the reverse complement.
CCGTGAGAGCGAGCTCATGGGACGTGACGACCCAAAAACCCTCCACGTCGGCGCGGAATATCGGGCCGCGAGCGCGAAGAGCTCCGGCGAATTGGGCCGGGGTCGTGCGCGCCTTGAGCGACAAGATGGGTTCGGCGGCGGTTTGCGTGGTCATAGCAGCTGGATCCTCCTGAGATGGCGCGGGCAGTCCTTGGCGAAGGCGCGGCGGCCGTGGACCAGAGCGTGGTTGTCGGCGATGAGCATATCACCGGGCTCCCACTGGTGTTCAAGGCAGAACTCCGGCTCGTACAGCCGGCGGCTCAGCCGGGCCAGCAAGCCCGACAGCTCCGGCTCGGGCAGGCCTTCCGCGCTCATCGCGACGGGGTTGAGGACGGTCTCGACGGGCTCGGCGAAACGCAGGATCTCCTCGCCCGTGGCGGGGTGGCGCTGCGCGAGCGGGCCCGTGATCTTGCCGCCGTAGTGGGCGAGCTTGCGCGTCTCGTAGGTGAGCGTGACCGAAGAAAGCCGCCGGCGCTCGTCGGCGTCCGCTTCCGCCCAGAGGCGCGTCGTGTCGCAGAACAGCGTCTGCCCGCCGCCGCCGTCCACCGGCGCCTCGACGCAGGTGAACATCAAGAAGGAAGGCACGCGGTGGAAGGCGCCGTCCCAGTGGAAGGGCACGGCCTCGCGCGAGAACAGGTAGTTCGCGGCCCGCGGGTCCTCGCGCATCTCCATGACGGGGCCGAAGGACCATTCCAGCAGCCCCGGGCCGGGGAACGAGCGGCACCAGGCGAGGAAGGCGTCGCGCTCGAGAGGACGGAAGCCGCGCAGCAGCAGAACCTTCTCGCGGCGCGCCAGCTCCAGGAGCCAGGCCGGCTCGAGGTCCGTGGCGGGGGCTCCGGCGCCGTCCAGGCGCCCGCCGAACGGCGCGAGCGGCGAGGCGACGAGCTCAGCGAGCGCCGGCATGGAAGCCTCCCTGGAGCGCGCCTGCCGTCGAGAAGCAGGGATACTTGCCTTCGGCGAGCGCCACCGTCGCCTTCATGGCCTCGGCCTCGCTGCGGCGCACGAGGACGAACTCTCTGCCGTCGAAGAGCGCGGCCGAGTGCCACGGCGTGCGCCAAATGCTGGCCGAAGGCAGCAGCTTCACGCCGATCTTCTCCGAGCCGAGCGGCTGCGGATGGATCGACAGCCGCACGGCCTCCGGGAAGCGGCGCTCGACGAGACGGCTCCAGGCGTTGCTGCGCTGGATCGTCTCGTAAGCCAGCTCCTTGCTCAGGAGGCGGAGTTGCGTGCGGCTGAGGTCCGGCCGCAGCGCCAAGAGGTCCTCGAAGAGGAAGCGATGGATGCCGTTGAAAAGCGACCGGCCGGCCGCGTCGCGGCGGCAGCGCTCGCGCACCTGCGCCAGCGTGTCGCCGTGCTCGAGGACGAGCATGCGCCGCAACTGATCGAAGCCGGCGTGCTCGGGCATCGCGTCGTCGAGGCCGAAGGTCTCGAGGCGGGCCAAGCCTTCCTCCTCTATGATCCGGCGGATCTCGCGGCCGTAGGCGGTGACCGCCTCGTCGGAGACCTGGACCAGGTCGCTGAAGACGCGGCCGTCCGAGCAGATCGTCAGCCGCGCGCCGGGCGACCAGAGCCGCTCGATGCGCTCGCAGAGGGCGTCGAGCCGCCGCAGCGCCAGCACCTCGCCGAAGTCCGGCATGGCGCCCAGGGTCTTCTCGGGGTTGGCGGACTTGGCGGGGAAAGCGGGCAGGACGAAGCGGATCGGCTCCTCGCGCTCCAGGAAGGCCTGGATCTTGGCCAAGTGCAGGGAGGTCTTGTCCGCGCCCTCCTCCAGGCCGGGGGCGACGTTGCGCAGCTCGAGGACCAGGGCGAGGATGCGGTGCGCCAGGGACGTCTTCGCGGCGGGTTTGATTTCCATGGCGCCATCCTAGCGAACGCGCCGTGGTTTACTGAAGCGACTTAATCTAACGTCAGAATTAACCTCCAGTTACTAGAGCCCGCCGTAGCTCTTCGCACAGGGCGGAGAGCGCGTCGCTCTGCAGGGCGGCGAGGCGCGAGTAGTCCTTACCGTCCCAGGCGGCGGGCGAGGCCGTGAACCGGCCGCGCTTGAGCGAGCCTTCGCGATTCTTCAGCTCCCACGAGGCGGCCACGAGGATCGAGCCCGCGCCGCCGGCGTCGAGCCTCCCCTCGAACGAGGAGAGCCTCACCGTCAGCCTCAGGTCCGGGGCCGGATTGGCGACCGGCGCGGGCCGCACGTCGGCGACGCCCGCCAGGTCCTCCGTGATCACGCGCGCGACGCCGCGAGACAGCGGCTCGGCCCAGCGCTTGAACTCGTCGAAGGACACCTCCGTCTCGCCGGAGCGCACGGCCATGCGCGGGTTCTGCAGGTACGCCGGCACGTCGATGTCGGCGAGCTCGACCACGGCGCGGCGTCCCGTCGCTCGAGGCGCGTCCGGCCGCGCCTGGAGGACGAAGAACTCGGTCGGGTCGGCCTTCGGGCGCTGCCAGGCGCAGCCGCCGGCGAGGGCCGCGGCGCAGAGCAGAGCCGCGCGCGTGGGGCGCCTCATGGCTTGGCCTTCTTGCCCGACAAGATCGCGTTGGGATTGCGCTCGAGATAGTCGGAGAGCTGCTTGACCGACGTCGCCGCGTCGCCGATCTGCTGCAGGGTCTTCTTGAGGCCGCCGTTTCCGAGCTCGCGCGAGAGGACGCCGAGATCGGCCTCATGCAGGCTGCGCATGGCGGCCTCGAGGTCCTCCAAGAGCTGTCCCGTCAGCGAGCGCACGGCGGGGACCGAGGGATACGAGACGCGGCCGCGGAGCCACTCCGGCTCCGGCCTGACCGGATACCGGCGAGCGTCGTAGAAATCGAGGTCGACGCTGAATTCTCCGGTGAGGCCGGCCGGCGTGAGACGGGCGCGCAGCCCTTGCGCCACGAGCTCGCGCAGCCGCACGGCATCGGACAGGTCGATGGCCTTGCCGTCGGCGCCCGTCAGCGCCGTGGACGTCATGTCGCAGACGACGGAGACGACGGTCTCGCGCCCGTCGGGGCTCAGGGTCGGGGTCAGCGACAGCACGCGGCCGCCGTACACGCCGCGCACCTTCACCGCCGAGCCGCGATCGAGGCCGCCCACCGACTCCTCGAAGTAGACGACGAGCCTCCGGTGGCGGGCGAGCGGATTGCGCCCGCCGAACACCAGCAGCGCCGCCGTGCCCAGCGCCAGGGCGGCGAGGATGAAGGAGCCGATCAGCGTCGGATTGGGGCGGGCCTTCACGCGGGCGCCTCGCCGAAGAAGGCGCGCACGCGCTCGTCGCGGCTCTCGCGCGCCAGCGCGCGCGGCGGTCCCTGGGCGATGACGCCCTTGGCCACCGCGTCGAGCAGCAGCACCCTGTCGCCGATGTCCAAGATGCTCTCCACGTGGTGGGAGACGATCACCATCGTCGTGCCCATGCTCCGCCGCAGGCCGACGAGCAGCTCGTTGAGCTGGCGCGTGGAGACCGGATCGAGGCCGGACGAGGGCTCATCGAGAAAGAGGACCTCCGGATCGAGCGCGATGGCGCGGGCCAGGGCGGCGCGCTTGCGCATGCCTCCGCTCAGCTCTCCGGGCGAGAAGGTCTCGACGCCCGGCAAACCCACCTGCGCGAGCTTGAGGGCCACGAGGCGCTCGCGGTCCTCGGGCGAGAGCGCGGTGTGCTCCTCCAGGGGCAGGGCGATGTTCTCTTCGATGGTCATCGAGCTCCAGAGCGCGCCGTTTTGGAAGAGGACCCCGAAATAGTCGGCGTACTTCCTGCGCTCCTCGCGGGAAAGGCACTCGAAACCTCTGCCGTCGTAGCAGATCGTCCCGCGCGAGGGCGCCAGCAGCCCCAGGAGCAGGCGCAGCAGGGTCGTCTTGCCTGAGCCGCTGCGGCCGGCGACGAACAGGAGCTCCGAGCGCCGCACGGAGAACGTCAGGCCTTGGAGCACGAGGTGGTCGCCATAGCCGAAATCGAGGCCGGCGACGTCGATGACGGGCCTCTCCATCAAAACCCCGTGAGGGCGAAGAACTTGCCGAGGATCGAGTCGGCGAGGACCACCCAGAGGATGCTCGTCACGACGGCGGAGGTGGCCGCCTGGCCCACGCCGGCCGTGTCGCGCCGGGCACGCAGGCCCCGCAGGCAGCCGCAGACGCCCACGATGAGACCGAAGACGGCGCTCTTGAGCAGGCCCATGCGGACGTCGTGCCAGTTCAGCGCCTGCTTGCTCGCGACGTAGAAGGCCAGGGGAGACACCCTGACCATGCTCCAGGCCACGGCGGTGCCGCCGAGCACGGCCACGAAATCGGCGTAGACCGTCAGCAGCGGCGTGACGATGGCGAGCGCGAGCAGCCGCGGCACGACGAGGAACTCGACGGGGGAGACGCCGGCCGTCTCCAGGGCGTCCAGCTCCTCGCCCACCGCCATGCTGCCGAGCTCCGCGGCGTAGGCGGCGGCGGTGCGGCCGGAGAGGACGACGGCGACCATGATCGGCCCGAGCTCCCGCGTCACCGAGAGATCGACCAGGTTGACGATCAGGGTCTCCGCGCCGAAGCGGGTCAGCTGGAGGGCGGATTGATACGCGAGGATCGTGCCGACCAAGAACGCCATCAGGCTGATGATCGGCAGCGCCTCCGGCCCCGCTTGCTGCACGTGAAGCAGCCAGTCGTCGCGCCTCAGGCCGCGCGGCCTCCGCAGCGCCGAGGCCAGGCCCAGGGCGCACTCGCCCATGAACTCCGCCGCAGAGCGGGTCGCGGCGACCAGCCGCTGCGCGTCGACGCCGAGACGGGTCACGCCCCGGGGCCTGGGAGGCGCCGGAGCGGGCGGCTCCTGCAGCGCCTGGCGGGCCAGAGCCGCCAGCTCCCGGAGCTCGGGCGGCAGCGCGCCCAAGTCGAGCTCCACGCCTTGGCGCGCGCACCAGAGCCCGGCATCGACGAGATAAAGCGCGGCCGAGCTGTCCCAGCGCGAGAGACCGGCGTCCGTGACGACGAGCCGGCGCGCGCCGGCCATCTGCGGCGGCGGCGCCCAAAACGGCCGGCTCGGGTCGCGCAGCCTCCATTGGCCGGACAGCGCGAGCGTGAGGACGTCGCCGTCGCGGGTCACCGCCGCGCCCGGCGGAGTTGCCGATGCCGAGGCCATGGCCCATCGTACCCGACCGGCCGCGCCCGCTCCTATGGGCGGCGTGTAACGATTCGGTCGGCGAAGGACGCCTCGCCGATCGGCAGGTGGCCGGAGCCGGTGCCGACGATGACGAGCCGGGGCGCCGACGGCTTCTCGGCCAGCAGGGCGGCCAGATCCTTGCCGCCGCTGTCGCGCGCGCCCACGCCGGCCAGCATCCGGCCCACCTCGTAGAGCGAGAGGTCCGTGGGCGAGAGGGAGGCGCGGGTGGCCATCACGACCTCGACGCCGGAGCGGACGGCGGCGCCGATCGCGGCGAGGACCGGGTGGCTGGCCTCGAGGGCGCGCTGGCGCGCCGTGCGGGCGCGGCCCGGGCGCTTGGAGGAGAGCCGCCGCGCCTCACGCGCGATGGCCGTGGCATCCAGGTCCTGGAAGGCGAAGAGCACGCGCAGATCCGGCGACCGGGCGGCCGCAGGCAACGGCGGAGCGCGATAGCCGTCGACGAGCTCGCCGGCCAGGTCGCGCCCGAGCAGCTCCTTCTCCGCGCCTCGTCCCAGCGTCCCGGCGATGAGCGAGCGCTTCAGCGCGGCTTTCAGGGGGTCGAGGCTCGAGGGCCGCTTCGCTTCGGGCACGAGCCGCATGCGCGCGAAGCCGATCCGGCCGGGGTCGACGCCCAGGCCCTTCCAGCTCGGCGCCAGCGCCAGGAACGCGGGGTCGAAACGCGCCTCGCCGTCGACGACGCGGCCCACGGGCCCGCCGGCGGAGACGAAATAGGGCTGCCCGTCGCGAGGCTCCGTGCGAACCTTCTTGAGCCGGCTGGCGAGGTGGATCTCGCCGCCGATGACGGCGTAGACCAGGGGCGGCGTCCGCGGGGAGGCGGCGACGGCGAAGGAATCCCGCAGGTTCGCTTCCGCGTCGGAGCCGGGCTGATCCGCCGGCGTCCACGCCCCGGTCAGCACGACCGGCGCCTTCAGCGCTCCGTCGAAGGCCATGCTCAGCACGAGCCCGGTCTGATCCAGCGTGTCGGTGCCGTGCTTGAGCACGGCGGCGATGCCGGGCGCCGCGGCCTGCTCCTGCACGACGCCGATCATCTTCTTCCAGTGCCGCGGCTCGACCACGCTGCTGTCGAGCGGAGGGTCGAAGACGGGGACCTGCGCCTCGAGCGCGCCCTGCAGCTCCGGCGCCGCGACGGCGGCCGGCCCCTGCGCGCTGCGCGCCATCGCGCCGGACATGTCGATCGTCCCGCCCGTCGACAGCACCGCCACGCGCGGCGCGGCGCTGACGGAGCAGGCCAGCAGGAGCGGCAGCAGGGACACCATCGCGAGCTATTCGACGGTCACGTCGATCGACCAAACGGCGGTCACCCGTCCGGGCAGCCCGCCTTGCCCCGGCGGCGCGTCCAGCGAATACTCCGCCCTTCCTCGGGTGGGGATCGTGAGCGGGGTCGCGAAGGGATCGCGCGCGACGAGCGTCCTCAGCCGCGGCCCTTCAGGCATCCAGCTGACGGAGGCGGCGGTCACCACGACGATATGCCCGCTGCCGGATCCGGAGACGACAGCGAGGATCAGTGGCTTCCCCTGGGCGAGGTCCCGCAGCACGTCGTCGGTCGTAGGGTCCGTCATCATCTTCGCCCGGACCGCATATCTGCGGCCGACCCGGTCCACTCCGGCATGGTTGAGATTGCTCGTGATGGCTTCCAGGGAAGCCGGCGTCTCCAGCGGTCGCCCGCGCCAGTCGGTTCCATACGTCCGCGCCACGATGTCCTCTTGAGGCACCATGAGGCCGTAGTACCTGAGGACCATCTCGATGCCGGCGGCCCAGCACCAGACCGGAGTCCGCTGCGAGGCCGCGACGTGGTCGAACCTCCGACTGAGAATGCCGACATAGCTCGACGGCACCGCCTGCGGCGGAAGGACAAGGCCGCCCGGCGCCGAGAGGAGCAGCGGCGGCGGCATCGGCCCTGCCATGGGGCCGAGACCCAAACCGAGCGCCGGCGCAGCCTCCATGGCCGGCCCGGCGAGCACGGGCTCGAAAGACGGCACGCGGGCGAGCTCGAGCGCGCGCAGGGGCGCCGCGGCCAAGCCCGCCAGGAGAAGAGCCAGTGTCATGGATCCATATCCTAGAACATGCCCGCCGCCGGGGCATGGGTCCAAGGGGCTGGAAGATGGAGGCTAGGGTCGGAGGCGCCTTGGGCCTAAAGGCCCCGTCCAGAGCAGCGTGCCGGTTCCCCCAAATTGCTATAATCAGTCACCGCTTTGCGGGCAGTTAGCTCAGCGGTAGAGCACTGTCCTCACACGACAGGGGTCATAGGTTC
>CAZZGQ010000084.1:0-11864 GCA_964653765.1 uncultured Elusimicrobia bacterium | reverse complement strand
GGGACGACTGGTCGGCATGGACCGAAACGCTGGACGGCTTGCCCGGATTACGCATGCAGGTCGATCATTACGAAATCGCCAGCGCCGGGACGTTATATTACGATCCTTCCGTGCGAGGGGACATCGGAGTGTTTCCCGGGAGTCGGCATCAGGACTGGTGGGAGTTGCCGAAAGATGAGGAGGTCCCAGGTCAGCAATATTTTTACTTCGATCAACTCAACCGCGAGTCGATCAACGGCCAGAATCTCGACGCCTATTTCATCACGCAGTTGATCCCGAATTCGTTCAGCTACACAGCGGGCCTCTTTAAGGCCGCCGCTCGAGCCTTTGATTCTGTCCCGCCGACCATCGAGTTGCACAACAATGACGCCAACGGCGCTATGATACAGCCGGGAGGCGCTGGCGGTGGCACGATATTCGTGCGCGCACGCGATCCAGGCTGCCCGTCGGGTGGCACTTGCGATCCCGGCGGCGATCCGAACTATCCGACCCCATCCGGCATCTACCAGATGAAGTTGACTCGAACTGATACTGGCGCCACGATCGCGGTGACGCCCGCGATCGCGGCGGCGGGAGAGAATCCAGCGGAGCGAACCTTCTCGAACCTGCCGGAAGGGCCATATAAGCTCCAAGTCTTCGACGGGACCGGCAATAATAGATCGGTGAGCTTTACAATCGTCCCCGCACCCATAGTCAGCATCGGCGATTCCTGGACCAGTCCGCAAGCGAATACCGCCGACTCCAGCAACCTCTACGATGCGCTCCAAGGGATCTCGAATCAAATGCCTACCACCGTGATCCCTTCTTTCCCGGGCGGCGGGTTGAGCTATCGCATCGAGGATGATCGGTTCGGCATCAGCACGGTGACCTTGACCGCGCCGGACGGCACGGTCGTGGGCACGGCGTTCGGCAGCGGCGGCGGCAGCGTGGTCGAGGGCGCGTGGGTGTCTGCGATCGGCTTCGCGCCGGGCATCTATACGGTGAGGGCGTTCGACGGGACCGGGGCGGGCAAGACGGTGGGATCGATCAACATCGTATCGATGACAGCTCAGACCAAGAGCGTCGCCGCGGACGCGTCCGTGCCCTCTCTCTCGGTCACCGTCGACCTGACGTCGACGCTGAACATCGCTCGGTTCGATTGGTACGGCGAGTCCGGCCAGGCGCCCTACCCTCCGTCGGCGGCGAGCTCCCTGATCGAAGCCCGGCCCGTGGGCAAGACGTCCGCCGAGCTGACCTTCTCCGCCATGACTGCGATGGGAACCTTCCAGGGCGTGGTCCTCAATGAGCAGGGCAACAGCATCGAGTATGCCCAGCGGATCGATTACACCCAAGGAGCGCAGCAGCAGCCTCCGTTCGTCGCGCCCCTGTTCGGCACGCAGTTCGAGGCAGGGACCTATCCGCTGACGCCGCTCTTCGCGGGGGTGTCGATCAGCGGGCTCGTGACAACGGCGGCGGTGGACGTGCAGATGGCCGTGGGATCGGCGCGGGGAATACCACCCGGCTGGAAGTCCGCGTCCGGAGGCATGGCCTTCATGATCAGGACGGACGGGGGTGGCCCGCTCGTCCAGGCGGCGAACCAGCCGCCGGCCACCCTCGCGATCCCCGTGGACCAGCTCTCTTCCGCGCAGCTCCAGGACCTCCGCATCGCCGCTTCGAACGTGCCGGGAGGAACGATCACGGAATATCCCGTGGATGTGCAGAATGGATTCGCCCAGTTCACCAACTTCACCTTCGGCGCCATGACGCCGATTGCGCCGATCTACCCGACACCGGGGCTGATCAGGTTCAATTCTGGCGACCTGGTCTTCAACGCCGGGACGGATCCCGGGCTGACGGAACAGGCCGCCGACCCCGGAAGCGATCAGACCCTGCGGCAGTTGCTGAGCGAGGCCCAGGCGCTGGGTCTCCAGCAGGACGGCCCGATCATCAAGCTGGGGCCCGAAGGGACGACGCTCAACTCCCCGGCGTACCTGACGATGCAGGCGGGCAGCCCAAGCGACTTCCTTTACGAGCTCTCGGCAGGACGGACGCCCACGCGGCTCTCGGGGCAGTACAACAACTATTCGGATGGCCACCTCACCGCCACGCTCAACCACATCAACTCCTACTTCGCCGCCTTCAAGAACGTGGCGCCCAGCACGCAGACCTCCACGGGAGGCTCGGACGGCTTGGCGCTGACCCTCGCGCAGAACTACCTTTGGGAGGTGGCGCGCGACAGTAACGTCATCGAGCTGATCCGCTACTCGTCGGGCGCACCACCCGTGGCCCTGCTCCTTCCCGGCGCGATCAGCGGTAGCTGGTCCATCCGCGCGGATACGACGACCGGGACCGCCTATGTCGCTGGGCCGGTTTCCAACGGACAGGGCAAGGATCTCGCGGTGTTTCAGGTGTCCTCTAATGCGGTATTGGCGTCCAGCAGCGTGTTCCATGCAGGTTCGGGTGCGGCGTCCGTCGCCTTTGATGAGAGCAATGGCCTGTGGATCGCCGGAGCCCTTGAGAGCGTCGTAAACGGCGCGCAGCAGACCACCCTGGCTCTCTGGCGCTACGACGCGGGCGCCGGCACGCTGAGCCTTCGGTCGACTTTTGGCCGAGGGTTCGGCGTTGACGCCGCTTTCGGGGTCAGGTTCGTCAAGGGCGCGGTGTGGGTGGCGGGATACTCCGCGTCGGCCTCGGCGCAGTCCTCTGGCCTCCTCGATCTGGCGCTCTGGGAGTTCGATGGATCGACCGGCCAGACGCTGCTCGCCGGGCCTTTCTTGCGGCAGGGGTACGCGCCGCTCTCGCCCGCAATCCAAGGACGGCTCGAGACCGATGGCACCTCGCTGTTCATCGCCGCTGAACATGCCGGTTCATCCGGCCGGACGGATCTGGGTTTCGAGGTCTTCTCGACCACCGGTCAGCTGATCAGCGAGAGCGCTTGGACCAGCGGGGCCGGCGCGTCTGTCGTCCCTTCCGCCATCGGCGTCGATCCTTCAGGAAATGTCGAGATAGCCGGCTCGGCGGGTTCGACGCTCGGAGTCTGGACCTACTCGCCGCAGGGCAACTTCGTCGGCGCGCAGACGGCCGCGGCGCCCGGCTTGCCGCGCGGAATGGTGATCACGCGCAACGGCACCTTCATGGCCGTGACGAACTCGACGGCTCCGTACCAGTACGCTCCCTCCGGCGCGCTGGCGGGCTCTCCTATCACACTGTCGTCGCCGGTCACCGATGTCACGGCCCCTGTCAGTAGCGCGACCGTCGTCGGAGCGCTCTTCAGGGGCGCGGATGGCACGGTATACGTTTCCACCTCGACGGGCCTCGCCCTGTCGGCAAGCGATCCGGCGGGGTCCAACGGCGCCGCGCCGTCCGGCGTCGCGAGGACCGAGATAGCGGTCGATACGACCACCTTCTCCTTGTATGTATCGACCCTCATGCTGCCGGCGGGGGCGCACTCGATCTCGTACCGGTCGGTGGACGTGGCGGGGAACGTCGAGGCGACGCGCACGCTGGCGCTCAAGGTCGATGGCGCTCCGCCCCTAACCGCGCTATCGCCGAGCGGGTCCTTCTTCGTCGCCGCGGGACAGGATTACGCCCCGGCGAGCTTCAGCTATGCCGTGGCGGCTCAGGATCCGGTCTCCTCGGGCGTGGCGTCCGGAGTCGCGTCGACCCGCTACTCCCTCGGCAACGGCCCATTCGTCAATTATACGAGCACGTTCTCCCTGGCGGAGGGCTCTCGCCTCGTGTCCTTCCAGAGCCAGGACAACGTCGGCAACCTTGAGCTGCCGCGGAGCGCCACGATCTTCGTGGATGCCACGCCGCCCGTGACCAGCCTGATGATCGGCACCGCCCCGGCCGTCAGCGGAGCGTTCATCGGCTCCGGGGCGGTCCTGTCGCTGTCGGCGAGCGATCCGGCGAACAACGGCGTCGCGTCGGGGGTCGGCGCCACCCGCTTCGCGGTCGACGGCGGCACGTTCGCCATCTACGGGGGCACCCTGACGCTGGCCGGCGACGGGCCTCACGCGCTGTCCTATTACTCCGCGGATAACGTGGGCAACGCCGAGGCCGTGAAGATCACCACGATCACGCTCGACACGACGCCGCCCGTCACGACGGCTCACGTCGGCTCGCCGCAGTATACGGCCGCAGACGGCTCGCTCTACGTGACGCCGGCCACCCCGGTGACGTTCACGGGTACCGATGCCGGCGCTGGCGTCGCACGGACTGAAGTCGCCATCGATGGCGGCTCGTTCTCGCCGTACACGGGCGCTCTCGCGCTGCCCGAGGGGAGCCATACGATCCTCTATCGCTCCATCGACGCCGCGGGCAACGTGGAGACCGCGAAGTCCCTGGCGCTCAAGTCCGACGCCACGCCGCCGCTGACGACCCTCGGCGAGAGCCGGCCCTTCTTCAGCGCGGGGGGAGTCGTCTATGAGGCGGGCGGCGTCGCGTACGGCCTGACGGCCGCCGATCCCGCGAGCAACGGCGTCGCCTCGGGCGTGGCCTTCACCCGCTACAGCGTAGACCGCCTGTCGAACATCGCGAGCCAGGCTCCGACCGTCTCTACCGGAGCTTTCCAGGCCTTCGCCTCGACCTTCAGCCTAGTGGAAGGAGCGGCGCGGATCAACTTCTTCAGCCAGGACAACGTGGGCAACGCCGAGACGGCGAAGAGCCAGACGATCTACGTGGACGCCACGGCGCCCGTGACGACGCTGGCGGTAGGCGCGCCGCAATACTCGGCCGGGGGAGTCGTCTTCGTCGGCCCCGGCACGCCGATCGCGTTGTCGGCGCAGGACCCGCTGGCGCAGGAGGTCGCATCGGGCGTCGGCGCGACTTCGGTGCGGCTGGATACGGGGTCCTACGCGGCGTACGCGTCGAGCTTCACGCTCTCCGGGCAGGATGGAGCGCGCGTCCTGTCCTGGTACTCCACCGACAACGTGGGCAACGCCGAGACGGCCAAGACGGCGACGCTCGCTCTCGATGCCACGCCGCCGCAGACGACGCTCTCTTTCCAAGGAGGCCTCCAGGCGCCGGGGCCCAACGGCGCGGTCTACGCCTCCTCGGCTACGCTCATCGTCCTGACCTCCACCGATCCCATCGTGGGCGGAGGGGCCTCTGGCGTGGCTTCCGTATCTTGGCGCGACGGAGGCGGCCAAGCCGCCGCGTACGCCGGCCCCTTCACTCTGGCCGGCGGCGCCCACTCGCTGAGCTATCAGGCTCAGGACAACGTGGGCAACGTCGAGACGACGCATGCGGCCGCCGTCTGGATCGACTCCGCGCCGCCGGTCTCGAGCGCCGCCTTCGGAACGCCGTTCTATGCCGCGCCGGACGGCAGCGTCTACGTGGCGACGGGCACGCCGATCACGGTTTCGGCGACCGATCTCCCGCTGCCGACGGGTCAGCCCGGCTCCGGCGTGGCGCGGGTGGAGGTCTCGATCGACGGATCGGCGTTCGCGGCGTCCTCGGGGGCGATCACGCTGGCCGAGGGCGCGCATACCCTGGCATTCCGCGCGATCGACGCCGTCGGCAACGTGGAGCCTGCGCATTCCTTGGTCGTCCGTGCCGACGCCACGCCTCCGCAGACGACCGTGTCGGTCGGGCAGCCGTCCATCTCGATCTCAGGCGGCGTCCTGATCAGCTCGCGCACGCTGCTGTCCTTCTCGGCGATCGATCCCGTGGCGGCGGGCGTCGCGTCCGGCGTCAATCGAACCCTCTATTCCGTGGACGGCGGGAGCTTTGCCGTGGCCGCGGGCTCGTTCACCATCTCGGGCGCTGACGGGACGCACACCCTGTCCTTCTACAGCGTCGATCAGATAGGCAACGCGGAGCTGGTGAGGACGTTCACCTACATACTCGATACGACGCCGCCCGCGGCGGGTTTGCTGTCGCCGAGCTCGTCGGAAGCCGGAATCGCTCGGGTCTTCAAAGGCAAGTTCGTCGTGCTGGGAAGCGTGTCCGACGCCCATCTCCAATCTTACGTGCTGGACTACGCGCCCGGGCAGGGTGCCAGCGCCGGCTTCGTCGCGATCGCCTCGGGCACGGTCGCCGTCAGCTCCGGAGCGCTCGGGGCTTGGGATGCCAGCAAGCTCACCGGCTGGCAGACGCTGCGCCTTACCGCCGTCGATCTCTCCGGCAACACGACGCAGGTCAAGATCGACGTCTTCATCGGCGACCCGGGCCAGTTGCTGCTCCTGGGCAGCGATGACGTCTTCGACATGCCGCAGGGCGTGGCGATCGGCCCGGACGGCTCGATCTACGTGGCGGACACGAACGGCAGCCGCGTCGCCGTGTTCTCGTCCACCGGCACGCCCTTGGCGTCGTATGGTCACCCTGGCGGGGACGGCGACGACAACCGGGTCAGCTCGACGACGCTCGTCTTGAATCACCCTCGAAGCGTGGCCGTCGACGCCGCCAGCCGCATCTTCGTGGCCGACACGAACAACGACCGGGTCGTCGTCCTGTCCTCAACCGGCCAGCTCCTCCAGGCGATCGGCCGGTCCGGCCACGCCTCCGGCACGTTTAACAAGCCCTCGGGTCTGGCCGTCGACGCGGCCGGCAAGATCTACGTCGCCGATACGCTCAACAACCGCGTCCAGGTCCTCAACGCCTCGGGCACCGTGGTTGAGGCCTTCAGCCTGCCTCCGGCCGCGGACCTGCCCTCCGGCGAGCATGATCGGGAAGCGGACAAGGCGGCCGACAAGCGCCTGGGCAGGCCCTACGGCATCGCCGTGGACGCCGCGGGCCGGATCTACGTCGCGGACGAGCGCGGGGGGCGCGCGCTCGAGTATTCCTCGGCCGGCCAGCTGCTGCTGACGATCCCGGTCGGCGGCCGGCCGGGAGGCATCGCCGTCACGCCTGACGGCGGCGTCATCTTGGTCAGCGATCGCAAGAACAACCAGGTCCTCAAGTTCGACCTGCTGGGCAATCAGACGCTGGCTTTCGGCCAGCGCGGCAAGGCGGTGGATGTCTCCAAGATCACGCTGCATAAGCCGGTCGGCTTGGCGTTGGACGCGGCTGGCGACCTGTTCATCGCCGACAGGGACGATGACCGGATCAAGGAAGTCTCGCTGCCCTCCGGCCAAGCGCCGATCGTCACGCCGCTCGATCGGCATGATGACCATGTGGCGAGAGAAGTCCTCGATCGCGACGAGGGCGGCCACGTGCAGCGCGCCGACAACGCGGGCATCGTCATCCCTGCCGGCGCGCTCCCGGACGACCTGAAGATCACGGTCTCGACCGCGGCGCCGTCCTCGGACGACAACGCCAAGCTGAAAGACATGAGCAACAAAGGCATGGCGCCCGCTTACGCCCCCGTGCAGTACTACCCTGAGGGCACCCAGTTCTCCAAGCCGGTCACGCTCACGCTGCCCTACGATCCGGGTCTGGTGGCCCAGCTCGGCATCGCCGAGGACAGCCTGCACGTCAACTATTGGGACCCGGCCAAGCAGCAGTGGCAGACGTTCGATTCCACGGTCGACAAGGTCAACCACACGGTTTCCGCTAAGACGACGCACTTCTCTCTGTATCAGGTCCTCTCCGGCTCGGCCACGACGCAGGGACTCGGGGTCCAGGCGACCGCCTCCAACACGGTTGATACGGTTCAGATCGCCTGCAACCCGCTGCGCCCGGACTGCCGCCCGGTCAAGTTCCAGAATCTGCCGTCTGGAGCGCGCCTGCGCATCTACACGCTCACGGGCGCGCTGGTGCGTGACATTGATGCCGACGGCAACGGCCAGGCGACCTGGGACGGCACCAATCAGAGCGGCGCCTCCGTGGCGAGCGGTGTGTACTTTGTTCTGGCGCAGGGCAACGGCACCAAGAAGACGTTCAAGGTGGCTGTCGAGAAATGAGAAAGCTGCTCACGGCGGCGCTGGCGCTCGTGCTTCTCGGCGGGACCGCTTTTGCCGGCAGCTTCAGCACGGCGGCAAAGGGCACGACGGCCGGCACCTTCCTCCAGCTCGGCGTGGGGGGACGCGCCATGGGCTTTGGCGGCGCCTACTCCGCCGTCGCCGATGACGCCAGCGCGCTGTATTGGAACCCGGCCGGGCTGACGCGCGTCGAGAAGCGCGCGGCGACCTTCATGCACGCCAGCTACCTCGACGCGAGCTACTTCGACTACTTGGCGTACGCGCAGAGCCTGGGTTCGGCGGGCGCCTGGGGCGCGAGCCTCCAGTACCTCAACACCGGCTCGATCAACCAGACGGACTCGAACTTCAACTCATTGGGCTCCTTCACGCCGTACGATATCGCCCTCTCGGTGGGCTACGCGCGCAAGCTCGATCAGTTGGGCGGCTACTCGCTCGGCGTCTCCGGCAAGCTCATCCGCTCGCACATCGTCGATACGGCGCAGACCGCGGCGCTCGACGCCGGCCTGCTCAGCCCGGCCTACCTGAACGGCAAGCTCAACCTCGCGTTTACCGCGACCAACATGGGCGGCACGCTCAAGTTCCACCAGGAGGCCGACAATCTGCCGCTGACCTTCAAGGCGGGGGGCGCCTACCACGTGAGCGAACGCTGGCTGGCCTCTGCCGACGTCGGCCTACCTCGCGATAACGGCGCCTACTTCGCGGTCGGCTCCGAGTACGTCTTCCCGATCAAGGACGACTGGGCGATGACCGGTCGGTTCGGCTACAATTCCCAGACGTTGAGCGATGTCACGGGCGTCTCCGGGCTGTCTATGGGCATCGGCCTCGGCTCGAAGGCTATGACCTTCGACTATGCCTTCGTGCCGTATGGCGGGCTCGGCATCACCAATCGGTTCTCCCTGTCAGCCCGTTTCTGATATGGACTGGGACTCTGATCTTTCCAGCGTCCCTCGATGACCATTTGCCCCCCTTCTATTGCCTAATCTTCAGGCTAATACCAGTTTAAGCCATAAGTGATACTAATACTGGATTCTTAGCCGGAAACACTCTATAATCTTATTATTCACGGTCTTAGTATCATTTTTAGCACAAAATGGTACTATCCGCATATTAGTTAAGGCTATCGATATCAATGAACCCAGGCGATTTTAAGGCGCCATTCCCTGGAGAATTAAAGCCCATTCCCGAGGGACCTGTGGCTTTTGTACCAGCTCCGCTGCCTCCGAAGATCGACTTAGACCTGGGAACTATTAATCTCCTGGCGGATGCAAATCTAGCGTTGGGCGAACTTCGAGGCGTCGGTAATCTTCTCCCGAATGCGCACCTACTCATTGGTCCGTTCCTAAACCGCGAAGCGGTTCTGTCAAGCCGAATCGAGGGAACCGTCGCTACCATGGAGCAGCTCGCATTGCTCGAAGCGATTCCTACAGCTGAGGCGGAACCTGCACAGGCTGATACTCTAGAGGTTCGAAACTATGTTCGAGCGGCAAACCGTGGGCTCGAGCTCCTCAAGGAACTGCCCATCTGCCTTAGGTTGATCAAAGAACTTCACGGGATACTATTGTCCGGCGTACGCGGGAAGGATAAGCGCCCGGGCGAATTTCGTGAGCGACAAAACTATATCGCATCACGGCGGACGGATCCGATACAAAATGCGCGCTACGTGCCTCCGCCTGTACCTGAAATGCGAGCTGCGCTCGAGAGCTTGGAAGCGTTCTTCCACAGCAAGTCGGAGTTTCATCCGCTGATCGACCTCGCTCTCATTCACTACCAATTCGAAACCATCCATCCATTCATGGATGGCAACGGCAGAATTGGTCGGCTACTAACGACCTTGTTCCTAGCAGAACGGAACATGCTCGAACGGCCTCTTTTATACCTAAGCGGCTATTTCGACGAGAATCGGAATGAATACCAGGACCATCTTCTTAACGTTAGCCGGACCGGAGCCTGGATCCCCTGGATCAGGTTCTTTCTAACAGCTGTTTCGAGTCAGTCCAAGGACGCGGTGAACCGAGCAAAGAAGCTGATCGCGCATTGGCAGGACACCCGCAACAAGTTCTCCGGTGCGCGATCGTCGGCAGCTGTCCTAAAAGTGGTTGATGAGCTCTTCAAGGTTCCCGCGCTCACAGTCCCACAGGCCGCAAAGATTCTTGGAACGCGATATCCCTCCGCGCAAAGAACCGTCGAGAAGCTGATCGAGGGTGGATTCCTGATCGAGCGGCCCGGCAAGAAGCGCAACCGAGTCTACCTCGCACCCTCGATCATCCAAATCGTCGAAGCTGACGAGCATGCCTGAACCGGCAGCTCTAATCTGGATCAGACCTGCCTAAGTCTTCGTTCGGTCTACAGCATGAGCAAGAACTGGAAAGACTACGAGATTTGAGTTTATCGCCGCTCTTCGGGCGGCGATTTGCTTTTGTGGGCCCTCGGTCTGCCTTGACATGTTTCGCTCTAGGGGATAACCTGGGGCCGCATGGCTGACGTCCTCGTCTTCGACGACGACCCGATGATCGGCGATCTCGTCTCGCATCTGCTGCGGGGCAAGGGGCTGACCGTCAGCCACTTCCTGAGCGGAGCGGGAGCCCTTCAGCTGGTCCAGGAGAACAAGCCCAAGCTCGTGGTGCTCGACTTGATGATGCCGGGCGTCGACGGCCTGACCGCCTGCCGCACGCTCAAGTCCAATCCCGGCACGCGCGGGGTGCGCGTCGCCATCCTGACGGCGAAGGAGTTCAAGGAGGACCGCGAGGCCGCGCTGCGCTACGGCGCCGACGTGTTCCTCACCAAGCCCTTCGACTCGCTGATCTTCGAGAGCTCGATCAGCCGCCTGCTCTTCGGGGCCGCGCCTCCACCCGTGCCCGCCGCCTCCGCTCCGCCGGCCCCGCCGTTGATCGCCACGATCTTGCCGGGCGCCGTCGTCGTGCAGTCGCTGGGCCTCTGGGTGCTGTTCGACGCCGGCGTCGGTCTCTCCGGCTGGCTGGCGCCCCAGCTCAATCTTCCGCCGGTCGCCTGGCTGCTGCTCAGCCGCTTCCAGACCCGCGCCGTGGCCGAGATCGCCGGAGCGCGCCCGATCCTCGCTTC
The DNA here is from genome assembly GCA_964653765.1 of uncultured Elusimicrobia bacterium. Classification (GTDB taxonomy): domain Bacteria; phylum Elusimicrobiota; class Elusimicrobia; order UBA1565; family UBA9628; genus JAGWUP01. The sequence continues at coordinate 945 of CAZZGQ010000084.1, read as the reverse complement.
GGGGGCGAGGCTCAATCTCGCGGGACCCGACGACGCCGAGTCCTCGCTGAACCGCTACGCCGCCTACGTCTGCGCCTCGCTGCCCACGGGCGCGCGCGCCATGCCGCTGCTGTTTCCGCAGCGCGAGGGCGAGTTCTCGCTGGCCCCGGGCGTGCGCGCCGTGACGCGCTACACCCAGCATCCCGGCGCCTGCCTCGCCTATCGGCTGGAGCTGCAGGGCCGCAGCATCGTCTACTGCCCCGCCCACGAGCTCTCGCCCGACCTCGTCCTGCGCAACAAGCACGAGCTCGACAAGTTCCGCTCCTTCTTCAGCGGCGCGGACCTTCTGCTGCACGGCTACCGCCGCTCCCTCGACGAGAAGCCGTTCCAAGACGGGCTCGGCAACGGCGCCTGGGAGCCGGTCGTCGACTTGGCCGCCGAGGCGGGCGTGCGCCACCTGACCCTGCTGCCGCAAGTGGGAGCGCCGACCGAGGGCCTTCAAGAGCGCATCGCGCTGCGCCTGGGCGCCAAGGGCAACGCCAACGGCATGCGCTTCGACGTCAGCCGGGTCAACGAGCGCGTCATCCTTTGACCTGGCTGACTCACGTCCAGCGCTGGGCGAGGCGCTGGACGGCCTCGCGGAAGCGGCAGGCTTCGACGGGCTTGCCGACGACCTCGGTGCCGAGGCAGGAGGAGTCCCGCGGCGGGCCGCTGGAGGTGAAGATGACGACGGGGATGCGGCTCCAAGCCTCCCGCTGGCGCAGCCGCGCCAGGATCTCGGGGGCGTCCATCATGGGCAGTTTGAAGTCGAGGATGATGGCGGTCGGCAGCTCGTCTTGGCCGCAGGAAGAGAGGTAGTCGAGCGCGCGCGGCCCGTCGGGGACGAAGCGCGGCCGGTCGGCCAGACCGACTTCGTCCAGGGCCAGGGCGATCAGCTCCTGGTCATCCGGATCGTCTTCCACCCAC
>CAZZGQ010000083.1:0-11866 GCA_964653765.1 uncultured Elusimicrobia bacterium | reverse complement strand
TCGTGATCCCGACGTACAACCGCGCCAAGCGGGTGGCGGCGGCCGTGCGCTCCGTCCTGGCGCAGACGGAAAGAAACTGGGAGTGTTTCGTCGTCGATGACGGCTCGACGGATGATACGAAGGCGGCGTTGGCCGGCTTCGCCGACCAACGCCTCAGGCTCATCTTCAACGAAAAGAACCGCGGGCAGCACGCCTGCCGCAACCATGCGATCCGCCTGGCGAAGGCGCCCTGGATCTCCTTCCTGGACTCCGACGATTTGTTCCTCCCGGAGCGGCTGGTCACGCTGCGGCGGGCGATCGAGAGCCGGCCCGCCGCCGGCTTCTGGTTCACCAACGCCTACGTCTGGCGCTTCGGGCGGATCGTGGGCACGCTCTTCGATCCGGGGCGCGCGCTGCCGCAGGGCAAGGTCCCGGGCTGGTACGCCGTGGGCGATGAATTCCTGCCGTACGTCACGAGCACGGTCGTCGTCAGGCGCGAGGCTTTCGAGAAGACCGGCTTCTTCCGCGAGGACCTGCGCATCCTCGAGGACACCGAGCTCTACGGCCGAATGCTGGGGCAGGGGCTGGAGGTCGCCGCGCTGGGGCAGCCGACCGTGGTGCGCTTCCTGCACGAGGCGCAGATCACGCGCGACCACCGCAAGGATTTCGAGGAGTCCATGGAGGCGCTGCGCTCGTCGGGGGCGCCGCCCGAGCAGGCCGCGCGCGTGCGCGCGAAAGTGGCGCGCGAGGTGGCCGAGTACCTGTGGCGCGACCTGCAGCCGGCCGCGGCCCGCGAGCTGCTTTCGCGCGAGCTGCCGGCCGAGCGCGGCTGCGCCTACTGGAAGACCTACGTGCCGGCGGCGGCGCTGGCCCCGCTGAAGGCCGCGCGCGCCGGCTGGCTGCGGCTGCGGCATCACCCGGCCCTGGCTTCCGCGCGCGAGCGCGAGGTCGCGCGCTGGGTGGAGAGCGTGCTCTGATGGCGCGCCCCTATTTCTCCGCCGTCATCAACAACTACAACTACGGCCGCTTCGTCGGCCAGGCCATCGACAGCATCCTGGCGCAGGACTTCCCGCGCGGCGAGGTCGAGATCGTCGTCGTCGACGACGGCTCCACCGACGACTCGCGCGAGGTGATCGGCCGCTACAAGGACAAGGTGCGCCTCATCGCGCAGAAGAACCAGGGGCAGGCGTCCGCGTTGAGCGTGGGTTTGTCCGCCGGCCAAGGCCAGGTGTGCTGCCCCATGGACGCCGACGACCTGTGGCATCCGCGCAAGCTCGCCGCGGTCGCCGAGGCCCTGCGCGATCCCTCGGTGGGCCTGGTGCAGCATTTTCAGCGCGAGGTGGACGTCGACGGCAAGGAGCTGCCGCACGCCCTGCCGACCTGGCCGCCCTATTACGAGCTGCAGACGATCGTCAGCGGCCGCGTCGACTACGGCGCGACCTCGTCCTTGGCGCTGCGCAAGGAGATCCTCGACAAGATCCTGCCGATCCCCGGCGACCTGTGGGTCTTCACCGACGTCTACCTCGTCGACTTCGGCCTGCTGCACGCGCGCATGGCCAACCTCGCGCGGGTCCTGGGCTACCACCGCATCCACGGCAAGAACAACTGGGCCAAGACCTACGAGCGGCCGGACAAGCTGCGCGCCAGCCTCGTCGAGGCCGAGCGCTACCGCAAGCATCTGGAGCCCAAGCTCAAGGAGCGCGGGCTGGCTTGGAACCACCAGCACTTCGCCCTCCTGCCCGGCGAGCTGACGCGGCGCGAGCTGCTGCTGGCCGCGCACGAGGGGCGGCGCCTGGACGTGCTGCGCCTGCTGCCCAAGGCCTTCCGGTCCGTGGGCGGGGGACGCTTCGGTCTCTTCCGCGCCGGCACCTGCGCCCTGGCCTTCGTCTCGCCCTGGCTCTATCTCAAGTTCCTCTACGCCTACGACGCCAGCGGCTGGCTGGCGCGTCTGCGCGAGCGGCTGCTGCCGTGACGCGCGCGGCCAAGCGGCGCACGGCGCTCATCACCGGCATCACCGGCCAGGACGGCTCGTACCTCGCCGAGCTCCTGCTTCAGAAGGGCTACCGGGTCTTCGGCGTGGCGCGCCGCAGCAGCCACGACGCCTTCGAGCGCCTGCGCGCCGTGCGCGAGCGGATCGCCGTCGTCGAATGCGACCTCTCCGATCAAGCGTCGGTGGACCGCGCCGTGATCGAGACGCGCCCCGACGAGCTCTACAACCTCGCGGCGCAGTCGTTCGTCCCCGCGTCCTGGCAGCAGCCCGTGCTCACGGCCGACGTGACCGGCGTGGGCGTGGTCCGCGTCCTCGAGGCGCTGCGCCGGCATTCGCCCGGCACCCGCTTCTATCAGGCCTCGTCCTCGGAGATGTTCGGGGCGGCGCGCGCGACGCCGCAGACGGAGACGACGCCTTTCTATCCCCGCAGCCCCTACGGCTGCGCCAAGGCTTTCGGGCACCACGCCACGGTCAACTACCGCGAGTCCTTCGGCCTCTACGCGGTCTCCGGCATCTGCTTCAACCACGAGTCGCCGCGCCGCAGCCTGGACTTCGTCACGCGCAAGGTCGCGCACGGCGCCGCGCGCATCGCGCTCGGGTTGGAGACGGAGCTGCGCGTGGGCAACTTGGAGGCGCAGCGGGATTGGGGCTTCGCCGGCGACTACGTCGAGGGCATGTGGCGGTCGCTCCAGGCCAAGAAGGCGCAAGACTACGTCTTCGCCACCGGCGAGACCCACAGCGTCCGCGAGCTGATCCAGGCCGCTTTCGCCGTCGTGGGGCTGGACTGGCGCAAGCACGTCCGCGTCGACCGCGGGCTGCTGCGGCCGCTCGAGGTCGACCGGCTCCAGGGCGACGCCTCGAGGGCGCGGCGCGTGCTGGGCTGGACGCCGGCCGTCAAGTTCGAGGCCCTCGTCGAGATGCTGGTCCGCGCCGAGCTCGAGCTCGTGCGCCGGCAGGAGCGCGAGCCTGCGTCGTAAGCTGGGCGTCGGGCTCGTCCGCCTCGGCCCGCGCGAGAGGAGATACCTGGGCCGGGTCGCCGCGTCCAGCCGGCTCTCGTACGGCCCTTTCTCCCGGCGCTTCGAGCGCGGCTTCGCCGCCGCTCACGACAGCCGCTTCGCCGTTTTCTGCAACTCGGGAGCGAGCGCGCTGCACGTCGCCCTGGCCGCGCTCAAGCAGCGCCACGGCTGGAAGGACGGCGACGAGGTCCTCGTCCCCTCCGTGACGTTCGTCGCCACGGTGAACGTCGTGCTGCACAACCGGCTGACGCCGGTCCTCGTCGACGTCGAGCCGCGGACCTACAATATGGACCCGGCGCTCATCGAGGCGAAGCTCACCCGCAGGACCCGCTGCGTCATGCCCGTGCACCTCGCGGGGCTGCCCTGCGACATGGCGCCCATCCTCGAGCTCGCGAGGCGGCGCCGGCTGCGCGTGCTCGAGGATTCCTGCGAGACGGTGCTGGCCCGGTACCGCGGCCGTAGCGTCGGATCTTTCGGCGAGGCGGCGGGCTTCTCGACGCACGCCGCCCACTGCCTCGTGACCGGTGTCGGCGGCCTGGCCGTCACGAGCGACCGCGCGCTGGCCGTCTCGATCCGCAGCCTGGTCAACCACGGCCGCGATCCGGCGTACCTGGACATCGACGCCGGCGAGAAGGTCTCGCCGCGGCGCCGCCGCGAGATCGTCGCGCGCCGTTTCCGTTTCGCCTCGGTCGGCCACAGCTTCCGCGCCACCGAGCTCGAGGCCGCCATCGGCGTCGCCCAGCTCGAGGCCAAGGACGACATCATCCGCCGTCGGCGCGCGAACGCGCGCTTCCTGTCGCAAGCATTGGCCGACGTGCCGCAGCTGCAGCTGCCCTTCGTGCCGCCCGACCGCGAGCACTCGTTCATGGTCTTCCCGCTCGCGCTGCGGCGCGGCGACAAGAGGCCGCTCGTCGACTTCCTGGAGCGCCGCGGCATCGAGACGCGAGACCTCCTGCCGCTCATCCATCAGCCGGCGTACCGCGGCTTGTTCGGCGGCGGCCTGGAGAAGCGCTATCCCGTGGCGCGATGGCTCGACCGCGGCGCCTTTTACGTCGGCTGCCACCAAGGCCTGGGCCGCGAGGACCTGGCCTACATGGCGGACTCCATCCGCGCCTTCTTCCGCCGGCGCGAGCCTCGGGACTAGTATAATCAGCGCCTATGGCCCCCACCCTGTCGGTGGCGCTCGCCAACTACAACCACGGCCGCTATCTACGGGATTCCCTGGGCGCCATCTGCGAGCAGACCCTCCGGCCCCTGGATGTCGTCGTCGTCGACGACGGCTCCACCGATGACAGCGTGGCCATCATCGAGGACTTCGCGCGCCGTTATCCTTTCCTGACCCTGATCAAGAACGAGCGCAACCGGGGCGCGCTTTACAGCCTCAACCTCGCCATCTCGCGGACCAAGGGCGACTACGTGATCTGCCCGGCGTCGGACGACCGGCTGGAGCGGACCTTGTTCGAGAAGACGTCGACGCTGCTGGCGAAGCATCCGGGCGCGGGTCTCTGCTCCGCGCTGGTGGGCCTGCTCGGGGAGCGCGGCGAGGACCTGGGCCCGTTCCGCACGCCCGTGATATCGCGCACGCCCTGCTTCGTCCCCGCCGAGCGCTTCCTGGAGACCTTCCGGACCCACGGCAACTGGATGATGACGATGACGACGTTCTACAGCCGCGCCGGCCTGAGCGAGTTCGGCGGCGGCTTCGACGGCGAGCTGGGGCCGGCCGCGGACGGCTTCCTGGCCTACGCCCTCGCCGCGAAATACGGCGCCTGCTTCATCCCCGAGCGCCTGGGCGCGTGGCGCAAGCTCGACGACAGCTTCGCCCTCAAGACGGCCGCCGACGACGTGGAGGGAGCGCTCCGTCTGGCCGACGCGATGGACCGCAAGCTGCGCGCCACGGGGCTATTCCCCGAGGATTTCCTCGAGCGCTCCATGCGCAGCGCGCTCATGGCCACGCTTTACGAGATCAACCGCCGCAGGCCCGACCGCTTCGACGCGATCTCGCTGCTGGCGACGCGCCTCCAAAAGAAGACCTGGCGCGACCGGCTCTTCTTCGCCTGGATCGGGAAGACCAAGATCGCCCGCCGCGCCGCTTCGAAGCTTTATCTGTTCCTCTATCAGCCGTCGGCCGAGCGGCGGCGCATCGCCTGGCAAAAGGCCAAGTCCTGGCTCGGAGGCGCGCGGTGAGCCAGGCCTCGCGCTCGGCGCGCTTCGTCCGCAACGTCGGCGCCAGCGTCTTCGGCCAGCTGGCTTTGATGTTCATCTCCTTCTTCCTCACGCCGCGCCTGATCCATGCCCTGGGCGTGGAAGCGTACGGACTCTACATCCTGTTCCAGGCCGCGATCGGCTACATCTCGCTGTTCTGCCTCGGCGCGGGCTCGGCCGGCCTGCGCTTCGTGGCCGAGAAGGCGGCGACGGGGGGGCGCGGCCTGCGCCAAGCCGTGCAATACTGCCTCAGCCTCCACTTGGCCGGCTCTCTGGTCGGGGCGCTGGCGCTGGCCTGGCTGGCTCCCTGGTGCGCGCGCGAGCTGTTCCACGTTCAGGCCGGCCTGCTGGCGCCGGCCGTGTTCGTCTTGCGCTGCGCGGCGGTGGCGGCGGTCTTCTATTCGCTCAACCAGTGCTTCAGCTCGATCCTCGCGGGGCTGCAGCGATTCGACTGGCAGAACGCGGCGCTGTTTACGCTCAATGGCTTGCTGCTGATCGGGGCCACGGCGCTGGCGCTCAAGGGCTTCGGCATCAACGGCGTGGCGCGCTGGTACGTGCTCTGGAACGTCTGCGCGCTGGCGGTGCCCCTCGTCGCCGCCTGGAGGCTGCTGCGCCCGCGCTGGCACGGCGCCGGCGGCGAGCTTTCCTTCCGAAAGTTCCTGGCCTTCGGACTGAGCCTGTGGTCCGGCCAGTTCGCCTGGCTCGTCACGTATCAATTCGACCGGCTCTTCATCGCCCGCGTCGAGAACCTGTCCGCCTTGACGCTGTACTCCGTGCCCGCGAACCTGCTCCAGCGGCTGCAGTTTTTCCCCTCCGTCGTGAGCACGGTCATGCTGCCGATGTTCAGCGAGATCGCGGCCAGCGACGACGAGACCGTCCGCCGCGTCTATCTGCGCGGCATGCGCTTCCTGCTGTTTGTCCTGCTGCCGGCGCTGGCGTTGCTCTTTTGCCTGATGCCTCAGTTCCTGGGCCTGTGGCTGGGCGGGGACTTCAGCTCGGTCAGCGTCTGGCCGGCGCGGCTGCTCGTCATGGCCCAGGCCGTCGTGCTGCTCAACTACGTGCCCAACGCCGTCGTGAGCGGCCGCGGCCAGCCGCTGCACCAATCGGCGGTATCCTGGGCGCAGGCCGTGATCAGCCTCGTCGCCTGGACGCTGCTGATCGGACGCTACCGGCTGCTCGGCGTCGCGCTCGGCTCGCTGCTCGCCCAGGCGCTGCCGACGGGCTTCTATCTCGCCGCCACGCACCGCGGCCTCTTGCGCCTGAGCTGGAGCCGCTTCGTCAACGAGAGCCTGGTCCGTCCTTTCCTGTGCGCCGCCCTCCTCCTGGCCGTGGTCTTCCCGTTCCACCAGCTCGCGACGAGCTGGCCGCGCCTCTTCGGCTTGGCCGCCGCCGGCCTCGCCGTCTACGCGGCCTGCGGCTGGCTGGCCATGGACCCGGGGGACAAGGACCTCTTCGTCCGCCTCGTCCTCCGCCGAAGTTAGCTATCATGAGGCGATGTGCGGCATCTGCGGCGTCGTCTATAAGGACGGGACGAGCGTCGAGCGCTCGCTCCTCAAATCCGCCAACGACCTGATCGCCCACCGCGGCCCCGACGACGAAGGCTACTTCCTCGAGGGGCCGGTCGGCTTGGCCATGCGCAGGCTGGCCATCATCGACCTCAACACGGGCCATCAGCCGATCAGCTACGCCGACGATTCCCTGGTCATCGTCTTCAACGGGGAGATCTACAACTTCCTCGAGCTGCGGGAAGACTTGGTGCGCGCCGGCAAGAAGTTCAAGACGAAGAGCGATACCGAGGTGATCCTGGCGCTTTATCAGGACCTCGGCGCGGGCTGCGTGGCGAAGCTGCGGGGGATGTTCGCGTTCGCGATCTGGGATAAGAAGAAAAAGCGGCTTTTTGTCGCCCGCGACAGGATCGGCAAAAAACCCGTATTCTACGCGGACCAAGCCGGGTTTTTCGCCTTCGGATCGGAGCTTCGCTGCGTCTACGCCTTCCCCGGCATCTCGAAGGAGCTCGATCCCGAGGCCCTCGACCAATACCTCTCGCTGCAGTACATCCCGTCGCCGCGCACGATCTACGCCCAGGTCAAGAAGCTGCCGCCCGGCCACACGCTGACGCTGCAGGACGGCCGCGTCACCGTCGAGAAATATTGGGACCTGCCGGTCGGCAAGGCGCCCGTGACGACGGACGTCGAGGAGGCCAAGCGCCTCATCGTCGACAAGCTGAAGGAATCCGTGCGGCTGCGCATGATCTCCGACGTGCCGCTGGGCGCCTTCCTCTCGGGCGGCGTGGACTCCTCGATCATCGTGGCCTTGATGGCCGAGCAGTCGCAGCGCCCCGTGAAGACGTTCTCGATCGGCTTCGAGGAGCAGGAGTTCTCCGAGCTCCACTACGCCAAGGAAGTGGCGAAGCGCCACGGCTGCGATCACACCGAGTTCGTCGTCAAGCCGGAGATGACCAGCGTGCTGCCCAAGCTGGCCTGGCACTACGGCGAGCCGTACGCGGACGCCTCCGCGCTGCCTTCCTACTACGTGGCCCGCGAGACGCGCAAGCACGTCACGGTCGCCCTCAACGGCGACGGCGGCGACGAGAACTTCGGCGGCTACGTGCGCTATTTCGCGATGAAGGCCTCGCGCTTCGCCGACGTCCTGCCGACGCCCGTCCTCTCGGGCCTGAAGGCCGGCGTTGAGCTGCTGCCCGAGCGCAACGCCCCCTACGGCCTCGCCTGGCGCGCCAAGCGCTTCCTGCGCTCGGCGCTGCTGGCCGACCTGCCGCGCCGCCACCTGCGCATGATCTGCTACTTCCCGGAAGAAGACAAAGCAGGGCTCTATTCCGACGCCTTCAGGGCGAGGCTGGGGTCGGGTCTCTATTCCGCCGAGCGCTACATGGAGCGCGCCTTCACCGCCAGCGACGGCGAGGATTACCTCAACCGCCTGCTCTACGTCGACTTCAAGACGTACCTGCCCGAGTGCCTGATGGCGAAGGTCGACATCGCCACGATGGCAGCCTCGCTCGAGGGCCGCTCGCCGCTGCTCGACCACGAGTTCGTCGAGCTCGTCTACCCCATGCCCGGGCATTGGAAGCTGCGCGGGCTGCGGGGCCACAAGTGGATCATGAAGGAAGCGTTCAAGGATCGTCTGCCTCCGATGATCCAGAACCGCAACAAGATGGGCTTCGGCATCCCGCTGCACGCCTGGTTCCGCGGCCCGCTGAAGAAGTACTTCGAGGACGTCGTCCTCTCGCCCAAGGCGTTGAGCCGCGGCTACTTCCGCGAGCAGGCGCTGCGCCGCTACTGGGACGAGCACCAGTCGCGCCGACGCGAGCACGGCTACCGCCTCTGGGCCCTCCTCATGCTCGAGCTCTGGCACCTCGAGGTCTTGGACAAGTAAACTTTGGTGTCAGGCTCGAATGTTTACTAACTCCCATGACCGATAAGATCGTTGAAGGAGAGATCGTCGCGGAGCAGCCGTCTTCGCCCGAGCGGGCAAAGGCGAAGACCTTCTTCCATCCAGCCAGCGGCGCGCTGATCCTGGGCGTGGACTGGCTGGCTTTCGGCCTGGACCTGTTCTCGGGCTTCGCCGCGCTGGCCGTCGTCTCCGTGGCCTCCTTCGTTGTGACGTTCTATGGCGTGCTGGCGATTCAGCGCCGCTGGCACGGCGACAAGCCCGGGGCGGCGTCCCTCAAGGCCCTCCTCGGCGCGTTGGCCGCCGGCGTGCCCTTCCCCGTCACCGGCACGATCGTCGGCGCCGCCATCCTCGCCCTCTCCGGGCTGCCGACGTCGTTCAAGAAACGTTAGGACTATGGCTTTATCGGAAGCGCTCCATAATATCGGCGAGAACTACCGCTTCCATTGGAGCGTGTCGGGCTCGCGCGCGCGCCGGCTATCTTACATCACGCTCTACTACGCGTTGTTCATCGTCCTGCGATGGGGCGACAGGCACCGGCGCGCGCTCCAGATCCTCAGAAGGCTGGGCCTGTCGGGCGCCGACGTCGACGTGCGGACGGCCGAAGGCTTGCGTCTGCGCATGGACATGCATGCCGCCTTCGATCCGCTCTTCTCGATCCTTCACGATCGCGACTACGAGCGGCTGCCTGGCTTCGCGCCAGCTGCCGGGCAGACGGTGATCGATGTTGGAGCCAACGTCGGGGTTTTTACCACCCATGCCGCCGCGCTCGTCGGATCGACAGGCCGCGTCGTGGCGGTGGAGCCCAACCCCAAGACCTTCCAGGTGCTCAAGGGCAACGTCGAGCGCAACGGGCTGTCGAACGCGCGGCTCGTGGCCGTCGCCGCCGACGATCACGAAGGGACGGCGAGGCTCTTCATCCACGACTTTCCGATCAACAGTTCCCTGAAGCGGGCCAGCGGCGACTCGGTGGACGTCCCGCTCTGGACGCTCGACCGCATCGCCCGCGAGCAGAAGCTGGAGCGTCTCGACCTGATCAAGATAGACACCGAGGGCAACGTCCCGGGCGTCTTGCGCGGGGCGGCCGGGCTCATCGAGAAGCACCGGCCGAGGATCGTCTTCGAGCGCGACGATGCCCCGGAAAGCGAGGGACTCTGGGACCTGCTGCGCAGCTTCGGCTACGAGTGGAAGGACATCCGCTGCTTCACGTACGCCTGGCCGCGGGCGTCTTGACCCTCTGATCAGCGGTCGCAGCGATCGGCCATGCAGAGCGTGGCCGAGCAGGCCGCGGGTAGGGCTACTCAGCCGATCTTCAGCGCCCGCATGATGAACTGCACGCCGATGGCGGCGAGCAGCAGGCCCATGAGGCGGGTGATGATGTTGAGGATCGTGTGGGGGAGGGACTTGGCGCTGCGGGCGGCGATCGTCAGGATGAAGTAGGTGAGCAGGGAGACGACGCCGATCACGACGTAGAAGACGATGCGCTTGGGCCAGGTCACGGCATGGCCCGCCAGCACTATCGCCGTGGTGATGGCGCCGGGGCCGGAGAGCATCGGGATCGCCAGGGGCGTGATGGCGATGTTCTCCTTCTCCATGCCCTCCTCGGCCTCCTCGGGAGTTTCTTTGAGCGCGGACTTCTTGGCGCGGAGCATGTCCAGCGCCGAGAGCAGCAGCACCAAGCCGCCGGCGATCTGGAACGCGGGCAGCGTGATGCCCAGCATCTTGAAGATGAACGGGCCGGTGGCGGCGAAGATCGACATCACCAGCCAGCAGACCGTGCAGGCCGTGCGCGCCATCTTCTCGCGCTGCTCGACGGTGTCGCGCGCCGTCATGGCCAGGAACGTCGGCACGGCGGCGAACGGGTCGACGATGGCGAAGATGGAGCCGAAGGTTAGCAGGGCGTATTCAAGCATCGCGGGAAGATTCTAGCAGCCGACCGCCTTTTGCGCCAGCTTCCAGAGCCGCCCCTGCATCCAGCGGGGATAGAGCGACTCGTAGCGCGTGCAGCGCTTGCAGGCGTCGGGGAAGTCCTCGCGTTCGTGGCGCGTGAAGAGGTCCTGCAGCGCGTCGCCGGCGAGGATGTCCTTCAGCGGCGTCTTGCTGACGTCGCCGATGATGAGCGTCGCCTCCACGTCGCGGCAGGTGCAGGCGTTGACGCGGCCGTCGGCGAGGACGATCGGGCCGGTGACGAGACGGCGGCAGGGACCGCGGTGGACCGGGTCGGGCTTGGGGACGAGGCCGGCGGCGCGCAGGTCCGCCTCTTTGATCGCCCCGCCCCAGTTGTCGAAGTCGTCGATCTCGTCGAACGTGATGAGGCCTTCGTCGCGCGCCTTGCAGAGATAGTCCCAGAACTCGCCGTGGGCGCTGTCCTTGGGGATGCGCAGGTTCACGCAGACGCCGATCGGCGAGCCGGTCTTGCGCTTGGCCTCGACGAGCGCCTTGATGTGCTGGACCGCGGCGGCGAACTGCGGCACGCCCATGACCTTATGGTAGGTCTCGGGATCGAAGCCGCCGAAAGAGCAGAACACGCGGAAGCGCCCGTCGTAGCGCACGAGGCGCTCGATGTATTCCGGCTTCATCAAGATGGCGTTCGTGTAGAAATGGAACTTCTTCGCCTCGGGGTGGGCTGAGAGCCAGTCCAGCCGCTCAAAGATCAGCTTGTCGACGAAGGGATCGCCGACGATGGGGGTGAGGTCGATCTCGCCGGGACCGAGCTCGAGGTACTGCGTCACCGCCTTCTTGAACGTCTCCATCGGCATCGAGACCTTGGGCCGCTCCATCTGCGGATAGGCGCAGAAGACGCAGGCGGCGTTGCAGATGTTGGTGCTCTCGATGTAGAGGGCATGCGGCCAGGCGCCGACGCGCTTGAAGAGGCGCACGAAAGACGACCGCATCAGGGCGTAATTGAGGAAGACGAGGGTCCACTCGCGCGCGGAGGTGATCCGCGCGCGTGTAGAGGATGGAATGAGGCGCCGATAGAGGCTCTTGAGCACCAATCCTAAGGATACAAGATGAGGCCGAGCCCTGCCAGGAGGCGGGGTTATCCACCGACTGGGCATATGTCCAGTTTTGGATAACTCGACCTTGGCGCGTGGCGACAAAGATACTGTTGCTGGCAACAGTATCTTCTAATGCTTAGCGGCGCCGAGAAGCGAGGCGTAGCGCTTCTCGATCTGGCCGAGGACGACGGCGGGCGTGAGCTGCGCCATGCAATCATGGTGGCCGCAGGTCGAGTAGTTGATGACGCCCGAGCCCTCGCGGCGCAGCGACATGC
>CAZZGQ010000082.1:1868-11910 GCA_964653765.1 uncultured Elusimicrobia bacterium | reverse complement strand
AGATATCCGGTAAGCAACCCCTTCATGACCCTGAGCATAACCCCTAAGCCGCGCCAGCGCCAGTAAAATAACGGGAAACCTGATCGCTGCGAATGCGCGCGACGTGAGCCTTGGGAATGGCGTGCTTACCGTGGGTAGCGACGCGGCGCTTGGCCAGCTCGGGACCGTGCCAGCCTACTGATAACATTGAAAGACCGAATCGGGATTGGGCATGGCATTAGCCGGGAAGGCGTACATTTGAGCGGATAGCAAGCCCGTTATGCAGCTTTTCTTCGCCGCGCTCTGCTGGTAGGTGCCGTTATAGTAGCCCAACCCGGTAATGAGACTTGGCTGGGGCCCCATGCCGCTGGCTGACAAGCTCCCCGGCACTAGACCGAGCACGTGACCGCTCGGATCGGTCCAGAACTCGCCTGGGGGTCCGGCCAGGGTCGAGTTGGTATCCTCCGCCGCCGTGCCGGTCCAGGAAGTCCACGTCCCCCCGACGGCAGCGCCGGTCGTATCCTTGTAGAACACCACCGGACCCGTGTTGCTTGCCTTCACTCCCGATGGATCTGGAACAGTGAACCAGTTCCCCCCGGACGCGAACGCCGAGGAGTACGCCGTCCCGGGATCAAGACCCATCGTCCATATCGTGTTGGTCGCAAAGAAATTCGCGCCGGTCACGCCGATCACATTGGAAAAGAACAGGTTGTCGTGGAGGGCGGGAGCGCCCCAGTTGCCTCCAAATTGCAGTTCATGATCGCCCCCGTTGATCAGGAGATTGGACGTTATACCGTTCTGGCTGCCTCCATGAATGAACACGGAGCCGTAGTTGGATTGGCTGACGATGTTGCCGCTGACGATGTCGCCGGATTCCATATTGTCGAGATATATCCCGACTCCGCCGGAAGGCGAGATGAGCTGGCCGCTCGTGTTCGAATAGGCTCCCTGGACATTGAGTATGCGGTTGTTCAGGACTTGGTTATTGTGTACGGAGGTATCGTTGCTCGTCAGATAGATACCGCCGCTGTCGGCGATTCCGTAGTTTACAGTATGGATATCGTTGTATGAGATCCGGTTTCCTGCGGAGACAGAATAGGGCATGCCCATTATCTGGATGCCGGAACCGCCGCCCAGGAAGACTAGATTCCCCTCGAACACGCTATTAGTTGCCGAGAACACGTAGATGGCCCCGAGTTTCCCCATATGGTTTGCGTCGTAGATGTAGTTGCCCTGGATGGAGATCGCAGACGGCGCATGCGAGGCATCCAGCGAGACGGATTCGCTGGAGGAAAGCAGCTCGATGGCAGCCTGACCGATGTGATTGAAGACGTTCTCTCGAACCGCTACCTGCGTGGAAGAGTTGCGAATGCAGAGTCCGCTTCCGCCCATGAACTGGAACCTGTTTCCTTGAAATAGCACAGAGCGCGCGAACGAGATGTCGACCCCGAAATCGAGCGTATTGAACGGCAAGTAATCATTCTGGAGATACGAGGTATCCTCGAAGGTGATCCCACGAACAGAGATGTACTGCGCAAAGGAATCCGAGGTGCCCCGGATCGTCAGGAGGTTCGTCAACCGGCTCAGCACGAAAGTCTTGGCATTGATGTCTTCACCGACAGGATTCTTGAAGTAGACGATCCCGCTCTTGCGGTTGATCGCCCATTCATATGCGTTCGTGATCGCATCGGCGATGTTCGATAGCGCAAATCGCATACCCTTGGCGGCCGATGTCGCGCCATAGGGCCCCGTTAGGACGGATATTGCGGGGGAAACGCCCGCCGAGACTTGCCAGACAGGCAGGTTATAGACGCTATAGGTGAGAGGAAAATACAAGATCTGGGCGCTGCTCAGATCCCATTGCGACAAAGCGGTGGAATCGCTGGCGGAGAGCGGTATCGTGAGATAGTTCGTCGATGCATTGAAAGCTCCGCCTGCCGGGGGACCGTTGGCATAAAGCCAAAATGTTTGGTTCTGCCAATCGGGATTAGTGACATCGTTGGATTTTTTCGGCCAGCGCGATGAGCTCGCCCATGTATCGTATCCGGAGGTCTGCACGCGCAGCGTCTCGAAGATTGAGCCCAGTTCAGAAGCTGAAAGATTGGACAGCGCTTGGAACAGATTCGGGACGGCTGAGCCCGGTTTAGCTATCCAGCCGCCAAGCGGCACTCCGCCGCTGATGAAGACCTGCTCCCCCGGATAGTTCTCGATGACGGTATAGCGAGTCGGCGAGCCGGAGGCTTGTTGCGTAAGTACCAGCGGAGAGCCCAGGTAATACGTGCCGCCGCGTATGTAGAGCGTCGCGCCTTTGCTCGTTGCCGCGGCGCCATAGGCGTTGAGCGCCTGCACGGCGTGTTCCAGAGTGCGGAAGGGCCCGTCCGTGTCTCCTTGTGGATCGGCGAAGTGCCCTGACCAAGAGTCGTTTCCTGCCGTGGAGACGAAGAAGACGGATGGATCCGCAGGTGGAGCGGTCGGTGGCGAGTAGGCACGGTAGAGCGTCCCCGACAGGCATAGGTTAGGCGCCTTCCCATCCCAGCTGATTTGGCCGTGGACGGAGCATGCCGCGATTGAAGAGCCGCGAATCGACCATGCCGTCGTCCCATCGCAGTAACTGTAGTCGGATGCGGTTAGAATGAGTTGTCCTGGCGCAGAGCAGGAACCCGCCGCCAGGTTCTTCATGCTGGTCCATTGGCCGCCGTCGCAGTATTGCAGGATTCCAGCCGAGTAGGACAACTGGCCTGCGATGGAGCAGGGCGCGGCCGAGACCGGCAGGGGAAAGAGAATCGTCGCCACCGCCAGTTCCCACGCGAAGCTCAGGCTAGGTCGGTTGCACGCAGACACAGCACGTTCCATGGGACTAGCGCGGTCCGTTAGATGAGAGGCCCTGTGACTTCGGTCCCTTCTGGATCTCTCGGAGGCGCGCCTCGTTTCGGGCGATGCGTTCCTCCAATTCGGCGATCGTCTTGTTTTGCTCTTGAAGCGCCTGGATCAGAGGGCCGACCAGCGCCATGTAATTGATCGACTTAAATCCCTCGGGACCAGTCCTTACCGCCTCTGGGAATACCTGTTCGACCTCCTGAGCGATGAGACCGATTTGGCGGGTGTCATCGTTGTTTCCTCGCTCGCGTGCAAGCGAATTCCATCTGTATGAGACCGGCTGCAACGATTGCAAGCGTCGCAACGACCCGACAAGAGGGCGCAGGTCCGTCTTGAGACGGCGATCGGACGTCATGGTGAACGTCGTCGCATTTACATTCCCGGCGACCTCGAGTCTCGATCCAGGATTGGTTGTTCCGATGCCGACGTTGCCGGAGTTGGTATTGGAGATATTGGGGCCCGTCGACATCCATGCGCTGTAGGCGGCGGAAGCCTGGGCGACCGCCGCGTCCACGTAGGACTTGTTCGCGGCGTCGGTAGCCAGCGCCGGCGCGCCCACGTTGGTGATGCGGTTGCCCGTCATATCGAGCGTGGCGCCTTGGATGACGGGCGTCCGGATCGTGGCTCCCGGCTTCAAGCCATCGGCCAACAACGCGTAGGCCGTCCAAAGCAGCGGCTCCCTGGGCGACAGCAGCGCCCCATTGACCGTCAACTCGACGCAAGGGGCCGCCTGGGCCCAATCGATCGCTTGGAAGGCCGACTCGTTGGGCGTGCCGAGCGGATAACGGAACAGGCCGTTGGCGACGCTGACCGTAGTAGAGCCCGAGGTCCAATATTGCGACGCCCCGTCACAGCTGCTCAGCCGCAACGTCATCGACACCGAACCGCTGACGGGCGCGCCGTTCTGAGTCAGGCTTCCTTGGTACAGGATGCGCGGTGGATTGTTCTCGGCGCGGGCCGCGTCTGGCAGAGCCAGCAGAAGGCCCGCCAGCAGCCCGGCTACCGCGATCTTCAATGCAGAGTTCCGCATCGTCATAGTCTCCTCGAACCTCAATGCCTCACCGCGATCTTGCCGCTCGCGCTAAAGGTATGCCCACCAGCCGTGACCTCGACCACGTAAGGGTACGCTCCGGAAGCCACGCTTCCGACCGACCAGACGTATTCGTACGCTTGCTGCCCGTTGGCGCCGGCCCTCGGAGCGCCCTCAAGCGAGGCCGCCTGCACGAGTGCGCCTTTGAGGTCGTAGATTCGAATTTTGACGCTATCGGCGCCCGCGGACTGCGCATGAATCGTCGTCTGCCCATGGTCGGCTGGATTCGGGAAAGCGAAGACTTCGCCGAGAGGCGCGCCGGCGGTGGGCGAGACCGCGGGGGCAGCCACCGTGATAGAAACGGTCGCCGCCTGGCCTATGGCACCCGCCATATCATAGGGCACAGCCGTCAGCGTATGGTTCCCAGGCGGCAGCGATGAGATGTCCAGCGCGCACGAAAAGGGGCCGCTCGTGGCGGTACCCTCGCGAACACCGTCGATGTAGAACTCAACACGAGAGGCCGCGCTTCCGCTCGTGATGTTCGCAACGAGCGTCACCGCGCCCGAAAGCGTGGCGCCGTCAGCGGGGAAGGCGAAGGCCGCCGCCGGCGGCAGCGACGCCGCGCTGACGGCTGTCTGCTGCCAGGCAAACCCGGAGATAAGCCCATAAGCCCCCGCTGCGGAGATAGTACCCCAATTGCCGGCCGACGTTTGCGCTGCGAAGGCGCCGTTTTGAAGCAGGCCGCCTCCCGCCGAAACCACTGAGGCCGCGACCTGGTACTGGGCAAAACCGCTCCGGGCCAGGGTCAAGAGATAGAAAGCCAGGAGCGCTCTCATTGGCCAAACCTCTTCAAGAAGGACGCCACTCGCTCGTTGCCCGGGTCGGTCTCCAGAACCCGGTTCCAGCTCTCGCGCGCATGGGCATAGTCGCCAGCCAGATAGTAGGCGCTGCCGAGCACCTGGAGCGCCATGAGATTGCCGGGCTCGATAGACAATGCCTCGGCGGCGTACTTGACCGCCAATGCCGCGTTGCCGTCGTAAGCCGCGCGCCTAGCCGCCTGGATCTTCTGCTGCGCCAGGTTCAGGCCCGGCTCCGCGCCTGAAAGGCGCGTCAACTCCAACCCCGCCTTTTCTTCGAGCTTGTTGAGAAGTTTGAGGGCGCGTCTGTCGGCGACGTCGGCATCGACGGCCTGCCGAAGCGTCGTCACGGCGCGTTCGGGCGCTCCAGTTTCGACATAAAGCAGAGCGCCCTGCCGCAACAACGGTGCCGCTCCATCGCCTTCCACCGCTTCCGGCACGGCCTCGGCGACGAGGGCGAGCCTCGAGAGCATGCCTTGCAGCTCGCGCTTTCCAGGAGCGGCGTCGACGGCCTGCCGCAGTCGCGTCTCGGCCTCGGCAAACCGTCCCGCGCGCGCGGCCTCGAAAGCCAGGAACGGCAACGCGCGCGCCGCCGGCGCCGGTCGCTCGGTGTTCCGCGAGCGGGCGTTCGTCATGAGCCCGAGGCTGCGCTCGCGCGCAGGCGCGGCGGACTGTCCGAATCGCAGGGTGAGCGTGATCAGATGCGTCCCAGCGGAGCCTGCCTGCCGAAGGGCGGAATCATACGGCCGAAACGCATAGTCGATCGTATGCTGGCCCATCACCTTGAAGCCGATGCCGGCCGCGAGGTTCTGCACGCCTGTGCCCTGGGAGGCCGCGCTGTTGACCATGCGCGCGCGCAGCGCCATGACGCCGGCAGCCCAGTATTGCAGCCCGAAGCTGACCTCTTTGCGCCCGTCTCCGGTGTCGTCGGCGTAGTTGCCCAGAAGCTCGAGCTCAGGCAGCAGTTTGTAGGCGGCCGCGATTACGTAGGTCGTGGGCAAGCTTGACCTCTGGTCGCCGAACCTCGGACCGCGACCGACGTTCAGAGCCGACAGCCCGACGATCAACGGCAAGGCCGCCAGCTTGTAGCGGCCGCCGATATCCAAGGCCGTCGCGCCGGCGCTTTGCGAGGCGATGCCCATCTGCATGAACTTTACGCTGGCGCCTAGGGTCAGTAGCGAGTCCTCGCCCAGCGGGCCGCCAATATGCAGGCCGATCATTCGGTCGTCAGTGGAGAAGCGTCCGGTCTGCGCTCCCGAGTCGTCGCGGCCGTCGAAGTTGGCGGAGCGCAGGTCGAGATAGCTCACTCCCAGGCTGGCACCGAAAGGCCGCAGGGGATAGCTTGCGCCCAGAAGAGTGAGGCTGGTTTGCAGCGGCAGTTGCTGATACTGCGTCAACACCTCGGCGCGCGGCGTATTGAGGCCTGCCGGGTTGATCCCGAGAGCGTTGAGGCCGGTCAAGCTCGCGGCGTCGTTGCCGAGAGCCTGACTCTGAGCCGTGCGGTCGAGCTGCGGCAGGACCACCGCGCTGCGGCTGTCTGCGAGCGCCGGCGACGGCTCGCGCGCGCCGGCAAGCCAGAAGGCCGCGGCGTACGCGCCGATTCCAAGGATCCGTCGTTTTCTCGCCGCTGTGCTCAGTCCGGCCTTGGATGCGGCGCGTACTCGTTTCATCTCCACGGCGTCCGCCTCTGCCTGGGAGGATAAGGGCGCGGGGCGTGATCGACCAGCGCGAGGTTCTCGTGCGAGGGCCGCGAAGATCGCCGCTTCCTCATGGCCTAGTATGGCGAGCCAGCCGCGTCGGCGCCATTACATTTCGTAAAACATTCGGTATAAGGACCGTAACGGGCCCACGCCTGGAGGTCGAGCGCTAGATGTTGACCAACCCTGCAATCGTCCGAGGGAAGAGTTCGGGGTGGTCGCCTGGACTTGCCATGCATAGAGGATGGCAGACGACGGGAACGAAAAAAGCGGACAGGTTTGGGTTCGAGACGACGTTCGGCTATGCGGCGGGGTTCTCGACGGAGACGGAAGGGGCTATGTCAGGAGGTCTGGAATCCGGCCTTGTCAAGCGCGGCGCGCGCTGGGAGTGTAAGTCCGCCAGCATCAGCCGCGCGCCGTGGCGGCGGCAGGCCGCCTCGAGATCGGAGAGGGCGCGCAGGGCGGTGCCGTCCAGGGCGAGCACGTCTTCCATCACGGAGACCTTGGCGTCCGCCTTCTCGTAGAACTCGCCGTCGATGTAGATCTTCATGGTTTTCTTTCAATAACCAAAGGAGTCAAACCACTATAGGCGGGAAGCGATGTCCTTGAGGTGCTCCAGTGGCCGTTTGTCCATCGCGCCCAGCTCGCGCTCGCCGCCCAGCGGCCTGAAGTTTGGGCTGGAGCGATCCTCGATCCGCTTCCGCAGGGCCTCCTTGGCGGCGTGGCGTGTCCGCGTGTCGGAGGACTTGGCGGCGATCTCCGCGGCGCAGGCCACGTACTCGTCGCGCAGAGGCGAGCCATCCGCGGCAGCGATCAGCTCGAGCACGACGCGGCTCCGCGCGTTCTCGGGAGTCCGGTCTTTCTGCGCGGCGTCGACCACGTACCGGAGGGCCTCGAACCAGTCGTGGCCCCTGAGGGGATTTTGCGGCGTCGGCTTTGAGAAGGACGCCGAGAACGCCGCCACAGCGATGAGCGCTTGCTCATGAAGCGCAGCCTGCTTAGGATGGGCGTTCAGGAGCGTGTCCAATTGATACAAAGTCGAACCGACGGGAATTCCGCTTTTGAGCAGGCCGGGGAGCTTCGCCAGGAACGACTTAGCCTGCGCCGGCAGCTCCGCCGCTGTCTCCGGCGTCGCGGTAGCCTTTTTCGTCCCCTCCAGAGCGGCTTGCAGCGAGGCGCCGGCGCCGGCCGCCTCATCTCCGACGGCTTGATGGGCCGCCTCAAGCATCGGCGCGGCCGCTTCGGACGTCTCAGCGAGCGACTGCGCCAAGGCAGCCTCCCCCTGAACGGTTTGGGCGGCACTCGCCGAGACGGCGACCGCGGGCAGTTCAGGCACCGCCAGCGACGCCGCGGCCGCGGGCAGCTCGGACACCGCCAGCGGCGCGGCGGCCTTAGCTGGCTTGAATTGCTCCGGCTCTCCATGTGAGATGGCAGCGTGGCTCGGCACCAAGAGAGCGACTGACAGCGGCAGTAAAATGGTCATGCTTCAATATACTAGGAACAGTTGAGGGCGTCATGAGCCATTAGGGCAATCCGCCTAGGACTTCGGCCCGGCGACGAAGATGCCCTAGTGCCTCGACCGCCGCAATCGCTGCAGAATAGAGTAATGATCCTCGCGCCGTAACTAATAACGCCGGGAGGAGACCGCATGGCCAAGAGGCTATCGCGCCGCTCGGCGTTTGGCGTTTCCGGGAGACGTAACCGCGGGGAGGTGGGTGCACCGCGGAAGTTGAAAGTGCGGTTGACGCGTTCAGACCGTGGCAAGATCAAGGCGCTGCTGAGGCGGGGGCGGCACCACGCCCAGGTGATCCAGCGCGCGCAGGTTTTGCAAGCGCTCGACGCAGGCCAGTCGCCGGAAGAGGCGGGCAAAGCGCTGCGCTTGAGCGGCACTATGGCGCGCAAGACGGGCTGGAAGTATGTCAGCGGTAGATTGGAGAAGGCACTGCTGGACTATTCAATTGGCGACGATTGAAGCCAAGAAGCGCGGCGTGGTCGAACGCGCCGGGCGCGAATCGATCCGAGTCGAAAGGCGAGCAACTGATGCAGGTTCTCCGCAGTTGGGCTACGCGCAGGACGATCTCGCGCGGCAGACGCTACTATCGCAACGGGCAGGTCCGCACGCTCGAGTCCTCGGCGGACGGGCAGATCGACGCCCAGGTCGAGGGCACTCTGGATACTCCGTACCGCGTGGTGATCCACTTCGATCACTCGGGCTTGCCCCTATCGAAGCGCACATGCCCATTCACCGGGGAGCCGCTCTGCAAGCACGCTCCTGCGCTTGCCTGGACTATGCCACCAACGAGCTGGGGACCTGCAAGCACATCGAGCGCGTGCGCCGCTATCTGGGCATGGTAGACGTCGAAGAGGTTGAAGAAGTCAAAGAGGCGCGTCCACATAGGATGCGCCGCCTGGAAAGCCGCGGCCTTCTCGGGCATCTCGCCCGTCTGCGGAATGAGGGTGCCGACCGCCGCCGCCAGCGTGATCAGCGCGCCGAGGAAAATATTGAAGCGGCCGAGCGGAATATTCGGGTCATGGTCGGCGCCCCCTTGCTCATCGAGGAGGCCAACCGGTCGCTTCGGTCGTCAGCCATCGCGTGGTATTCTGCCTTTTCGCCCTCGACTCGACCACAGCCCGACCAGGCCAACCTCCGCTGGGCCTTTTGGCTTCGGGGACTTGCTGGCGCGCAGACGGCGTGGAGCGCCGACTTCCTTGACGGCGCCCCAGCATCTCGGGGCCGCGTGGCCCTTCCAAGGCGCTGATCAGCGTCCAGCAGGCTGTGGCTCAAAGCTTCCTTGTCGGGCCCGCCTTCTCATGTCGAAAGCCCCTGCTCTTCTACTGCTGGCAGAACAGGGCCCCTGTGCTCGTCCGAGCAAGCACGCAATACGGGTGGCAGGACCAGAGACCAACCGTGTATCCGTCGACGTGAACAGGCACGCAATACGCGACGATAGGCGGCTGACAAGAGATACCGGGACCGTCCCATGGCGATTGGCATGTGGTGGAACCAAGACACATCCATCCGCCGGCTCTGCACTGGGCGGTGTAACCTGGGGCGCAGGGCCGCGGCAGTGGCTGATCTCCACAGGCGGCCTGCGGCGGGTTGCTCGGACCAGGAGCGTGAGCCGTCGGCGGATTGGGGACGGGCGCAGGGGGCGGGTCGTCGGCCCTTTTGTGGCCCGGAGTCGGCGGCCAGGGCAAGCCGCCGCCCGGCGCGGGCGCGGGCGGCGACCGCGGAGGGTTCGGCGCTGGGGCTGGCGGGGGGGTCGATGGCGAAGGGTTCTCCCCACCCTGCGCCAGGCTAATGCGCGCAGTAGGTCAAGCAGGCCTCGTAATCCGGCAGCGCAGCGGGCCCTTCCTCGAGCACGTTGTGCAGCGCGACGGCGAGGTTCGCCTTGCAGAGCGCGATCCCTCGCGCCGTGCGCGCCGGGTCAGCGGCGACGGCGCCGGGCGGCGGCGGGGCGTTGAGCGCCGCCAGCGCGCGACAGTCGGCGCCGGGGCCGGAGACGAGCGGCGGCGCGGGGGGGGGTGGGCCCCCCCCCCCGGCCAAAATTGGGAAACCCGCCCCCCCCCCGCGCGGCGCCCCACCCGCCCCCCCCACCCCC
>CAZZGQ010000082.1:0-1858 GCA_964653765.1 uncultured Elusimicrobia bacterium | reverse complement strand
CCGCCGCGGCATAATGGCGAAACGCGGCCACCGTCGAGCGCGGCGCGAACCGGTCCGCCACCTCGCTGCCCAAGTCGGCCGCCGCCTGCCCCCACCGCATCGACGTCGAGCGGCCGGGGCGCCACGCTGATAGTAGATCGCCGCTCGGCGCGGATCCGTCGGTAGGAGCGCCGGTCTCGGAGCCGCGGGCCTCTGCCCCCTCCGAATCCGAACGGCGGGCCGACAACGAGAAGCGCACGCCGAGAGGGTCTCGGTTCCAGGAGTCGCTCTCCTGCCGCGCGGCGCCCTTGAGGTCCTCGGCCGACGCCGCCGTCGCCGGCGAGCCGGCGCGTCCGTCCGCCAATCGATGCCGCGCCGCCGAGGCCAAGCCCGCTGCCGCCGCGGTCGCGGCCGTCAAGTCGTCGGTCTGCGCGTCGCCGTCGGCGCGCAGCCGCTCCCAGGAGCCGGCGTCGCCGCCGAGCGCCCTGGCGCTGGCGCCGCCGGCTCCCGTCGAGGCCGGCCGACGCAGCTCCGGCCCGATAATGACGGGCGTCAACGCCTCGCGCGGCGCCGGGTCCGACGATAGCGCCGGGGCGCGCCGGGCGAACAAGGTCGCAGGCGTCGCGGCGACAGCGGGCGGCCGGTTCCAAAGGCGAAGACCGCCCGCCGACAGAGTCATCCGAGGCCCCGGCAACGAGACGGCGTCGACGGCGCCGGCCGCGCCGGCGCGCCAGCCGGACGCCGGTCCATCGCTTGCCCAACTCGAAGTCCACGCCGCGCCCGTCGGCGCTCTTGCCGCGCTCGGCCGACGGGCCCACTCGCCCGGATCAAACGAGTCGAGCGCCTCTCCGTCGGCGACCGTCGCCGTCCGCCAGGCGCTCGAGGCCTCCTCGCTGGTCAGGCCAAAGAGGCCCGCTTTTCGCGCCGAGGCCGCCAAGCAGAGCACGCCGAGCGCCGCCAGGAAAGCGGCGGATTCGAGCTCGGCCAGACGGCTGAGGCGCAGCCAGAACCCGGCGGCGGCGCCGCGGTCGCGCCGTCGCCGCGCCGGGCGCAGGCCCCCGGGCCGCTCCTTCGCCGGTTCAGGCGCGCACAAGGCCGCTGTCATAACCCGGAACCTGTCGACCGCGGCGTCGGGTCGTAAAAAGTCGACGCTTTGTCGATAGCCTGGTCCGCGTTCTTGCTGTCGGGCGCGCTCTGCCGCAGATCGCCGCCCGAGTTCACGTCCTGGGCGGCGCGATGAAAGCCTTCGCTGCCCTGGGCCCCGTCCACCGATGTCCGAGCTTTCTGGACGAAGGAGCGTCCGTCGTGGACGGCTTCGCCGGTGTTGTCATGAAAGTGCCGGATCGCCCCCTTCTCGAGGTCCCGGCGGAAGTCCTTCCAGGCCGATCTCTGCCGAGTGAGCTCGTCCTGATAGTTCCCGCGGTCCGTCACGCCGCTGACCAGGCGGCGGTCTGCGGCGCCAGCAAACGTCGAAAGATCATCAGGTCCTCCTCCGGCTTTCTGGCGCATGACCACGCCGGTGGCCAAAGCCGAGGTGTCCAAGTCCAGCTTGCGCTGGATCTTGTCGAGCTTGGCGTCGACGGCATCGAGCTTCTGCTTATCGGTCGCCTGCTTATAGAACTGATCCGCGCGGTCGTGCATTTGCCCGGCCACGTCGACGTCGGCGTCCCAGCGGCCTATCTGACCGGAGGCCGCCTGACGCGCCTGTTCGCGCGCCGCGGGCGCGGACGGACTGTTATCCGGCTGGTCGCCGGCGCCGCCGAGCGACTGCGCGGGCTGGCCGACCCCATCGCCCACCTCGCGGATGCCTTTCGAGGCCTGCTTAGAGCCTATCCCAGTAATCCTGCGCAGCGAATCGTGATGATCGCGCAGACGAGGT
>CAZZGQ010000081.1:1701-12083 GCA_964653765.1 uncultured Elusimicrobia bacterium | reverse complement strand
GCGACCTCGTCGTTGAGCATCTGCGTGTAGAACTCGACGCCGACGGCGTTCATGAAGCCGTGCTGCCTGGCGCCCAGCAGCTCGCCGGCGCCGCGGATTTCCAAGTCCCGCATAGCTAACTTTATTCCCGCCCCCAGCGCGCCGAACTCCTTGAGCGCGTCCAGGCGCTTGCGCGCGTCCTCCGAGAGCACGCTCATGTCCTCGTAGCCTTCATGGAAGAACAGGTAGCAGTAGGCGCGCTGGCGTTCTCGGCCTACTCGGCCTCGAAGTTGATAAAGCTGAGCGAGCCCGAACTCGTGGGCGTCCTCGACGAGCAGGGTGTTCACCGCCGGGATGTCCAGGCCGGATTCGATGATGGTGGAGGCGATGAGCACGTCGAACTCGCGGTTGAAGAAGCGCCACATGGCGTCCTCGATCTCCGGGCCCTTCATCTGGCCGTGCACCATGCCGAAGCGCACCTGCGGCATGAGCACCTGCAGGCGCTTGATCGTGTCCGTCATCGAGCGCACGCGGTTGTGCACGTAGTAGACCTGGCCGCCGCGGGCCAGCTCCTCGCTGATCGCGCTGGCGACGACATCCTCGTCCCACGGCCCGACCTTCGTGACGATGGGCTGGCGGCCGACGGGGGCGGATTGGATGAGCGAGATGCCGCGCAGCCCCGACAGCGCCTGGTTGAGCGTGCGCGGGATCGGCGTGGCCGAGAGCGAGAGGACGTCGACGGTGGCTCGGAAGCTCTTGAGCCTCTCCTTGTCCTTGACGCCGAAGCGGTGCTCCTCATCCAGGACGACGAGGCCCAGGTCCTTGAAGCCCACGTCTTTCTGAAGGAGTCGCGCCGTGGCGACGACGATGTCGAGCTTCCCTTCCTTGAGCGCCTCCACCACGGCCTTCTGCTGCGCCTTGGTCTGGAAGCGCGTCAGCAGGCCCAGCCGCACGGGGTAGTCCGCCATGCGCTGGGAGAACGTGCGGTAGTGCTGATCCGCGAGGATCGTGGTGGGCACGAGCACGGCGCACTGCTTGAAGCCGGCGACGCACTTGAAGGCCGCGCGCATCGCCACCTCGGTCTTGCCGAAGCCCACGTCGCCGATCACGACGCGGTCCATGGGATGGGGCGACATCATGTCGTTCATGACGTCGCGGATGGCGGCCGATTGGTCCGGCGTCTCGTCGTACGGGAAGGCCTCGGCGAACTCGCGCTCCATCGGCGTCTCGTCCGGGAAGGCGATGCCGGGCTTGGCCGCGCGCTGGGCCTGCGTGCGCAGCAGCTGCTCCGCCAGCTCGCGCACGCCCTCCGCCACCTGGTGCTTGATCTCCTCCCACTTGCGCGTGTCGAGCGAGGAGAGGCGCGGGCGCTTGCCCTCCGCGCCGGAGTACTTCTGCACCCGGCCGAACTCCGCCATCGGGATGTAGAGGCGGTCGGCGCCGCGGAACTCGAGCAGCAGGCAGTCGAGCGTGCCGTGGCCGGGCGACTCGACGGGCTTGAGGCCCTGGTAGCGCGAGACGCCGTAGTCCTGGTGGACGACGTAGTCGCCCTGGCGCAGCTCGCGCCAGCGCAGCGCTCCCTTGTAGCTGGTCGTGAAGTATTTCCAGCCGGCGGCGCGGCGGTAGCGGCGCTCGAAGATCTCCGACGTGGTGAAGAGGGCGAGCTTGAGCGTGTCGTGGCGGAAGCCCTGCCGCAGCGGGCCGATCGCGAACTGCACCTGGCCGGGGGAGACGCGGTCCTCGAGCAGCTCCTGCACGCGCTGGTCCTCGCCGCGGTTGAGCGAGAAGAGGAATACCTTGAAGCCCTTGTCGGCCAGCTCCTTCATCTCCTGCCAGGCGCGCCCGTAGTCGCCGCGGCAGGGGCCGTTGGCGACGGCGCCGAAGTCCGTATCGCCTTCCTGCGCTCCGACGGCCGCGCGCCAGACCCGGACGTCCGCGGGCAGCGCCAGGTCCTGGCCTTCGGGCGCGAGCCAGACCGCCTCCGCGCCGAGCCAGTCCTTCAGCGTCCCGACCTCGGCGTTCTCGGCCTGGCCGGCGGGCACCGCCTTCGCCTCGCCGACGAAGGCCAGCGTCTCCTGCGTCGTGGGCTCGAAGGTGCGCATCGAATTGACGCGGTCCTCGTCGAAGAGCACGCGCACGGCCTGCAGGGGCTCCAGGCCGTAAAAGTCGACGACGGCGCCGCGGGCGGCGAACTCGCCGGGGCTCTCCACGTAGTCGACGCGCTGATAGCCCGCCTGGACCAGCCGCTCCAGCAGGTGCTCGCGGCTGAGCGTGTCGTTGACCCGCAAGGCCACGGTGTGCCGGCCGAAGTCCTTGGGCAGCGGCAGCGGCTGCGCCAGCGACTCCGGCGTGCAGACGACCAGCCGCGCCCCCTGCTTCAGCAGCTCGAGCGACGCCAGGCGCCCCCGCTCGTCCTCGCCGAAGAGCGCCGCCGGCTCCGGCTTCTCCTGGAAGAGCGGCGCCAGCGCCTGCCACCCGTCGGCGATATCCTCCGCCTCCTCCTGATCCGCCGCCACGACGACCAACAACTTAACAATGGTGTCAGGCTCGATTGTTAAATTGTTCGGCCGTCCCCGCCCGCTCAGCAGGGCCCGCGCCAAGTACGCTTTGGCGCCGGAGCCCGGCAGGCCGACGAGGCGGCGCTCCATGTCAGCCCCGGAGCGCGGAGGCGAAGTCGGCGGCGAACTCGTCGCGGCGGGCGACGTCGTCGCAGCGGCGCGACAACCGCCTCGGGCGCGAGCCGTCCTCTTCGCTCAGGAAAGCGCGCAGCTCCACCGTCTTGCCGGCGGGCGAGGCCAGCGCGCCGAAGGGCGTGGCGCAGTCGCCGCCGAGGGCGCCCAGAAGCGCCCGCTCGAACTCCACCGCGAGCCTCGTCGCCGCGTGGTCGAGCTTGGCGAGCAGCGCGCTCGTCTTGGCGTCGCGCTCGCGCGCCTGCAGCGCCAGCGCGCCCTGCGCCGGCGCGGGCAGGATGACCTCCACGGGCACGAGGACGTGAGGCGCCTCCCCGGCCTTGCCGAGGCGGCGCAAGCCGGCGGCGGCGAGCAGCAGACCCTCGCATACTCCCTCGCCCAGCTTGCGCAGGCGCGTGTCGACGTTGCCGCGCATGACGACGGTCGAAAGGTCGGGCCGCGCCAGCTTGAGCTGCGCGATGCGGCGCAGGGAGGAGGTGGCCACGCGCGCCCCCGCCGGCAGGGCGTCCAGCGCCGCCCCGCCCTTCGCCACGAGCGCGTCGCGCGGGTCCTCGCGCTCCGGGTAAGCCGCGATGAGCGTGCCCGCGGCGATCCGCGCCGGCAGGTCCTTGCTCGAGTGCACGGCGAAGTCGATCTTGGAGTCGAGCAGCGCCTCCTCGATCTCCTTCACGAAGAGGCCCTTCGCCCCGCCTTGCGGCGCCACGGGCGCGTCCGGCGCCCCCGCGCTGAAGCGGTCGCCCGAGGTCTTGATGACGACGGTCTCGACAGCGAGACCGGGCGAGAGGCGCTCCAGCGCCCGCGCCATCAGGCCGGACTGGGCGAGAGCCAAGGCGGAGCCGCGCGTGCCCATCTTGAGCTTGGTCATCGACGAGATTATTGGAAATCCGGAGCACCGGGACAAATCCGGCGACCGAGTTATCCACCGCCCGGAGGCCCCTTGGGACCTGTCTCTTGGGTCTTTCGCTCCTCGTCGAGCGCGGCGGCGCGTTCCATAATAGCGTCGATGACCCGCCGCCTGGGCTTGCTATTGCTGGCCGCGTCCTTCGTCACGCCCTCCTGGGCGGGACGCGTCGCCGGCTTGGAGCCCGGCCGTCTCGAGCCGGCCGCCCTCGAGCAGCCGCTGGCCCCGGCCGCCGCGGTCGTTCCCGAGGCCGCGGCCGCGTCCCCGGCCGCAGCCGAAGCGCCGGCAGTTGCCCCTCTTGCCGCCGCCGTCCCGGCGTCCGCCGACTCCCCGGCCGCCGCCCCGACGAGCTCCGAGCATGCTCAACCCGCTCTCGATGCGTTCTTCGATCACGCCCAAGCGCGCGCCGCGCTCTTCACAGACGACCCCGACGCGCGTCCCGGCGACGTCTTCGAGGCGGCCGGCGTCGGCCCGGCGCCGGGCCAGACCATCGTCTTCGCGCCGCGCTTCGTCGAATTCCTGGGCGACTCGCTGCTCATGGGCCTGGGCCACGTCGCCCCGCTGCACGAGCGCTTCCCGGAATCCAAGATCCGCGTGCTCAGCCCCTACGCGCCGCTGCTGCGCCCGCAGCCCTGGCTCGAGCCGGTTCACGTCACCGCGCAGGAGTTCAGGAGCGGCTCCGCTCTGAAGCGCATCGCCCCGGGGGACTTTCTCCTGTACGAGAAGTTCGGCATGCTCGACAAGCCGTGGAAGACCGTGGAGGCCGCCCTGGCCGCTCGCGGCTCGACCGCGCTCGGCTACAACCTGGGCTCGGGCCGCACGCCCGATGAGCGGCCCTACACTTTCGCCGATCTCTCGGTGGTCTCCGGCGGCGTGGCGCGGGAACGGGACGGCTTCGCTCAGCGCGCGTTGGGCCTGCTCGGCACGATCTACGAAGAGCGAGCGGCCTTGGGCCGGCTCCTTTTGGGCGGCTCGGACGGCTTGAGCCTGCCCCTGGAGCTCTTCGCCGATCCGCCGGGCGAGCGGCCGCGGGTCCAAGCCTATCTCGAGCAGGCCCTTCCCGGCCGCGCCGGCAAGCCCTACGCCGTCCTCAACCTGAACACGAAAGCCGACTGGAAGCTGACGCTGGCGGCCCGCGGCTACGTCCGCGCGCTGCAGGATATCCTCGATATGGCGCTGGCCCGCGACCCCGAGCTCAACGTGCTGGTCACCGCTCCGGAAGAGGTCTTCGGACCCACGATCGCCGCTCAGGCGCGCGAGATCGTCGCCGCCCGCGGGGGCCGCGTCGCCTTCATGCCGGACGACAAGACGCTCTGGCTTCCGCTCATCCACGGCGCGCGCTACGCGTTGACGCAGGATTCCGGCTTCACGCACATGGCGCTGATCGCCCAGCCCCCGGAGCGAGTCTTCACCTTCAGCCGCCATAGCAAGCCGGATTATTGGCGCAAGCCGGGACAGCCGTTCTACCTCACGCCGGACGGGCAACGGCTCGTCCTGCCGGACCTGGGCCTCTACGAGGCCGTCGTCCGGTGGCTGACGTCGCAGGGCCTTTAGCTAGCGCCCGGCTCCCGCCAGCTCGCGCTTCTCGACGGGGAGCTTGTAGTCCTCCCACTCGTCGAAGCCGCCGATCAGCTCGCTCACGCTGTAGCCGCTCTCCGAGAAGTACAGGCAGGCCTCGGCGGCCAAGTGACAGCTCATCGAGTAGCAGTACACGACGTTGAGCGTCTCTTTATCCAGGCCCTCGAAGGTCCCCCACTTCTCCCGCGGCAGGTTGATCGCGCCCGGGATGTGGCTCTTGTTGTAGTGCTCCGGCTGGCGCACGTCGATGATGCGGAATTTCTCCTTATCGTCGATCCAGCGCTTCACGTTGGCCGGGCCGCACGTGTACATCAGCTTGTCCGCGAAATACTTGCGGGCATGCTTCGCGTCATTCATTTGCGGTCTCATAAATACATCCCCCCAATTCCACTGTAGCACAGCTATAATTCCCCCGTGGCCGACCTGAAGTGGGTGGAGATCAACCTGGGCGCGATCCGCGACAACCTCCAATGGGTGCGCGGCGCCCTCTCGCCGGGCGTCAAGCTGATGGCCGTGGTGAAGGCCGACGCCTACGGCCACGGCGCTCCCGGCGTCGCCCGAGAGGCGGTCAAGGCGGGCGCGAGCAGCCTGGGCGTGCTCACCGTCGACGAGGCCGCGGCGCTGCGGCGCGCCGGCATCGAGGCGCGCATCCACGTGCTCTCGCCCATCGTGCCGGAGCAGGCCAAGGACGTGGCGCGGCTGGGCCTCATCGCCACGATCGACTGCGCCGACCAGGCCCTCGCGCTCAACGACGCCGCCTCCGGCCGGCCCATCCCCGTGCACGTCGACGTGGACTTCGGCCTCGGCCGCTGGGGCATCCCGCCCAAGAAGCTGGACGAGCTGATTGACGCCCTCAAGCCGCTCAAGAAGGTCTCGCTGGAAGGCCTGTCCACCCACATCGACTACGTGCCCGGCAAGAACGCCGTCGAGGCCGAGGAGAAGCTGCGCGCCTTCAACAAGCTCGGCCAGGCGCTCAAGAAACGCTTCCCCGCCCTGATCGTCCACGCCGCCAACAGCTCCGTGCTGATGGACTTTCCGCATTGGCAGCTGGACGAGGTCCGCGTCGGCAACCTGCTCTACGGCATCAACGCGGCCAAGTCCAAGTCCGCCCCGCTCAAGAGCCCGTGGCGCTTCATGGCCCGCATCATCGCCCTGCGCGACGTGGTGCGCGGCCGCTCGATCGGCTACGCCAGCGAATACATCGCCGCGCGCAAGATGCGCGTGGCCACGCTCCCCGTCGGTTATTCCGACGGCCTGACGATGGAGCCTGCCGAGCGCCTGATCAGCCTCGGCTCCGGGTTCCGGTACTGGGGCCTGCTGCGCGGCATCAAGACGCCCTTCGTGGGCCGCTGCGGCATCAGCCACGTCCTGGTGGACGTCACCGACGTCGCCGGCGTGCGCGTGGGCGACGCCGTGCAACTGCCCGTGCGCCGCACCGCCGCCTCCCCGCACATCCCGCGGCGCTACGCATGAAGCCGCTGCGTCCCGGCGCCCGCGTCGCCGTCGTCGCGCCCGGAGGCCTCTTCGACCGCGCGAAGGTGAAGGCCGGCATGGCCTGGCTGAGGAGCCTGGGCCTCGAGCCGGTCCCCTCCCGCAATCTCCACGCCAAGGATTTGATCTTCGCCGGCACGATCGAGCAGCGCGCCGCCGACATCCGCGCCGCCCTCGAGGACGAGACGATCGAGGCGCTCTGGTGCGCCCGCGGCGGCTACGGCGCCTACGCCGTGGCCCAGGCGCTGGCCGCCATCGCCCCCTCGCGCGCCGCCAAGCCGCTGATCGGCCACTCCGACGTCACCGCCCTGCACCTTCTGTGGAACCGCTGGGGGTGGGCGTCGGTGCACGCCTCTTGCATGGACCGTCTCGGCGATGAGAAGGCCTCGGCGCAGGAGCGGCGGCTTTTGGAGCCGCTGCTGCTGCGAGGCTTAGTCCCGCCGCTCGGCGTCGACGCCCCCCCGGGCCAGCTGCTCGGCGGCAATCTCTCGCTGCTGGCGGCATCGCTCGGAAGCCGCTGGGAGCTGGAAGCGCGCGGCAAAGTGCTCTTCATCGAGGAAGTGGGCGAGCGCGCCTATCGCATCGACCGGATGCTCACGCAGCTGCGCTCCGCGGGCAAGCTGGAAGGGCTGCGCGGCGTCCTGCTCGGCGATTTCACGGACTGCGGCGAGCCCGACGGCAAGAAGTTCTGGCCGCAGATCCTGCAGCGTCACTTCGACGGCGCGGCCTACCCGGTAGTCAAAGGCGTGCGCGCCGGCCACGGCGATAAGCGCATCCCGCTCCCCTTCGGGGTATAGCGACGGAGGGCTTGGTGCCAGGCATTAAGTATTGTGCCTAGGCACAAAATGGCCGGCAACGCGCGCCAGGCCGGCGGCTATTCGATGAGGACCGGCTCGTCGCGGTCCTGATCGCCCTTGGAGGGCGTCCCCTGCTCGAGCTCGTCGTCGGAGGGCAGCGGCGCGGGGCCGCTGTCCTGCAGGGCGGGAACGGCGGCAGTGCCCGTGGAGAGCGCCGGAGCCACCGACGCCGGGTTCGCGCCGCCGGACGACGACGCTTCCTGGCTCTCCGCCGCGCCCAGCTGCGGGCCGATGGGCTTGCCGTGGTCGACGCTGCAGTATTTCTTGGGCTCGGTGCCCTCGAGGAACGCTTCTAGAATGATCTTGCCCTTCGGGCAAGATGGCAGGGCGAGCATGCCGGTCAGGCCGTCGATCTTGGAGTACACGATGTTCGCCGGAGCCGGGAAGTCCTTCTTGGGCGCGTCGGCGAGGACCTGGCCCATGATGTCGGTCCACCACGGCACCACGGTCGAGCCGCCGGTCCACTCCTTGCGGTCGAGCGAGGAGAAGTCGTCGTAGCCCATCCAGGCGGCGGCGACGTAGTCCGGCGTGTAGCCGATGAACCAGAGGTCGCGGCCCTCGTTGGAGGTGCCGGTCTTGCCCGCCACCGGGCGGTGAAGCCGCTGGGCGTAGGCGCCCGTGCCGCCCGTGACGACGCCCTTGAGGAGATTGGTGACGAGGAAGGCCAGCTGCGGCGAGAGCGCTTCCTTCTCCGCCGGCACGTGGGACTCCAGCTGCTTGCCGGCGTGGTCCTCGACGCGCTCCACGGTGTAGGGCGTGACGTAGATGCCGCCGTTGGCGAAGGTGCCGAAGGCGCTGGCCATCTCGAGCGGGCTGACCACGGAAGTGCCGAGGCCCAGCGACAAGACGGCGTCGAGCGGCGACTGGATGCCGGCGCGGTGGGCGAGGTCGACGACGACGGGCGGGCCCACCTTCTCGATCAAGCGGATCGAGGCGGTGTTGCGCGAGTCGGCCAGCGCCTTGCGCAGCGTGATCGTGCCCAGGAACTTGCTGTCGAAGTTGTTCGGCACCCAGATCTTGAAGTCCGGCGACTCGGCGAACGGCGCGGTGGCCAGGTTGATCGAGTATTGGTCCGTGGCGCCCTCGAGCAGGCGCCAGTCGCGGCCGTCGTAGTAATACGCCAGCGGCGCGTCGTCGACCAACGAGGCCGCGCTCATGCCGCTCTGCAGGGCGGCGGCCCAGACGAAGGGCTTGAAGGTCGAGCCGGGCTGCCGGCGCGCCTGCACGGCGCGGTTGAAGATCGAGTCGCGGCCGCCCACCATGGCGCGGATCGCGCCGGTCTTCACGTCGATGAGGACGAAGGCGCCCTGGATGTGGGCGGGCGGGGTCGTGGAGATCTCGACGCCGTCCGGGCCCAGGCCGTTGTTCTCCTTGAGCTTGCGCTGCCACTCCGCCACCGCCTTCTCGTCGAAGGCCGTGAGCGCCTTCTCCATCGACGCCTCGGCGATCTTCTGCGCCGGCAGGTCGAGCGTGGTGGAGATCTTAAGGCCGCCGCGCCAGAGCGTGTTGGTGCCGTAGCGCTGCTCGAGCTTGCGGCGGACGTGCTCCACGAAATAGGGCGCCTGCGTGTCCTGGCCGATAGGCTTGCTCGCCGGCACCGGGGAGGCGTTGGCGACGTCGCGCTCCTTGACCGAGAGCATTCCCTCGTCGACCATGCGCTGCAGGACGATCGCGCGGCGCTTGGTGGCGCGGTCCGGATGGGTGAACGGGTTGTTGCCGCGCGGGGCGCGGATCAAGCCGGCCAGGAGGGCGCAATCCGCCAGCGACAGGTCCTGCACCGACTTGCCGAAATAGACGCGCGCCGCCGCCTGCACGCCGTAGGCGCCTTCGCCGAAGTAGACCTGGTTGAGGTAGTACTGCAGGATCTCGGGCTTGCTGAAGTTGCGCTCGATCTCGATCGAGAGGAGCTGCTCGCGGATCTTGCGCGAGATCGTCTTCTCCGGCTTGAGGAAGATCTGGCGGGCCAGCTGCTGGGTGATCGTCGAAGCGCCCTGGACGCGGCGGCGGGCGATGACGTCGCGCACGATCGAGCGCAGGATGCCCTTGAGCGAGATGCCCCAATGCTGGAAGAACTGGTCGTCCTCTTCCGCGATCACGGCGTTCTGCAGGTCGACCGGGATCTTGCTCAGCGGCAGCACCGAGCGCTTCTCGATCGAGAACTCCGCGATCTCGTCGCCGTGCACGTCGTAGACGCGCGTGGAGAGCGAGGGCTGGTAGTCCTCCAGCGCCTGGATGTCCGGCAGCCCCATCAGCAGCAGGCGCAGGATCCAGCCGCAGCCCACGATGACGAGGGCGCAGAGGCCGATGAGCTTATAGAAGGAGGAGCGGCTCATGTGACCGCGCCATTATAACTCTTTGACGCGGGCGCCGCCCCCGTCTAGGCCTTGCGTCTGCGCCGGGGCGCGGCGGGCGCCTTGGCCGTCTCGTGGACGGCCATGGGGGTGGAGAGCAGGCGGTGGAAGTCCTCGCGGAATAGGCCCACGGCCGGCTCGCACCGGCGATAGAGGCCGTCTCCGATCGGGCACAGGCCTTCGTGACGAGGCCGCCAGGCCGGGTCGCTGAACAGCACGGGGGCTCCCGGAGAGAGGGCGTTCTGGAAGAGCTCCTCCACCCGCGCCGCCTGGTACGCCGAGAAGGCCGCGCGAGGGAGGGCGCAGACGGCGGCGTCCAGATTATTGAACGGCAGGGCCTCGACGACGTCGTGGAGCGTGAAGACGCAGCGCTGACGCACCTCGGGGGCGATGCGGTAGCCGCCCTTCTCGGGCACCAGGAAACGATCGAGGCCCCGGGAACGGGCCGCCTGGAGCAGCGCCGCGCCGGCGTACAACCCGGACCGCGCCCGCGCCACGGCCTCGGCGTCGCGGGCGGTCCCGAAGACGCGCAGGC
>CAZZGQ010000081.1:0-1601 GCA_964653765.1 uncultured Elusimicrobia bacterium | reverse complement strand
CCATGCCGTCCGGCATGCGGCCGTCGAAGATCTCCACCTTCTCGTGCTGCTTGGAGTGCTCGCTGAAGGGCTCGCCGTGGAGCACGACGTCCGGGCCCACGATCGTGCGGATCTCGACTCCGGCGTCGTAGAGCGCCACCAACGGCGTGGCGTTGCGCGCCTGGCCCTCGTCGGAGATCATCCGCACGGGCAGCTTCTGGGCGCGCAGCCCCTCCATCGCCTTCTGCATGTCCGGCGTCGGGAAGGGGCTGAACATCAGGATGTCGTGGCTCTGCCGCACGAGCTGCCCGGCGTGGACGAGCTGCTCCTCGGTGCCGCCGTTGGGCGAGAACGAGGCCTTGGGGAACTGGACGCCGTGGAAGACGAGGTCCTTGGAGGCGGGCGGGCGCGGGATGGGATCGGCGGGGTCCATCTTGGGGTCCTCGGGCATCAGGTCGGCCGAATATTTTCGCGCGCGCCGGACTAGCCAGTGAAAGTACTGCTCGAAGTAGGCGAGGCGCTCGGCGTCGTCGGTGAACACGACGTTCTCCCAGTGGTTCTTCTGGGACGTGCCGGTGTAGTTGAAGGAGCCGCCCTGAAGGAGCTTGCCGTGCGGGCCGGCGAAGATCGAGAACTTATTGTGATTGATGCCGATGTCGCCCAGGCCCTTGAGGATGTAGAGCTCGAGGTTCGGGTTGAGGTTGTCGATGATGTACTGCATGGCCTCGGTGCGCGGCGAGTACTTGCCGCCGTGGTGCGTCTGGGCCAGGCGCTCCGGGAACCAGTTGCTGTAATCGGCCACCATGACCTGCTTCTCGCCGGCGCGGCTCTTGGCGACGATGGACTTGGCCATCTCCATGTCGTCGAAGTTGTAGCTGGCGTGGAGCAAGGCCGGCTGGCCCTTCGGGGCCGAGGTCTGGGCGTGGGCCGAGAGCCAGAGCTTGGAGACGTCGTCGCCCTGGTGCGGCATGGCGATCAGCGGCAGCTCGGCGGCGCCGAACTTCACCGTGGCCTTGGGCGTGCGCGGCATCTGTCCGGCGTCGACCGGCTGGTGGCCGGCGGGCCGCTCCACGGGGGTTCTGCGCCGCACCCCGTCGAAGGCCGCGCCCAGGGTCTCGTGCAGCGCGCCCACGTCGGCGCCCTTCAGCGCCGCCTGGACGCCGTCGGCCATGGTTTGGTCGAGCTCTACGAGCTGGGCCTCGCCGCCGTCGCGCGGGATCGCCACGCCCTGCGCGCCCTCGGAGAAATTCTCGGGCACGACGAGCACGTGCGCCTCGTCGTGCAGGATCACGCTCGGGCCCTGCTGGATGATGGACTCGGCCGGCGGCAGGCCTTGGATCAGCGCGGTGAGCTCAGCGGGCAGCGTGCCGATGCCCGTCTGCGGCGTCGCCAGGAACGCTCCCTGTGCCGGGAGCTCGGGGATGGAGCGCGTCTCGGCGGCGCGAACGGAGGCGGCCAGGATCAGGGCGGAGAGCAGGAAAACGAGGTTTTTCATGAGAAACCCACGTTATCGTTTTCCGCGGCGCGGGCGCCTGAGCCGAGCGGTCCCCGGGACGCCGACAAAGGTCCTACTGCTTGCTCAGGGCGTAGAAGTCGCTGGTCTCGGGAGCGCCGGGGAAGAA
>CAZZGQ010000080.1:10883-12090 GCA_964653765.1 uncultured Elusimicrobia bacterium | reverse complement strand
TGAAGAAGGGAATAACGATCCCAGTTAGTAAACAATCGAGCCTGACACCCTTGTTAACTAGTTTTGGTTGAGCCAGATCATGCCGGGTTGGACCGGCTGGGGGAGGTGGACGTCGTCGGATGAGGAAGGCGAGGCGGAGCGCGGAGGAGCGGGGGCGGCAGGCGCGGCGGCGGCGGGCTCGAGGTGGAAGGACAACGAGTCGGGCCGCCTGACGCGGCTGGGTTTGGCCGCCGGCTGCGACGGCTGCGCGACCTCGTCGGGGAAGGAGATCTCCGGGACCCGGCCGAAGCGGACGACGAGGCTCAGCTGCTCCAAGGAATCCTTGCCTCGCGGCAGGTAGGCGACATCGAGGCCCTGGCCGGCCCAGGCCAGACCGATGCCCGTGGTCACGCCGAGTCCGGAGCCGCCGCCCTGGTCCGTGGAGTCCACGCCGACGCGGGCGCAGGCCCAATCGAGCAGGCGCACCTCGAGGCCGCTGCGCACGCCGGCGTCGCCCTGGCGAGCCATGACGGCCTCGAGCGAGTAGGTGAAGCGGCGCGAGGCGATGTAGCCCGCGCCCAGGCGCGCCTCCGGCCGGCGGAAACCCGGCTCTTGCAGCGCGGGCGGTCGGCCTCCGAGATTGGCGCCCACGACGCCCACGCTCAGGCGCTCGTCGAAGCGGTAGAGGCCGGCCACGTCGGCGGCCCAGGCGTGCGGACGACCCGGCCCGCCGTCTCCGTCCAGATAGCGCCCGGCGGCGCCCAGCGCGGCCGCGCCCCAGCGGCGCCCGTACGCCAGGCCGTACATGGCCTGGCCCTGCTGCCAGTCCGCGGCCAAGCCGCCGCCGGAAACCTGATCGAAGGGCAAGGCGACCGCCGCGGTCTGTCGCGCGCTCGACCCGGAGCCGCCGGCGTGCATGAGGGCGCCCTGCGCCACCGGCAGCACGGCCAGCCCCGCCGGATTCCAGATCGGAGCGTAGGCGTCGTCGGCGAGAGCGGAGTAGGCGTGCCCTAACGCGGCGGGACGGCCTCCGATGGGAGCCCGGGCGGGCGAGGACTGTCCCCAAGCGCCGCCCGCCGAGGCGAGGACCAACGCCCAGGCCAGGTGCATATCAGCGCCAGACGTTCAGCTTGCCTTCGATCGTGCGCTTGCCGTCCGTGATCATGTACACGTAGGCGCCCGCGTCCACCGGCCGTCCGGATTGATTGGTCAGGTCCCACTGACCGAG
>CAZZGQ010000080.1:9180-10783 GCA_964653765.1 uncultured Elusimicrobia bacterium | reverse complement strand
TCACGTAGCGGGTGTTGCGCGGAGCGCCGCGCCAGCGCACCGCGGAGAGCGGGGTGAAGCCGCTGCCGTGGATCTTCAAGACGAGCGCTCCCCGCCCCGCGGCCACGGCCTTGGGCGAGAAGCCCTCGATCACGGGCACGGGGTTGTCGCGCCGCGCCGTCGCCGAGCCCGAGGCGGGCCCCGCGCGCACGGGCACCACGAAGATCCGCGAGGTCCCCGAAGAGGGATCGAAGACCGTCAGGTGCGCCTCGCCCTGCTGCGCCACGTCGGAGCCGGGGATCATCGCCGTCAGCAGGTCGGGGGCGACGACGGCGGTGACGCGCTCGCTGCCGTTCCAGCGCAGCACGCTCGAGGACGTGAAGCCGTCGCCGCTGACGCGCAGGATCAGGTCCCCCGACCCCGCGCGCAGGGAGGAAGGCGTCACGCCGACGATGTCCGGCTTCTGCTCCGCCGCCGCCGGAGCCGCGAGCGCGCAGAATACGGCCAGCGACCATGCCCCCCGCGCCCGCCCGCTCATGGCTTGCGTCCCTCCGCCTTGGGGCCGTAGCGCTTGGCGTAGCCGGGCTTGGTGACCTGGCGGCCCCGGCTGATCACGAGCGACTCGGGAGGCACGTCTTGAGTGACGGTCGTCCCGGCGGCCACATAGCTGCCCGCGGCGATCCGGACCGGCGCCACCGCCTGCGAGTCGCTGCCGATGAAGACGTCGTCCTCGATGACCGTCTTGGACTTTTCGACGCCGTTGAAGTTGCAGGTGATGAAGCCGCAGCCGACGTTCACGTCCCGCCCGATCTGCGCGTCGCCGATGTAGGTCAGATGCGTCGCCTTCGTCCCTGCGCCGATCACCGCGTTCTTGGTCTCGACGAAATTGCCGATGCGCACGTCCTCGCCCAGCACCGTGCCCGGCCGCAGGTGCGCGTACGGCCCGACGATGGTCCGCTGGCCGACGAGAGCGCCTTCGAGGTAGCTGCCCTGCCGCACGCGCGCGCCGGCGTCGACGCGGGACTCGAGCACGCGGCTGCCGCGCTCGACCACCACCCGGTCGCCGAGCTCCGAGGCGACGAGCAGGCAGCCCGCCTCGACGGTGACGTCGGCGCCGAAACGGCAGCGGGCGTCGATGCGCGTGCCGGCCGGATCCTCCAGCCGCACGCCTTGGAGCATCAACCCGCGATTGACGCGCCGGCTCAGCTCGGCCTCGGCCTCGGCAAGAGCGGCGAAGTCGTTGACCCCCCAGAACTCGCTGGCGTCGGCGGCCTGGAAGGCCGCCAGCGCCCCGTCCGCGGCGGCGATCAGGCGCAAGGCGTCGGGCAGGTAGTACTCGCCCTGCTTGTTGTCCTTGCCGACGAGCGCCAGCGCCTCGAGCAGGCGGCGGATCGAGAAGCAATAGACGCCGCCGTTGATCTCGTCGATCGCCTTGTCCTCGGGCGAGCAGTCGGCGTGCTCGCGGATCTCGACGAGCGCGCCGTCACGCCGGATGACGCGGCCGTAGCCGGCCGGCTCGGCGACCTTCGCCGTGGCGACCGTGGCCGCCGCGCCGCTCTCGGCGTGCGCGCGCAGCAGGCCGGACAAGGTGGCCGAGGACAGCAGCGGCGTGTCCCCGCTGAGC
>CAZZGQ010000080.1:7795-9080 GCA_964653765.1 uncultured Elusimicrobia bacterium | reverse complement strand
ACCTTCGGGATCGACGACCGCATCCGCGTGCCGCGCCCGGCGGCCAGGATGACGATGTGAGGCGCGCTCTGCATGAGAGACCCCCTTCAGGGGTCAATTATAAAGAGGACCGACGCCTCTCCCCATAGAGGCGCCATGACGGAGGCGTCAGGCTTTGTTAGGCGGGAGTTACTTGGCGACGGCGAAGCTCTGGTAGCAGGCCCCGCCGTCGGTCTTGCGGATGCGCGCGATGTAGAGGCCCGACTCGACGAGCCGGCCGGAGCCGTCGCGCCCGTCCCAATGCAGGGCCGCGCCCTCGGCCTCGTAGACGCGCCGCCCGCGCAGATCGAAGATCGTCACGCGAGCGGCGGCCGGGCCGAAGAAGGCCGCGTCGTTGATGCCGTCGGCGCGCGCGGGCGTGAGAAAGCGCTGCGGGGCCCTCGCCGCCGAGTCGGGCTCGGTGCCCAAGGGAGACAAGTAAGCCCCGGGCAGCGCGACGATCTCCAGGCCCTCGAAGCGGACATCGCCCTCGTCGCCCTTGATGCCGACGGCGCCCGCGGCGCGGATCGGCGGGCCGGCGATCGCGCCGTCGTCGACCGCCCGGGCCGCGAGGCTGCCGTTGACGTAGAGCGAGAGCGTGACGGCGCCGTCCCGCTGGTTGACGACCGACGCTCTCACCTGCGGGCGGTCGCCGTACGTCACCAACGCCGCCGCCGGCCCGAGGAGATAGGAGACCCCCCGGCCGCCGGGGCCGCCCGGCGCCCGCTTGCGCAGCTCGGCCAGGCCGCGGGAGCGGTCCAAGACCGCCTCATAAAGGGAGTCGGGAGCCTGGCGACGCAGCGAGACCCGGACCACGTCCGCGGGCTGCGCCGACGGCTGCTCGGGCAGCGTGAAGGACACGGCCACGTTGACGAAGTCCGTCTGCGTGGCATAGCCGCTCGACGCGGCCTGCGCCGAGGCCAACGAGGCCAGGCAGGCGAGCCAGGCGATCACTTGGCCACCGCCAGCGACTGGTACGTCTTGGCGCCGCCGTCCTTGATGATCTTGACGATATAGACGCCCGTCTCCACGAGGCGGCCGGCCATGTCGCGGCCGCCCCAGACGATGGCGGCGGCGCCCTGACGCGCGGCCTCGAAGATCTTGCGGCCGCGGACGTCGAAGATGCTGACGTGCGAGGCCTGCGGGCCGAAGTGCGCGGCGTCATTGATGCCGTCGGCCGTCGCCGGCGTCAAGAAGCGCTCCGGAGCCTTCGCGCCGTCGGGCGAGACGGGCGCGGGAGTGCCCGTGGGAGCCGGCGTCGACCAGA
>CAZZGQ010000080.1:0-7695 GCA_964653765.1 uncultured Elusimicrobia bacterium | reverse complement strand
GCCCCGAGCCGGTCGTCGCCGGAGGACCGTCGCCCGAAGGCGGCGTCCCCGCGGCGCCCGTCACCGTGGACGTGTTCCCTACCGGCGGGGCGGCGCCAGCCGCCCCGCCCGGTGCGGATAAAGAAGCGCCGATCGTCACCGTCATCTCGACGATGCCGACGTTGCCGGCCGCGTCGCGCGCCGCGGCGCGCAGCGTGTGGCTGCCATCGGCGAACGGAGACGTCGGGAAGGTCTGGGAATAAGGCGCGACCGTGATCTCCGCGCCCAGCGGCTGGCCGTCCAAGTAGAAGCGGACGCCCGCCACGCCCGTGTCGTCGGCGGCGTTGACCGCCGTGTAGACCACGCCGTGGGGGATGCCCTGGCCGGCCGCCGGCGACCTGAAGGTCACCGTCGGAGAGCTGACGTCGACGGTGGCCGCGGTGCGGAACGAGGCGTCGCGCGTCTCCGCGACCGCGCTGGGGCCGGTCTTCGAGCGCAAGCGATAGTGGTAGACGGTGTCCGCCGCGAGGCCGGCGACGGCGACCATATGGTCGCGCAGCCAGCCGCCGGTGGCCACCTGGCCGTAGGCGTTGGTAGGGCCGTAGTCGACCTCGGAGTCGGAGGGTATGTCCGTGTTCCAATAGAACGTCGCCTGGGCGCCGTGCACCGTCATGGAGGAAGACACGATCCGCGGAAGCTGACGCTCGCAGTCGGCGACCACGAAGTGCGCCACGTCGATCTCGGCGCTCTCCGAGCGCAGGCCGACGCAGCCCGCGCTCCGGATCGCGGGCCCGCCCGTCGAGCCGTTGTCGACCACCGTGGCCACCAAGACGTCGTCGATGAAGATCGAGATCGTCACCGAGCCCTCCTTCTCGTCGATGATCGAGGCGCGCACGGACTGCCACGAGTTGAACGGGACGGCGTAAGGGACGGCGGCGCCGAGCGTGTAATAGGTGCCCTGCGCCTTCTTCTTGACCACCACCGTGTTGTCGCGGCGGTTGAGGCCGAGGTCGTAGTGGCTCTCCTCGGAGACTTGGCGCAGCCGCAGGTGGACGCCGTCCCAGGGCTCGCCCGACGCGGGCGCGTCGCCGTCGAGGCCGCGCGTGAGCAGGTCGAAGCTCACGGTGACGTCCTTGAAGTCCGAGCGCTTGGTGAACAGGCGCAGCGCCGGGGAATGCGACCAAGCCGTGCCGTGCCGGCCCAGCAGCTCGCCGAGCTCGGCGTTCCAGACCGGCGACAAAGTCTTGGGGCCGGCCACGGGGCCGTTCTCCAGGAAGTTGTCCACGAGCAGCTCCTTGGCGTGAGCCGCCGCGGTCAGAGTCAGCAGAAGACAGAGCGAGATCAGCTTCTTCATCGGTTCACACCTCCGAAGTACCAGCGCAGTCCGAGCATGTGCGTGCCCACGTTGCCGTCGAGCAGCGTCCGGCGCAGGACCAGGGCGTAATCGATGCCGAACGAGCCCCAGCGCAGGCCGAAGCCGGCCGTCGCCTCGAGCGAGGTCAAGCCCAGGCGGAACACGAAGCGGTCGCCCGGGAAGCCCTTCTCGAGGCCGATGGCGGGCGTGATGCGGCCCAACGTCCGGTCGTAGTTGCCGTCGCGGTACGTCACGTCGGCGGTCAGGCGCAGCCGCTTATCCGCGGGGAAATCGTAGGCGAGGCCGCCCTGGACCTCTCGGGGCACCGTGTCCCGCGTCGCCAGGCCGAGATTGGGGCTGTTGATGTTGCGCACCGTCAGGCCCAACGTCACGGGAGCGGACACCTTCACGGCGGCGCCCAGGTCCACGGCGAAGGCGCTGGCCGCGTGGCCGCTCTGGAAGACGGGGTCGACGGCGGCCATCGGATCGCCGCCGATCTGGTAACTGTGGTAGAGCTGCTTGCCCGAGATGCCGAGCATGACGCGCTCGCCGAAGCGGCGGGCGTACGTCACCGCGATCGTGCGTTCCTCATATAAGCCGCTGGCGCTGAAGAGGCCCACGCCCACGCCGAAGGTGCCGTACTTCGTGGGCACGCCGGCCGAGACCAGCTGCTGGCCGATAGTGCCTACGCCCTGCAGGCCGGCGTAGAGCTGGTCGTACATGAAGTAGGCGTCCGGCTGCCTCATGCCGGCGATCTGCGCCGGATTGGCGAAAAGGTTCTGGGAGCCGGGATGGGCCGACAGCGAGGCGTAACCCATCGCCGCCTGGTCGGGCGTGGCGATCGGCACCTGGAAAGCCGCGCGCGCCTGCGCGGTGAGCAGCGCGGCGGCCAGCAGCGAGACGGCAAAGCGCTTGAGACGCATCGTTTTGGGTCGGGCTATCGGCTGCCGCTTGGGAGGGACGTCGGGGAGCGGCTTCGGAACGGCCCATCAATATATCTGAATGTCGAAGCGAATCAAAACGCCGTTAACAACCCGTTCACATCTTTTTGAGGGAAGTAACAGGACGTTTACCGCGTCGCTATGGGTGCGAGGCGGGGGCTGGGCCTATAATGCCTGCCATGTGTGGAATAGTGGGCTATATTGGCGACAGGGACGCCGCGCCGATCCTGCTCGAGGGTCTGCGCCGGCTGGAGTACCGCGGTTACGACTCGGCGGGCATCGCCGTGCTGGCCGACGGAACGGTGGGGATCGCGCGCAGCGTGGGCAAGCTGGCTAATCTGGACGCCCTGCTCAACCGGCAGCCGCTCAAGGGCAGCCTCGGGCTGGGGCACACGCGCTGGGCGACGCACGGCAAGCCGACGGAGGCCAACGCCCACCCGCATACAGACTGCACGGGCGACCTCGCCGTCATCCATAACGGCATCATCGAGAACTACGCGCCGCTGAAAGCGGCGCTGCTCGAGACCCAGCACTTCTTCAAGTCGGAGACCGACACCGAGGTGGCCGCCCACCTCATCGAGCATCACTTGGCGAAGCTGGCCGGGCAGTCCCCGCTCCCGCCCGAACGCCTGCTGCTCGAGGCCGTGCGCCTGGCGCTCCAAGAGGTGCGCGGCGCCTACGCCCTGGCCGTGGTCTGGTCCCAGGCTCCCGGCGTGATCGTCGCCGCCAAGTCCGCCTCGCCGCTCGTCATCGGCCTGGGCCGCAACGAGACCCACCTCGCCAGCG
Source organism: uncultured Elusimicrobia bacterium (assembly GCA_964653765.1). Taxonomy (GTDB): domain Bacteria; phylum Elusimicrobiota; class Elusimicrobia; order UBA1565; family UBA9628; genus JAGWUP01. Next base: position 4,635 of record CAZZGQ010000080.1, on the reverse strand, counting down.
ACGTTCCCGCCTTCCTGCGCCACACGCGCCAGGCGGTGTTCCTCGAGGACGGGGAGCTGGCCCTGCTGCGCGGCAGCCTCTGCGAGTTCTACGACCTGTCGGGCGGCCGCCTCCAGAAGACGCCGGTCGACATCCAGTGGGACGCCAATCTCGCCGAGAAGGGCGGCTACCGCCACTTCATGCTCAAGGAGACGCACGAGCAGCCCTGGGCCGTCGAGAACACGCTGCGCGGGCGCGTGTTGCCCCTGCGAGACGGCGTGCTGGAGCGCGAAACGGGCATGACGCCGGAGGCGCTCCGCGGCGTCGACAACGTCCACCTCGTGGCCTGCGGCACCGCCTATCACGCGGGCATCGTGGGCAAGTACCTCATCGAGCGTTACGCCCGCATCCCCTCGCAGGTTGAGACGGCCTCCGAGTTCCGCTACCGGCATCCGATCCTCGACAAGCGCTCGCTGGTCGTGGCCATCAGCCAGTCTGGCGAGACGGCGGACACGATCGCCGCGATCCAGCTGGCCAAAAAGGCCGGAGCCAAGGTCTTGTCGATCTGCAACACCGTCGGCTCGACGGTGGCGCGGGGCAGCGACTTCAACCTCTATACGCGCTGCGGCCCGGAATGCGGCGTCGCCTCCACCAAGGCGTTCGTGGGCCAGCTGTGCGCCCTCAACGCCTTCGCCCTGCACCTCGCCGTCTCCGTGGACCGCATCACGGAGGCCGACGCGCGGGCCTGGGCCGAGCAGCTCCTGGCCCTGCCCGACGCGGTGCGCGAGGCGCTGAGCCTGGAGCCGGCGGTGCTCGAGCTGGCGCGGGTGTTCGCTCATTCCGAGCACTTCCTCTATATAGGCCGCACGCTCAACTACCCGACGGCGATCGAAGGGGCGCTCAAGCTCAAGGAGATCTCCTACATCCACGCCGAAGGCTACCCGGCCGGCGAGATGAAGCACGGGCCTCTGGCGCTCATCGACGAGCAGATGCCCGTCGTCGCCATCGCCACCGAGTCGCCGATCTTCGAGAAGCTCGTCTCCAACATCGAAGAGGCCAAGGCGCGCGGCGCCCAGCTCATCGCTCTCGCAACCCGCGGCGAGCAGCGCCTGCGCGGAAAGGCCGACTACATCCTCGAGATGCCGCCCACCCTGGAGCAGGTGTCCCCGATCGTGAACATCATCCCGCTGCAGCTGCTGGCCTATCACATCGCCAACCTGCGCGGCTGCGACGTGGACCAGCCGAGGAACCTCGCGAAGAGCGTCACCGTGGAATGATCCCCGCCCTCCTCGTCGTCGACGCCTGGACGGACTTCACCTGCCCGCACTCGTTCCTCGCGTCTCTGCGCCTGCGCCGCCTGCGCGACGAGCTGCCCCTGGAGATACGCTGGCGCTCGATGCTCGTGCGGCCGCCGGGGCTGCCGCCGCTCTCGGAGAAGATGCGCGAGAGCGTCGAGGAGGCGCGCGCGACCGTGGGCGAGACGATCCGCCGCGAGTTCGGGCTGACCCTGTATCCGGGGCCGCTCGAGCTCGACACGCTCCCTGCCCATCTCGCCGTCAAGCACGCCGAACGGCTGGGCTTCGCCGACAAGTGCCACGAGGCCATCATGCGGGCGTATTGGCTCGAGAAGGCGTCCATCGACTCCCGCCCGGTGCTCGACGAGCTCCTGCGCGACTCGGGGACCGACGGCGCCGGCATCTCCTGGGACGATCCCGCCCTGGCCGAGGCCGTCGACGCCGACCTGGGGCTGGCCCAGGCCCTGGACCTGTTCTTCGTGCCGGCGCTGCGCTTCGGCGAGCGCACGATCGTGGCGGGCGCCGAGCCTTACGAGCACCTGCACACGGCCGCCTTGGCGGCCGCCGCCGCCCTGGCCAATCCCGCCGGCCACACCGACGTGAGCCGCGGCGCCGGCCCCTCGGCCGGCGGCGCCTCCGCCCACCCCTAGGACCAGCCGCCCTACTGGCGCGAAAAGCAGGCCGACTCTACTTATCCACAGACTATGCACGCGTGTGCATAGTCTGTGGATAAGCCCGAAACGATAAGATGCCGCCCGGGGCCCTCGCCCCGGGCGGCTCTTGTTCGCCGTTTCCGCGCGCAGGCGCGCGGAGACTACGCGCGGACGATCTTGTCCGGCCAGACCTTGCGCAGCGCGCCGCAGGAGTTGTGCGTGTCGACCACCAGGTTCGAGTGCTTGACGATCCACTCGTAGTCGAACTCCGAGTGGTCGGTGACGATCACCACGGCGTCCTTGGAGGCCAGTTCCTTCTCCGTCAGCTCCACGGGCTTGATGCGCAAGTGCCGATAGTGCCGCATGTTCGGGAACGTCGGCACGTGCGGGTCGTTGTAGACGACCTTGGCGCCCTTCTGCTCGAGCAGCTCGAGGATCTTGAAGGCCGGCGACTCGCGCGGGTCGTCGATGTCCTTCTTGTACGCCAAGCCCAGCATGAGGAGCTTGGCGCCCTCCAGCTTCTTGCCGCGCGCCTTGAGCTCCTGCTCCAGCTTGCCCACGACGTAGTAGGGCATCTGGATGTTGAGCTCGCCGGCCAGGTCGATGAAGCGCGTGTTGAACTGGAACTCGCGCGCCTTCCACGAGAGATAAAAGGGATCGATCGGGATGCAGTGCCCGCCCAACCCCGGTCCGGGATAGAAGGCCTGGAAGCCGAAGGGCTTGGTGGAGGCGGCGCGGATGACCTCCCAGACGTCGATGCCCATCTTGTCGAAGCACATCTTCAGCTCGTTGACCAACGCGATGTTCACGCAGCGGTAGATGTTCTCGAGCAGCTTCGCCGCCTCCGCCGTCTCGGCGTCGGCCACCGGCACGACGCGGACCACGGCCTCGCCGTAGAGCGTCGCCGCCGCCTTCCCCGAAGCCTCATCGAGGCCTCCGACGATCTTCGGGATCATCTCGTTGGTGAACTGCTTATTGCCCGGGTCCTCTCGCTCGGGCGAGAAGGCCATGAAGAAGTCGTGGCCGCAGGCGTGGCCGTCCTTCTCCAGCTCCGCCTTCATCACCTCGCGGGTCGTACCCGGGTAGCTCGTGCTCTCGAGCACGATCAGCTGGCCGCGCCGGAAGTTCTGCGCCAGCGAGATCGCCGTCTGACGGATGTAGGAGACGTCGGGCTTGCCGTCGACCGTCAGCGGCGTCGGCACGCAGATGATCACCGCGTCCATCTCGGCGAGCTTGGCGAAGTCGGCCGTGACGGAGAGCTTCTTCTCCTTGCGGAGCTTGGCGATGAGGTCGGCGGGCACGGACTTGATATAGGAACGCCCCGTGACGAGCGCCTCGATCTTGCCTTGATCGACGTCGAACCCGGTCACGGTGAAACCCTTCGTCGCGAAGAGGCGGACCAGCGGAAGGCCCACATATCCCAGGCCGATGACGCCGACCCTGGCCTCGTGGGACTTGATCTTCTTGATCAGTTCCTCCAGCAGCAGCGGGCCGGGCAGGCCGATGGTCTTGGCGCCGTCCACCACGACGGGCGGCTGCGCCGGTGAAGTCTTACGCTTGGCTCCGGAAACGGCTCGATTCATTGATGGTCCACCTCCTGAAATTGCTACGAACCGTCTCGACGACGGCGATCACCGCCGAGACGGCCAACAGAACGGTCAGATACCCGCCTAAAACCAGCCAGCCGATGGTGAGCAGAGTCGCCATGCCCCTATCCATTGCGCCACCTCGTCCCCTCGCGGAATGCCGGCTGGGGGAATTCTAACCCGCGGCGCGTACGCGCCCTAGGACGGCGGCGTGCCGGTGTTGTAAGAACTGGTAGACTCCGATATGCGCCGCCGGCTCCTCGCCGCTGCCGTCCTCCTGGCGCCGCTCGTCTCCAGCGCTTCGGCCGCCGACCATTGGGTCGCCGCCTGGACGGCCGCCCCGCAGGCGTCCTATCTCGGAGACCCGAAAGGCGACGATCCGACGCTGCGCCTGCGCGACCAGACGCTGCGCCAGTTCGTCCGCGTGACGACCGCCGGAACCCGCGTGCGCTTGACCTTCTCCAACCTCTACGGCTCCACGCCCCTCCCCATCGCGCGCGCTCGCGCGGCGCGGTCCGCCGGCGCCGCCGACGCCATAGTCCCCGGCTCCAGCCGCGACGTGACATTCTCGGGACGAGCCTCCGCCACCGTGCCGCCGGGCGCGTCCCTCACGAGCGATCCCGTGGACCTGGCGGTCCACCCGTTGGAGGAGTTGGCGATCAGTCTATACTTCTCCACCATCGCCGTCGCCTCGACCGTCCACGGCATGAGCCTGCGCCGGAGCTACGTCGCCGCCGGCGACGCGACGGCCGCGCCTTCGCTCAGCACGTCCACCGCCGTCGGCTCCTGGCGCTTCCTCATGGGAGTCGACGTCGCCGCGCCGGCGCGGGCGCGAGCCGTCGCCGCGCTGGGCGACTCGCTCACCGACGGCGCCGAGTCCACGCCGGGCGCCTACGCGCGGTGGACCGATGCTCTGGCCCGTCGCCTCGCCGCCGCGAAGAAGGACGTGGCCGTGCTCAACGAGGGCATCAGCGGCACGCGGCTGCTCCACGGCAGCCCCACGCCCTTCCGGCCCGCCGAGGACGACGGCCTGACCCGCTTCCGCCGCGACATCGCGAACCAGCCCGGACTCGCCGCCGTCGTCGTCCTGCTGGGCACCAACGACATCGGCCGGCCCGGAGC
>CAZZGQ010000079.1:0-12106 GCA_964653765.1 uncultured Elusimicrobia bacterium | reverse complement strand
ACAAGCTCCAGCCGGGATAGAGCGGCTCCGACACGAACAGCCAGCCCGCGCCCTCTCCCGAGACGGCGAAAGCGTCCTCGCGCGCCCGCAGGACCTCCAGCGGCCGGCCGGTGACGGGCGGGGAGGCGACGCCGGGCGGCAGGGCGGCCCCCTCTTCCGCGCTCAGCAGCCTCGCGCCCGCGGCTCGCGCCGCGCGCGCGCGCGCCCACAACACGGGCGCCTGCGGCGACAAGCCGGGCGCGACGACCGGTTGCGGCGTCAGCAGCGTCGCCGCGTCGGCCCAGGGGAGGAAAGCCGCCGCCGCCGCGGCGCCGGGAGCGCTAAAGAGGGCGTCCATCAAGGCGTAGTTGGCCGCGGGCGCCAGAGGCTCGCCGAAGTTGCCGGCCGCGCGCAGCTTCAGGGGCGCGTTCGTCAGCCCGTAGAGGCGCTCCCGCCAGTCGAACGGATCGCGCCCGGCGACGGATTCCAGCGCGCGCGGCGAGAGGAGATAGCGATGGCCGCCGGGCTCTCCCTGCAGCGCGCGGGCCAGAGGGCCGGGCTCGGACCAAAGCCGCGCGGGCGCGCGCGGCTGCGCCCGAAAGCCCAGCAGCGACAGCTCGAGGACCAGCGCCGCGACGAGCGCCAGCCGGCGGCGCGCCGCCTCGAGCCCGCAGGCCGCCAGCGCGCTCAGGGGCAGGCCCGCCAAGACGGCGAGGTTGCCCGGATAGCGCAGCCAGCGCAACCGCGCCCAGAGCCAGGCCGACGCCGGGTTGGAGCCGCCCAGGGTCAGGACGAAGACGGCGGCGACGGCCAGGAGCAGGACCGCGGCCCGCCGGCGCGGCAGGGCGAGCGCTCCCCAGATCGCGGCGAAAGCGCCCACGAAGCCCAGGTAGCAGCAGCGCCACCAGTCGACGGCCGGATCGAAGCCGGGCGTCATCCGGGGAGACAGCCACAGCCAAAGATCGCGCGGAGCGAACGCCAGGCGCATGAGATCGGCCGCGTCGACGCCCCCCGCGCGGCGCGAGCGCAGGGTCAGCTCCGCGGCGGGCAGCAGCAGGACGGCGCCCAGCGCCGCGGCCGTGCTCGCGGCCGCCAGCCAAGCTCGCGCCGCGGACGGCGCCCAGCGTCCGCGCGCGGGAGCGGCCGCCCACGACACGGCGAGCGCGGCGCCGCAGCCGCCGACGAGCAGCGGCGGGTAGCCGGCGAGGAAGCCCAGTGTCAGCGCCAGCGCCAAGCCGGCCGGCTCGGCGGCGAAGAGCAACAGGGCCGGGGTCAGGCTCAAGACGGCCAGATGATTGAGGAAAGGCTCGCGGCCGAGGAGCAGGCCGCCCAAGGCGTAGAGGCAGGCTCCGCCGAAGGACGCCGCCCGCCGCAACCGCAAGCGCCGCAGAGCGAGATAAGCCAGCGCTCCGGCCAGCCAGTAATGCGCGGCATGATAGATCGCCAGGGCGACGGCGAAAGGAAAGAGCGGAAACGGCGTCGAGCCGGCGTAAAAGAGGCCGTCCTGCATCGCCGCCGCCTGCGGCATCCCGAAGTAGAGAAAAGGATTCCACAGCGGCAGACGGCCCCCGGCGAGGAGCTCCGCGTCGAAGGCGCGCCAGGGCTGGTGCAGGTAGGCGAGGTCGCCCCAATACGGCGAGAGGCCGCGCAGCCAATCCGGCAGGAAGCGCAGCAGGACGAGAGCGGCCAGCGCGGCCAGAAAGCCCAGGTCGGCGTCGAGGCGCAGGCGCCTCACGACGGAGGGCCCTGCCTCAGCACGGGGCAATAGGTCTGCCCTTCGCGCAGCCAGCGGCCCGTCTCGCGGTCGCCCAACGCGTTGTGCAGCCGCTCCAGCGCCACCCAAGTCGACGGGCGATAGGGATTGAGCCGGGCGGCGCGCTCCAGGTGGACCGCCGCCTCGCGCGCCTGCTCCAGCGAGGGGTGATGCGCCGGATCGAGCAGGACCTCCGCCAGCGCGCGCTCGGCCTCCGGATCGGCCGCCAGGGCGAGCGAGCGCCTGAGCCTGTCCTCGGCCGCCGGCGCGTCGCGCGTCTCGCGGTACTCCTCGACCGCCTGCGCCTTGAGCCGGTCGGCCTGCCAGCTGCGCACGCCCCACCAGCACGCGCCCAGGCCCGCGGCGGCGATGAGGAGCGCCCACACCGGCTTGCGCTCGAAGCGCACGTTCACGCCCGCCGAGCTCTGGGGCGTCGTCGAGGCGGCGAAATAGCAGAAGACCCAGAAGACGCCGGCCAGCGACAGCGGATAATCCCACATCGATTGCACGAGCAAGGCGACGGCGCCGAAGCGCTTGTGCGGCGCGCCGCGCCGCAGGAAGTACAGCAGGCCGCCGAACCAGACGGTCAGATACAGCCAGCCGCAGGCCGCCGCCGTCTCGAGGAAGTGCTGATGGACGAAGAGCGTCGAGAGGTCCGACGAAGGGCCGGTGTAGGAGGGCCCGGCGTAGGCGAACGCCCCCGGGCCGAAGCCGAGAAGGGGCCGCGCCAGGCTCATGCGCGTCGCCGCCAGCCACCACTGCCAGCGGTGAGCCACGTCGGGCGAGCGCAGCTTGCCGTACACCAGGACCAGGCAGACGAACATCAGCGACAGGCCCAAGTAGTTGCCGACCGTCTCGCGCCCGCGCCGCGTCAGCACGAGGGCGCAGGCGATGCCGAGCCAGGCGCCAACGCTGTGCGACCAGCACAAGCCCAGGAAGAGGCCGCCGCAGAGCAGCCAGTCGCGCAGCTCGGCGGCCAAGGGCAGCAGCAGCAGGATGGCCCCGGCGTAGACGTTCTGGTTGAGCAAGGCGCTGGCGGGCCGCGCGATATGGTCATGATAGCGCTGATAGAAGGCCAGGAGCATCAGCGTCCAGCCCGTCGCGCGCAGGGCTTGGTCGATCGTGGAGCGATCGTCCTTGGAGACGACGGCCAGCGCGCAGAAGATCCACAAGCCCAGCAGCAGAACGCGCCACGACTCGACCGCGTAATAGTGGACCGGGCTCGCCCACGCCGAGAGTCCGGAAAGCGCCGCCAGCGCGCCGGCCCAGGCGAGCAGCCGCCGGGGCGGCAAGGGGACGTAGCCCAGCGCGACGCGGACGATGGCCCAGGTCGCGGTGCCGGAGACGGCGGCGATGAACAGCAACGACTGGGCCCAGAAATCCCAGCTCCCCCGAAGGAGGAGCCCGGCGGCGAGGATCAGTCCGATCAGCAGCGCGAGCACGCCCTGGCGCCGCCTATTCGGGCATGATCTTGGTCGTGACGAAGATGAGCAGCTCGGCGCGCGTGCGCGTGACCGACTTCTTCTTGAAGAGCCAGCCCAAGACGGGGATGTCGCCGAGCAGCGGGATCTTCGCGATTTGGTCGCTGACCGAGTCGTTGATCAGGCCGCCGATCACGATCGTCTCGCCGTCGCGCACGAGGACGGTGGTCTGCGCGTTGCGCGAGTCGACGGCCGGGGCGCCCGTGACGCTGGCGGCCACGGTCGCGGACGGCTGGCTGACGTTGGGATTGAGGTTGAGCGTGATCCGCCCATCGGCGTTGATCGTGGGCGTGACGGCCAGCTGGATGCCGGTCGTCACGTAGTTGACTGATTGGGTCTGCACGCCCGTCGAGGCCACATTCGACGTCACGTAGGGGATCTGAGTGGTGACGTTGATGTTGGCCGGTTGGTTATTGAGCGTGGCCACCTTGGGGTCGGACAGCACCTTGACCTTGCCGTCGGCGGCCGCCGCCGTCAGCGTGGCGTTGACGATGTAATTGTTGGTGACGCGACCCAGCGTCAGCGCGCCGAAGACCTGCGTGGCGGGCAGCGACACGCCGGTGCCTTGGCCGCCGGCTCCCGCCGGCTGGGAGAGGCCCGCGGCGTCGGCCGGACCGACCTCGGAGCCGATGGTCTGCTGCGGGGTGCCGGCTTTCAGCACGCCCACGGGAGCGCCGATCGAATTGAGCCCGGGCTTGCCGCCGATCTTGGCGGTGTCCTGCTGCAGGTAGTTCCACTGGATGCCGAAGTTGAAGGAGTTGTTCAGGCCGACCTCGACCAGCTTGACCTCGATGAGCACCTGCTTGGGCCGGACGTCGAGCTGCGAGATCAGGCGTTCCGTCTCAGGCATGGCGTCGGCCGACTCGGTGACGACCAGAGAGTTCGTGTTCAAGTCGGCGACGGTCGAGCCGGTGAGGCCTTCCGCGCTGCGGACCGTGTTGAGCGCCGCCACGAGCTGAACGGCTTTGGCGTAGTTGAGCGGGAACACCTTCGTGATCGGCGCGGACGTGGTTTGCGCGGTCTTCAAGGTGGCCGGCTGGAGCACGCGCAGGATGTTGTCTCCGACCTGCGCCGTCGCCAGGCCCATCATGGTGATGATCGTGCGGAAGGCATCGGCGAAGGGCACGTCGGTGAGATGCAGCGTCAGCGGGCCGCTCACGTCCGGCCCGTAGATCACGTTGATCTTCGCCTTGGCCGCGAGGAGCCGAAGGACGTCGCGGATGTCGGTATTATCGAAGTCGAGCGTGACCAGATCGCGCGGCAGCCGCGCCATGAGGTCGCCGACCGGCGCGCGCGGCTTGCCCACGGCTTCGAGAGAAGTGGATGGGACAGGAGGAGGCGCCTTGAGGCTCGTCTCGCTCGGGACGGCGTCGCTCTTCTGCGCCATTCGCGAGAGCTCCGGCGACGCCTGGGTCGTCATGCCGCCGGCCTCGCCCACTTTTGACATGTCGGCCGCCGGCCTGGGCAGAGAGACCTTCGGGCGCTCCGGCTTGGCCGGAGCCTGGGAATCGGCAGAAGCGTCCGTCGCCGGCGGATCGGTGGGCGCAGCGGCGGCCTGATCCGCGGACGCGGGACCCTTGAGGGCGACGAGGACGTCATTGCCGTCGGTCCTCACGTCGGCGACGGCTCCGGCCTGCAAGTCGAGCACGACGCGGGCGATCGGCGGGTCGCTCTGGAACTGGCCGGCCCGCACGTCCTTGAGCAGGGCGCCCTTCCCGGGCAGGCTCTGCTTGCTCACGCGCACGCCGTCGAATTGGAGAACCAGACGCGACGGCTTGGCGGTGGTGAAGCTCTTATAGGACGCGTTGCCGCTGAGCTTGACCCGCACGGAGCCCTCGGCGACGTCGATGGAATCGACGGTGACGGCGCTGGGCGTCTGCGCCGCGGCGGCGGCTTCCGCAGCCCAGACGGCGGCTTGGGGCCAGGGCAACGCGATCAGCGCCGCCAAAATCGTCCCGATGGCCCGCTTGAGCCAGTCCTTGATCATAGGGTCTCCGCTAATCCTTTTCTTCTTCGCCCAATCGGAAGATCTGGACGTCATGGTCGGCCGTCTCGAGCTCGGCCCACCGGTCCTTCACGCGCAGCCGGCCCGACACGCCGCGGACCGGCTTGTTCTTCCCGTCGTAGAGCTTGCCGCGCCGTAAAATGAAGGTGACGCCGAACGCGTTGTCGCTGAAGAGAGCGTAGTCCGCGGCAGAATCCTTCATGATCCCGCGCAGGGAAAGGTTGTGGATGTTGAAGTCCTCGGCGGCGAAGGGCTTGCCGGAGTAGCCGCCCGCCCCGCCGCCCAGGGGCGAGAACGGGTCGCGCAAACGCTCCGCGGTGTAGATCGCCGACGGCGTCAGCGGAGCGGCCGTCGACGGCTTCACCTCGGCGCCGGGCACCGACGCGGAAGCGGGCGCGCCGGTGGGACTGGAAACCGGCGCCGCGGGCGCGGCCGCCCGTCCGGCAGAAGGCCAGGCGAGGAGCGCGAAAACGCCGAAGGAGAGCCGGATCATCCTTTGTATTGGTACGAGATCAGAGTGAACGTCACCGTCATCAGGCCGGCCGTCGGCTCGCCGTAAGAGACGTTCTGGACGTTGAAGATGCGCTCTTCCAGCGCGACGGCGGCGAGGAACTTGCCGATGTTGTGATACGTCCCCTTGACCGAGATCGGATAGTCGAGCTCGATGAAATACTGCTTGTTGGTGGTCGCGCCCGGCGTGAACGAGACCAGCTGCACGTGGTTGCGGGCCGCGAGGTCGCTGACCGTCACCAGGATGTCGGGCACGGACTTGTTCTTCGGAAGGCGCTTCTCGGCCTCGACGGCCGCGTCGCTCAGGCGCAGCAGCTCCTTCTCGAGCTTGTCCTTGCGGCCGGCCTGCTGCTGAGCCTTCTCGATCTTGGCCTCGACGTCGTCCATCTGCTTCTGCGTGTCCGCGATCTTCTGGGAGATGGGACCCCAATAGAAAGCCACGTAGATGTAGCCGAAGGCGCCGAGCATCAGCGTCGTCGCGACGAGGAGCTGCTGCTGCTGCTTGGTCAGCTTGATCTGGGCCATGGCTAGAGTTGCGGCGTGTACGTGGACGTGATCTTGAAGTCGTATCCGCCGGCGGCTTGGTTGACGGGGCCCAGCTCGATCGCCGAGAAACGCCCGGAGCCTTCCATGCGCTTGACCCAGACGGCGATATCATCGTTGTCCCGCGCCTGCGCCGCCATCGACAGCTTCAACGGGCTGGCCGAGCTGCCCCCGCCCGTGGTCGACAACGTCTTGATCTGGATGCCCGACGGCACGCTGCGGGCGAAATCGGACATGAAATACGGGTACATCGGACGGCCTTTCAGGAGATCGGTGATCACGTTGAGGCGCGCTCGGACCGCCGCCGCCGTCTTCTCGAGCTCCTGCACCTTGTCGACGATGACCTGCAGCTGCTTGAGCCGGGCGTTGTCCGCCTGGAGCTGGTGCTCGAGCTTGTTCAGCTTGTAGTAGTGCCCGAAGGAGATCAGCGCGAGGACGATCAGGGCGAAGATGCCCGCGGCCGTGGCCTGCAGCACCTGCTGCTTTTGCTCGGCTTTGGCCAGTATCTCGGCCGGGACCAGGTTGACCTTGATCATGTCAGGCCCAATCCCTGTTGCGCCGCAGCGCCAAGCCCATCGCCACGCCGAACGCCGGAGCGAGCTCCTCGGGGAGATCGGCCGGCCGCGTCTTCAGGAAAGCGAACGGATCCACCACGGTCACCGGCACCTTCAGCTCGGCCGAGAGATGCTTGGCGAGGTTCTTCAGGCGCGCGGTGCCACCCATGAGGGCGATGCGGCCGATCGAGCGCTCGGGGCCCTGCGAGAGGTAGAAGTCGACGGAACGATGCACCTCGCCGACGAGGTCCTTGATCACGGTCGTCACGGCCTGAGAGACGCCCAGCGCCTCGCGCTGCCCTTCCTGGAGCGCCTTCTCCTTCTCGGCCGGATCGACGATGATGCCGTATTGCTTCTTGAGCTCCTCGGCCTTGGCCGCGTCCGCCTGGAAGGCCTTCATGATGGCCTTGGTCAGCGTGTTGCCCGAGATGAAGATGTCGCGCACGACCCGCGTGACGCCGTTCTCGATGATCGAGAGGTTGGTCACCATGTGGCCCATGTTCAGGTAGAGCGTGGCGCCCGGGTCGTTCTTGGGATCGCGCAGCTTCTCATGCACGTTCTCCAGGGCGAAGGAGTCGACGTCGATGATGGCGGGCGTCAGGCCGGCGCCCTGCAGCACGTCCAGGCGCTGGTTGACGAGCTCTTTCTTGGCCGCCACCAGGACCGTCTCCATCTTCTTCTGCCCTTCCTCGGTGATCTCGCCCAAGATGTGGAAGCCGAGCTGGACCTCGTTGATGTCGAAAGGGATGAAGGGCTCGGCCTCGGTGGCCAGGGTGGCCGAGAGCTCGGCCTTGGTCAGGCGCGGGAACTTGACGTAGCGCACGATCACGGAGTTGCCGGACAGCGACGTGGCCGTCTCGGGCAGCTTCACGCCCTTTTGGATCAAGAAGGCCTTGATCTCCTTGATCGCCTCGGCCTTTTTCTCGTCGGGGGTGGCCTCCGGCTTGACCTTGTAGGGCAGATAGCCCCAGACCTTGAGCACAGGCCCCTGGGCCTCCATCTTCACGTGGCAGCACTTGATGGCGTAGCTGCCGATGTCGAGAGCGAGGACATCGGTAGGACCCAGCAAAAAGCCGGTCAGGCCCTTGGCCTTCTTGGCCAGAGCGCCGAGCTTCTCTTTCACCGCGTCCAGTTTCACCGCCATCGAATTTCACCCATTAAAAAAGCGCCGCGACCCCCGTCCCCGGAGGTCAACTCGGCGCAACGATCCATTGCCGCGGTTACGAACGCGGTTTTGGTAGCGGATTTATAACAGGATTGGCCCGGCTTGTCAAGCCCCGGCCCACGAATGCCGCCCCTCCTTCTAGACCCCGCCGTGGGTATCGTGCTAGAATACGCCCTTAGCTGCATGAAAGCCGTCCTCTTCGATTTTGGCGGAACCCTCGATTCCGACGGACTGACCTGGCCCGCGCGATTCTTTCCTCTTTATAGAGAATCGGGCCTGGATGTGCCGCAGGACGTCTTCCTGAAGGCCTTCTACCGCTGCGACGACCATCTCGCCGAGCGCTTTTCCCTGGCCGGGACCGGGCTTGAGCGGACCTTGGAGCTGCAGGTCGGCTGCGTCCTCGAGGAGCTGCCGGGCCGGCGCGTGGAGCTGACGAAAACGATCTCGCGGCGCTTCCTCGAGGATTGCCGGCGCTTCTTCACGCGCAACAAGCCCGTGCTGGAACGGCTCCGGAAACGCTATAAGCTGGGTATCGTGTCGAATTTCTACGGCAACCTGCCCGATATCCTCGCCTCCGAGGGGATGGACGGCTTCTTCGACGTGGTGGCGGAGTCGGCACGGCTGGGCCACACCAAGCCGGCCAAGGAGATCTTCCTCCATGCCACCGGCGCCCTCGGCGTCGAACCGGCCGACTGCCTGATGGTCGGCGATTCCGTGCCCCGGGACATGAAGGGCGCGGAGGGATTGGCCATGCCGCATGCGCTCCTCAATCCTTCCGCGGACGCCTGCTGCGCGTCGGCCTCCCGGCTGGCCACGCTGCCCGACGTCGAGAGGCTGCTCTCGTGAGCCTCCAGGCGGGCATCATCGCGGCGGGGCTCGGCACCCGGCTTTCGGGCAGCCACCCGGGCCTGCCCAAGCCGCTCGTGCCGCTGGCGGGCAAGCCGCTCTGCCACTGGATCGCCGGCTCGCTCAGGCGCGCCGGCGTCGACGACATCACGGTGCTCCACAACAGCTCCGGGCGCGCCGTGCGCGAGAGCCTCTCGCGCGGCTTTTCCGACGTGCGCTGGACTTTCCTGGAGGCGGATACGGCCTCGTCCTGGGAGAGCTTCCGCCTGGTCTGCCGCGCGCTCGCCGGTCGCTCCGACCGCTTCTTGATGAGCACCGTCGACGCCATCGTCCCGCCCGCCGAGATGGCGCGCTTCGCGCAAGGCTGCGCCGAGGCGAAGGCCGAGGCCGGCCTCGCCTTGACCTCGTTCGTCGACGACGAGAAGCCGCTCTGGGCCGAGACCGACGCCGCGGGCCGCGTGACCGCCCTGGGCGAGCGCTGCGCCAAGCGCGGGCTGGTCACGAGCGGCCTGTACTACATGACGGCCGCGGCCGTGCGCCGCATGCCCGACGCCTCTCGCTTCACCGCGCTGCGCCAATTCCTCGCGCATCTCGTCGACTCCGGCGCCGCCGTGGCCGGCCACACGCTTTCGAAGACCCTCGACGTGGATCGGCCGGAGGACGTCGCCCAGGCCGAACGTTTCTTGGTGGGGACCTCATGGTAAAGTGCCTCGGCATCTATCGCGAAATCCAGAACTCGCCCAACCGCGAGTCCGACGACGCCTTGATCCTCAAGGCCGTCATGGAGCAGCTGGAGCTCCAGCGCGTGGAAGTCACGCTCCTCGAGCCCGAGGCGGCGGATGCCGCCGATCTGTCGAAGTGGGACATGATAGTTCCCATGTGCGAGACCTATCCGCGGCTGATGCGCTTGAAGAGCTTGGCTCGCACGGGCGGCCCTCTGATCATCAATCCCGCCGAGGCGGTCCTCAATTGCTACCGGACGCAGATGATCCCCCGCTTCGGTAAGACGCCCGAGCTCGTGTTTCCTGAAAGCGAGATTCGCTCCGTTTCGAAGATGTTCGACTCGCCTCTGCCCGAGTTCGCCGATACGGGCATGTGGATCAAGCGCGGGGACGTCCACAATACGTGCACTCATGACGTGGTTTTCGCTCGGAATCGAGACGATGTCAAAGACATCCTAGGCGATTTCGAGCGAAGAGAGATCGCCGATGCCGTTCTCCAAAAGCACCAGGACGGGGACCTGATCAAGTTCTACGGCGTCGGCCCCGGCCAGTGGTTCACGTGGTTCTACCACGACCCGTCGACGGCCCGCCGCCTGTCGTTCGAGCTGGAAGACCTGGCGTTCCAGGCCGAGACGGCCGCTCGGACCGTCGGGCTCGAGATCTTCGGAGGAGACGCCATCGTCTCGCCCGACGGTCCGATCTACATCATCGACATCAATTCCTGGCCCAGCTTCGCGCGCGTGCGCGCCGAGGCCGCCGTGCAGATCGCGCGCCGCTTGCGCGCGCGCCTGCGCCAGCGCGAGGCCGGGAGGAAGGGTTAATCATCACATGCCTACCAAGGAATCTGTCGTGAAGGCCGTTTATGAAGAAAAGGAGCCGCGCGTTCGCGGCTCCGTCGCCGGCCCGAAGTCGCTGGCGCTGTTCAACGAGGAGCAAGAATTTCTTGCTCCCGGCGTCCAGTCCATCGCTCTCTACTCCAAGCTGGTCATGGACCACGGCCAGGGCGCGACGCTCTACGACGTCGACGGCCAAGAGTACCTGGACTTCGTCGCCGGCGTCTGCGTGGCCTCGATCGGCTACGGGCACCCGGAATACGCGAAGGCGCTGGGCGAGCAAGCCGCGAAGACGGCCGTGGGCTCCTTCACCACGCCTCACCGAGTGAACTTCCTCAAGAACCTGGCCAAGATCACGCCCAAGGGCCTGACGCGCTGCCAGCTCTACTCCTCCGGCGCCGAGGGCGTCGAAGCGGCGCTGCGCCTGGCCAAGAGCCGCACGAAAAAGTTCGAGGTGATGAGCTTCTGGGGCGGCTTCCACGGCAAGACGGGCGGCGTGCTGCCCCTGCTCGGCGACACGTTCAAGCACCAGCTCGGTCCGCTGATGCCCGGCCTCTACTGCTCGCCGTATCCGGACTCGCGCCGCTGCCCCTTCGGCGCGCAGGGCGAGCACGACTGCGCGGCGCACACGCTCCAGTTCCTGCGCGACAAGATCAAGCGCGAGACGACGGGCGCGCTCTCGGCCATCATCCTCGAGCCCGTGCAAGGCACCAACGGCAATGTGATCCCTCCCAAGGGCTTCGTCGCCGGCGTGGCGCAGATCGCCCGCGAGAACGGAGCGCTCTTCATCTCGGATGAGATGATCACGGGCTTCGGCCGCACGGGCGAGTGGTTCGGCTGCATGCACGACGGCGTCGTCCCCGACATCATGACCGTCGGCAAGGGCATCGCCGGCGGCTTCCCGGTCTGCGGCGTCGTCACCTCCAGCGAGGTCGCCGAGTCCAAGCCGTGGGCCAATCCCAGCGGCTCCTCGTCCAGCTACGGCGGCAACCCGCTGGCCTCCGCCGCCTGCGACGTCACGCTCCAGATCCTAATGAAGCAGAAGCTCGTCGAGAACTCCAAGAGAGTCGGCGCGTCCTTATTAAAGCGTCTGCGGGAGATCAAGGAGAATAGTCCGTTCGTAGCAGACGTCCGCGGCCGCGGCCTGATGATCGGCGTCGACCTGGTGAGCCCGAAGACGGGGGCCCCGCTCGAGGCGCCGCTGTGCCGCGAGCTCTTCGAGGACTGCTTGAAGCGCGGCCTGCTCACGATGTCTTACAACCCGTCGTTGCGCATCAACCCGCCTCTGCTGATCACCGAGGCCGAGGCTCTGCGCGGCGCGGACATCCTCGGGGAAGCGCTGGCCGCCCTCAAGCGCCGGAAGTTCTAGATGAAAGGCGCGCTCATCGGCTTCGGGCAGGTCGCGGAAAAGGCTCACCTGCCGGCGTTCAAGGAGCGCGGCATCGACATCGTCGCCGTGGCGGAGGCCAACGCGCAGAGGAGGGAAGCGGCGAAAGCGCTCCTGCCGCAGGCACGGCTCTACGACACCTACGAAGCCCTCCTTGAAACGGAAAAGGAGCTCGCCTTCGTCGATATCGCGACTCCGCCGTTTTTGCACCACAAGCAGGTATCGGCCGCGCTGGCGCGCGGCCTCGACTGTCTTTGCGAAAAGCCTTTAGCGCTCGCGCCCGAGGAGCTGGAGGCGCTGCGCCGCGCGGCGACGGCGGCCGGGCGGG
>CAZZGQ010000078.1:9794-12129 GCA_964653765.1 uncultured Elusimicrobia bacterium | reverse complement strand
GCGAGGGCGAGCGCCTCTCCGGCCGTGGCGGCTTTCTTGACCTCGAAGCCGCTGCTTTCGAGCAGGTAGACGAACATCTCGGCCAACACGAGGTCGTCCTCCAGGATGAGCACCCGGGCGCTCATCGACGGGCGACCTCCGCGGACGCCGCGGCCCCTTGGAGCGCGAGAGGCAGCGTGAAAGAGAAGGTCGTGCCCTTGCCCGATTCGCTTTGGACCTCGATGGTCCCGCCGTGCGCCTCGACGAGATGCTTGACGATGGTCAGGCCCAGCCCCGTCCCCTTGGACTTCGCCTGCTTCTTCGTCTCTTTGACCTGCTGGAACTTGCTGAAGAGCTTGGGCAGCGCTTCTTTGGGGATGCCGACGCCGGTGTCGGTCACGCCCAGGCGCACGAAGCTCGACTCCGGCCGGCCCCAGATCGTGACGCTGCCGCCCGCGGGCGTGAACTTGAGGGCGTTGTGGCTGAGGTTGATCAAGATCTGCTTGAGCGCGTCGAGATCGGCGACGACGGGCGGCAGCCCGTGCATGTCCAAGACCAGGCGGACCTCGGCCTTTTCGGCCTCCGGCGACAGCATCTTGACGGCCTCGAGGCCGGCCAAGGACGCGTCGAGAGAGACTTTGTCGAGTTCCATCATGCCGGCCTCGAGCTTGGCCATGTCGAGGATGTTGTTGACCAGACGCCCCAATCTATCGGAGCAGCCTAGGACCGTGCGCAGCATCCCGATCTGCTTTTCATTGAGCGGGCCCGGCTTCTGCGTCTGGAGGATCTCGACCCAGCCTCGGATGCCGGTCAGGGGGGTGCGGAGGTCGTGGGTGATCATGGCCATGAACTCTTCCTTCATGCGGTCGAGCTCTTGGAGCTTCTCGGCCATCTCGTTGAAGCTTCGCGACAAGATGCCGATCTCGTCGTTTCGGTCGACGCCGATCCGGTGATCCAGACGGCCTTCTCCGATGCGAAGGGCGCCCTCCGCGACCACGGTGATCGGACCCGAGATCGTCCGCGCCAGCACGAGGGCCAGGATCAGGGCCACGGTGAGGGCCAGCAGCGCGACGGCCGTGAAGCGCTTGATATCGCGCGAAAGCACGGCGTCGATCCCGCGGCGCACGGTCTCGGCGCGGAAGGCGACGGCGGCCTCGCCCGCGTCCACGCCGCGGGCCAGGACTTTCTTTCGGCGTATGAGCAGGCTGGCGTCGGAGGCGGGCGGCCGCCAGGGCTGTCCGATCAGGGTGGGGTCGGTGTGCATGATGACCCGGCCTTCGGGTCCGGCGAACACGGCGTAGGCCAGGCGGGGGTCCTGCTTCAGCAGCCTGAGATGATTGATCAGCAGGATGTCGTTCATGGAGATGACGGACTCCTGGCACAGCCCGGCGAAGGTCGAGAGGCTCTCCGTGAGCTCCTCGCTCGCCTTGCTCTCCAGCTGGGCTTTCTCCGAGATGAAGAGGAAAAGGCCGGTGAGGACGACCACCAGGACGGCCAAGCCGCCGAAGGCGAGGGTGAACCGGTCGCGCAGCTTCATCGCGAGAGTCCCGAGGCGGAGTCGTCGAAGCGGTAGCCGTAGCCCTTGATGAAGACGATCTTGTCGCCGTAGGCGCCCAGCTTCTTGCGCAGCCGGCTGATCGTGACATCGACCGTCTTGGAGGTGATCACGAGGTCCTTGTCATAGCCCCAGACGCTTTGCAGCAGGGTCTCGCGGCTGACGACGCGGCCCTTACGCTCGATGAGCGCGCGCAAGATCTCGAACTCCTTGGGCCAGAGCTTCAAGGCCTTGCCCTTCAGCGAGGCCTCCACGCGCTGCAGGTCCAGGCGCAGCTCATCGGCCTGGAGGATCTGCCGCGGAGACTCGGCCGAGCCGCGGCGGCGCACCAAGGCGCGCACGCGCGCCAGCAACTCCTCGATGGCGAAGGGCTTGGCCAGATAGTCGTCCCCGCCCATGTTGAGGCCGCTCACGCGGTCGGTGACGCTCTTCTTGGCGCTCAGAAAGAGGATGGGGACGTCCTTCCATTCCGCCTTGGCCTTGAGCTCGCGGCAGAAATCGAGCCCATCGCCGTCAGGCAGGCGCCGATCCAGGATGACGAGATCGGGAGCCGCCTTGTTGAGCGCCGAGCGCGCTCGAAACAAGGACGGTGCCCAGATCGTTTGGAACTGCTCCAGCTCCAGAGCTTCCTTGATGACGCCCGCGGAAGTCTCCTCGTCCTCGACCACAAGGATGGTGCTGAGCACGCGGCCAGTATAACGGCGTTTCCGAAGTTCGGCAAGCGCCGCTCTGCGCGGGGGCCTCTCCGCGAAATACGCCCGTAATGGGTCTTCCCTATACTCCGGGCATGTTTCTCGGGGC
>CAZZGQ010000078.1:7813-9694 GCA_964653765.1 uncultured Elusimicrobia bacterium | reverse complement strand
CGCGAAATACGCCCGTAATGGGTCTTCCCTATACTCCGGGCATGTTTCTCGGGGCTTGGGCCGGGCTTTGCCTGGTCCTCTCGGCGTCGCGCGCCGGCGCTGCCAGCTTTGCCGACTATTTGCCGGGCGCCAAAGGCATGGGCCTGGGTCAGTCCTACACGGCCATCGCCGACGACCCGTACGCGATGTGGTACAACCCCGCCGGCACGGCGAACACCCCGTACACGCAGGCCACCGCGGCGTTGGGCCGCCTTCAATCGCCCGTCGGCACGATGACGGCCGCGACGCTCGCCTACATCCGGCCCTTCGATCCCATCAACACGGCCACGGTCGGCGCGGGCTACCTGCTCAGCCGCCAGGTCAACGGCGGCGATCGCGACGAGTTGCTCTTCCACTACTCGCAGGAGTGGAAGGCGCCGCCGGAGGTGCCGCTCAGCAAGCCGCTGCGCCTGGGGGGCAATTTCAAGTTCATCAACGACGCGGGCGGCGGCGGCTTCGGCTTGGGCTTCGACGCTTCGGCCCAGGCGCGCAGCAATTTCGGCCTCACGAGCAGCGTGGGCCTGCGCAACTTCACGACGAACAAGGACATCTCGCCCATCCTTTCCCTGGCCAACGCCTACACCTGGGACAAGCGTCTGAGCGTCACCACGGACCTGCGCATCCGCCGCAGCCTCACCGAATTCTACTACGGCCTCGACACGACCTGGCTCGAGGGCCTGCTCCACGCGCGCGTGGGCCGCGGCTTCCAGCTCAACGGCGTCAGTCAAATCGCCTTCGGCATGGGCGTGGACTTCTCTCCCGTCGTCCTCGACGTGGCCATGACGCTGCCCACCAACCGAGTCTCGGACGGCGGTGCGTACGAGTTCTCCTTCAGCTACAAGTTCGGGGCGCCGAGCTTCGCCGGCGCCTTCGTCGGACGCGCCGCCTCCGAGGCCGACGTCCTGCGCAACCAGATCGACGCGCTCAAGCGCCGCGAGCAGGCGGCCGAGGCCTCGGCCAAGGCCGCCGATACGCGCCGCGAGATCGCCGAGGGCGAGCTGGGCGTGGTCGAGCGCCGCGTGAAGGAGACGCAGCAGGAGTACGACGACGCGCAGAGAAGGAAGGACCAGGCGGACTACGAGGCGCAGGCCGCCGCCGTGCGCGAGCAGGCCATGAAGGTCAAGCCCGCCGCGCCGCCCATGATCCGGCCCAAGCCGCTGCCGCCTCCGGTGCGCCCGCAGTGGCCCAAGAGGCACGAGATCCAGCACGACGACACGCTGCGCACGCTGGCCCGGGAGTATTACGGCGACCCCAACCTTTGGGAGAAGATCTACGACGCGAACTCGGACAAGATCGACCGCGGCCTGCCGGAGGAGGGGACGGTGTTCACGATACCGGACCCCAGCAAGTAAGGATGGCCGTCATCGGGCTGATCTGCTCGGACGCCGAGGACCGCGAGCGCCTCTCGCTCATCGCCGGCGAGACGGGCCACCAGGTGCACGGCGCGGCCCGTCTGCACGAGGCCGTCGAGATCCTGCGGGAGGTCCGTCCGCGCCTGATGCTTGTCGTCGACTCGCGCGATCACGACGCCTCCGTCGTCGTGCGCGAGGTGCTGCGCGCCGCGCCTCTCATGCCCGTCGTCGTGGCGCTCAAGGAGCGCGACTCCACGCGGGCCGTCTCGCTCATGCGGGCGGGCGCCGCCGAGGTCGTGGCGCCGCCGTGGACGCGGGAGAGCATACGCGCCTGCCTGTCGAAGAGCCTGCGCTTCCAGGGCACGGCGTTGAGCCTGACCAAGGTCCCGCGTCCCCGCCACGGCTCGGTCTTCGCCGCCGCCGCGCTGATCTTCCTCGGGGCCGCCTTCGGCTACAAGTCGCTGGAGCGCGCCAAGGCGCT
Source organism: uncultured Elusimicrobia bacterium (assembly GCA_964653765.1). Lineage (GTDB taxonomy): Bacteria > Elusimicrobiota > Elusimicrobia > UBA1565 > UBA9628 > JAGWUP01. The sequence continues at coordinate 7,822 of CAZZGQ010000078.1, read as the reverse complement.
CAAGGCGCA
>CAZZGQ010000078.1:0-7713 GCA_964653765.1 uncultured Elusimicrobia bacterium | reverse complement strand
GGCGGGTGAAGGACGCGGCGCTGACGGCGGTGGAGCGCGTGGCCGCTCCCGGCACGATCGGCCTCGCCTACGACGGCCTCTACCTCTGGACCTGCGAGTCGGGCGCGCTGCGCAAGCGGCTCCCGGATCCCTCCTTGAGCGTCATCGCCTCCTTCAAGTACCCGGGCCTCAAGCCCGCCGGCCTCGTTTGGGACGGCCGCGCCCTGTGGTCGCTGGACGCCGGCAACCGCGAGCTGCTGCGCCACGACGTCGACCGGCCGGACCACGTCCTCGAGCGCGTGCCGCTGCGCGAATACGCCGACGGCCGCTACAAGCCCGTGGCCGTCGGCTACGACGGCGCGCGGTTCTGGACGATCGGCGAGCGGCTGCCGGTGGGCTCCGGCCCGGCGCGGCTGTTCCGCCATCCGGAGAACAAGCCGTGAGCGCTCACGCGCCCTGTCGCCTGCCGGCGCGGCTGTCCTGCGCCGCGGACGAGAACGGCTGGGGGCGGCTCGAGTCGCTGACGCCGAGCCGCGCCCGGTTGGTGACGCTCTGCGCCCTGCACCGTTACGAGACGCTGACGCTCTCCTTCGAGCTCGCCGGCGAGCGCTTCGCCGACGCCTACGTCCGCGTGGACTACTGCGAGACGGACGAGGACGGCTTCTGGGCCGCCGACGTCGACTTCCTCGACCCCGTCGTCAAGCGCCGCCTCGCCCAAGTCCTCGCCGACGTCCTCAGCCGCTAACTTAACTAAGGGCAGCCTTAACATTTAAGTTATTCGTGCCGAATAACTTAAATGTTAAGGCTGCCCGCAATTAACTTAGTAGGTGAAGCAGTCGGGGGCGATGGCGCCGATGGAGAGGCGGCCTTCCGCCTGGAGCGTCACCGCTTCGTCGCGCCCGGAGCGCTCCTTTTCGCCCGCCGGGAACTTCCCTTCGAGCTCGATGGCGTCGACCCACATGGAGCGGCTGCGCTTGTAGACGGCGTTGCGCGCCTTCTCGACGACGATGTGGCCGTCCTCGACGCGCGAGAAAGCCGTCTCGGTGACCGTGAACTCGTGCTTGCGCGGGCCATGGCTGTGCCCGTGATTGGGATCGGCCGCCGTCTCCTCCTGGGAGCAGGAGAGCAGCTGCGACGTCGGTCCGGAGAACGAGCAGGTCAGTTTGTCGGCGAGCACCGTGTCGGCGATCGTCACGTCTTCGAAGACGTAATCGGCCACGCCCGAGTAATGCAGGGCGTACGTCCCGTCGTCGTTGCGGATCAGCCGGAACTCCTGCTTGGGGAAGGACGACTTGGGGCGCGACTGCGAGCAGCCGAGCGCGCGCGGGTTCTCCGCGCGCGCGGCGGCGGCGAGCAGGGTGAGGAGGAGGGCGAAGCAGGTCGTCTTCATTTCTTGGGGTCGTCCTTATGCGAGTTTCCAGTCGCGCCGATGCCGAGCAGGCCGCGACGCGAGAGGGTCGGATTGGCCGCGAGGGCGCCGGCGGCGGCGGCCAGGCCGGCCGGCAGGCCGATCGAGGCGGTCTTCTGCGAGGCCTTGGCCAGCGCTTCGGCGGCCGCTTTCGCCACCTCCGGTCCACTGGCGCCCGCGGCGACGGCCGTAAGACCGCGACGCGCCGCGTCGGCGAAGAAGGCGTCGTCGCCGGAAAGGAGCTTCGCGGCGTCCTTCACGTCGTCGAGCGAACGGATATTGGTGAGCGTCGCCGGACGGCCGTCGAGGGCGCCTGAGGCCAGGAGCGTGCCGGCGTCGCCGACGTCCATCCCGGCCTTGTCGCGCAGCAGCGGATGGAACGCCGTCAGGCGCCACCAGCGCCCGGGCACGGAATCCAGCGTGGGCAGCAGGGCGTAGACCTTGTCGTCGGACGGCGTCAGCCAGGTCTTGGACTCCTTCTCGTAGGTGCTGAAGTCCAGCTTCTCTCCGCGCGAGGCCTTCAGGCGCAGGTTGTCCACGTCCTGAGCCATGCCCTCCAGGATGCAGGCCCAGGCCTCGGCGTTGTAGCGCGGGTCGTGGAGGCGCCAGGTGATCTCGCGGTCCGAGAGGGCGTCGGCGTCGGGCACGCCGAAGCGCTTCCACACCCAAGGATAACGGCGCACGTTCGCCGGCCGGATCTGGAAGAGGCCGATGCCGTTCTTGCCGTTGAGGATCATGCCGCCCAGGAAGTCGTTCCAGCGCACGGGCATGGCGACGCCCGCGGGCATCTTGTCGGACAGCCATTTCGCGATCTTGACCTTCAGGCGGCCGGAGGAGGTCTTCTCATCCTGCCGCTGCGCCCAGACGTCGAAGCCCTCGCGCAGCGTGTATTGGCGCTCGATCTGCGTTCCGAGGTTGACGATGAGCAGCTCTTCCGGGATGCCGTGGGCGCGCGCGGCCTCGGAGACGGCGGCCAGGACGTCCTTGGGCCAGGCGCGATAATCGCGGGCGCGCTTGACGCGGGAGAGCGGCAGGGAGTGCAGCGGCGCGGCGCGCTCTTTGTCCATGGCGCGCTGCTGCGCCATCTCCGCGGCGAGCGTGTCGCGGGTCAGCCACTTGCGCAGCATGTCGCTGAGGTCGCGGTAGCGCCGGGACATCGCGTCGCCTTCCTTCGTCTGGTAATGGGGGAGGATGTCGTAATAGTGCGCTTTCACGCCGAGGGTCAGGCGCTCCTGCTCCGTGAAGCCGAAGCGGGGATAGGTCGGATCGGGCTGGTCGATGCGCTCGGAGTAGGACCAGAGCGCCTTCAGCGCCTCTCGGGAAGCGAGATTGGGCTCCGCGCTCTCGCGGTCGATGAGGGCGTCGATGGCCTTGCGCTTGGCGTCGAGGACGAGCTCGCGCGCCGCCGCTGAAGGCGAGTGGACGACCTGCGGGTCGAGCACGAAGTCGATCAGCCAGAGTCGCTGCTCTTCGGACAAAGGCTTCTTCTTGGAGTCCGGGCGGCCCGTCACAAACCCCTCGGAGTCAAAGGTCCCGGGAGTATGGAGCCACTTTTGGTACTCGGGATTCAGGCTCCCGTCGGCGTAGGGCCCGACGGCGTTCGAGAGGATGCGCGCCTGGGCGACGGCCGCGTCGGGCTCCAGCGGCTGCTTCAGCCGCTCGGCGGCGGCGCGGAGATCTTCCCAGGACGGGAGGGAGGCGGCGGTCTCGTCCGCTCTCTCGTCCCAATAGTGGTACGAGGAGCCTTCGTCGGCGTGGAAGTGGCCCAGCTTGCGGTCGAAGTCGGGGCCGAGCGCGGCGGCCACGGGGAGGCCGCCGCCGACGGCGATGGACGCGAGGCCGGTCGCCGAGAGGCCGGACAGCACGCCGCGGCGCAGCGGATCCGTGGGCGCGGGGACGACGGCGCGGTAGAGGCGCACGGGGGCGGCCAGGATCATGTCGAGCAGGAGAACGGCGGCGGGAAGGATGGTGAGGAGCCAAGCCGTGGAGAACGGCAGCCAGCCGAAGATATCCAACGCCAAAGCCGCGGGCACGGCCGCGGCGACGGCAAAGCCCACCACGCCGGCCGAGCGCTCGAGCGAGTTGGCCGCGCGCTCCGGAGCGGGAGCGAGCCAGCGGATCGAGGCCGCCCAGGCGAGGATCGCCGCGATCGAGCCGCCCATGAGCAGCATCGAGGGGAGGCCCCAGCCGAAGGGCGCCTGCAGCGCCGTCGCGACGAGGGCGCCCACGGCGAACGCCGCCGCGGTCTGAGCCTTCTCGGCTCCCGTCGGGGCCGGCGAGAGCCGGCGCAGCGCCTGGAGCGCCGCGCGGGGCGCGGCATACAGGGCCGCCGTGAGCGAGGCGACGATGAGCGTCGACCAGAGCGCCGCGGGCGAGAGCCCGGCGGCGGAGTGCAGGCTGGCGGCCAAGCCCTCGGCGGCGGCGGCTTTCTGCAGCCAGAGCGCGCCGACCAGGGCCGCCGTCGGGCGCAGCCACCACGTCACGTTGCGCGCGGCGTGGGCGGCGATGCCGTCGAAGCTCGAGCCGGGCGCAGGAGGCTCGGTCGGGTTCGCCGGCGCGGGATGACCTGAGGAGGGGGCGAGAGCGGCGGCTTCGGCCGAGGAGCCGGCGGCGTCCGCAGGCGAGGGCTCGACGACGGTCGGCGGCTCTGAGGCGGCCTTGCGCCGGCGCAGGTTGTCGAAGACGCGGCCCAGCCAGGCGGCCGGTCCCGAGGCGGCCGGCATGGCCTCGGCGGGCGAGGCCGCGGCTTGCTCGAGCGCCGCGCCCACGGCGGGGGCGACGGAGACGGGGGACTCCGGGGAGAGGGCCTGCGCTGCCGAAGGCGCGAGTTCTGCCTGAGGCTGAGCCGCCGGCGCTCCGGCTTCGGGCGCCGCTGCCTGAGAGTCCAAGCCCGGGACCGGGACTGACAGCGCCGGCAGGGCGACCGCGGGCGCCAGGGGAGCCGGCGCTCCTTCCGCGGCGGGACGCGCCCCGTCCGGCAGGGCTCTCTCGGCAGCGAGGGCGGCATAGGGCGTAAGGCCGGGGGCCGCCCCCGCGATATCCAGGACGAGCGCCAGAGCCAGGGCGCGCTTGAGGAGCATGGCTCTATCCTACTCGAAGGCGGCTTTCGGCCGTATGGGTCGAGGGACCGGCCTTTTTGTGGGGAAAGGACCCAGGTCCGAGAGGGGGGAGGGCCTAGGCGGTGCCAGGCTTTAAGCATTGTGCCTAGGCACAATTCTCAGAGCCAGGCCGCGCGAGCGGCCCATCTCGACGCCGGACAGACGTCCCCCAAATTTGCTATTTAAAGGTATGTCCGCCACGGCGACGGAGCCCCGCCGCACCGCCCTCAACGCCCAGCATCGGGCCCTCGGCGGCCGGCTCGTGGACTTCCACGGCTGGGAGCTGCCGATCCAGTACGAGGGCATACTTAAGGAACACGCTGCCGTCCGCACGAACGCCGGGCTCTTCGACGTCTCGCACATGGGCCAGGTCTGGGTGAAGGGCCCGCAGGCGCTCGAGTTCCTGCAAAGGGTCAACACCAACGACATCGGCCGCATCAAGCCGGGCAAGGCGATCTATTCGCACCTGCCCAACGAGCGCGGCGGCGTCGTCGACGACGTCATCATCTCCTGCCTGGCGCCCGAGCGCTATTTCATGGTGGTCAACGCCGCCACGCGCGAGAAGGACTTCGCCTGGCTCAAGCAGCAGTCGTCCGGCATGAAGGTGGAGCTCCAAGACAGCAGCGATCACTACGGCATGATCGCCCTCCAGGGCCCGCGCGCCGCGGCGATCGCCGAGATGCTCTACCCGCAGGTGCCGGATCTGCCCCGCTTCGGCGCGCTGGAGCTGCCCGTGTTCGACCAGCCCAGCGTGATCACGCGGACGGGCTACACCGGCGAGGACGGCTTCGAGTTCATCGTCCCCAACGAGATCGTCTCTCGGCTCTGGGACAACCTGCTGTTGAAGGGGAGAGCCCTCGGGCTCTCGCCTTGCGGCCTGGGCGCGCGCGATACGCTGCGCCTCGAGGCGGGCTACCTCCTTTACGGCAACGACATCGACGATGATCATTCCACCTTCGAGGCGGGGTACGACTGGGTGGTGAAGCTCGATAAGGGCGATTTCATCGGCAAGCCCGCTTTGCTCGAGCAGAAAAAGAACGGGCTCAAGCGACGGCTCACGGGAATAAAGCTCCTCGAGAGAGGGGTTCCGCGGCCCGGATGTCCCGTGCTCGTCGACGGAAAGGCCGCGGGGATCCTCTGCTCCGCCACTTTTTCACCCACGCTCAACACGGGCATCGGCGTGGGCTATTTGAACCTGCCCGATCTCGCCGCCGGCGCGAAGGCGTCGGTGGAGATCCATGGCCGCTCCGTCGCGGCCGAGATCGTGAAGACGCCGTTTTACAAGAAAGGAGCTTAGCGATGGCCAAGCCGGAGTCCAGCCGCTACATGAAGTCGCACGAGTGGGCCGCCGACGAAGGCGGCGCGATCGCCGTGGGCGTGTCCGACCACGCCCAGAAGGAGATCAGCGACGTCGTGTTCGTCGAGCTGCCCAAAGTCGGGCGCAAGGTGAAGCAGGGCGAGGCCGTGGCCGTCATCGAGTCCGTGAAAGCGGCTTTCGACATCTACGCCCCGGTTTCCGGCGAGATCGCTGCCGTCAACGAGGCCGTGGTCAAGGACCCGGCCCTGGTCAACCGCGCTCCGCACACCGACGGCTGGCTCTTCAAGGTGAAGGGCGCGCAGGCCGCCGAGCTGCAGAAGCTGATGGATTGGAAGTCGTACCAGGACTTCGTGAAGTCCGCGGCCGGCAGTGGCCACTGAAGCCGCGCCGCGTTCCACGCGGCGCAACGTTCCCGTGGAAGATTCTTTTTCGCTCCGTCACATCGGCCCCTCGGCCGAAGATATCGCCGCCATGCTGGCCGTGGTCGGCCGATCGTCTCTGGGCGCTTTGGCCGACGCCGTCGTCCCAAAGGACATCCGTCTCAAATCTCCTCTCCTGAAGCTGCCCGCGCCCCTCTCCGAACGACAAGCGCTGGACACGCTCGCCGCGTACGCCTCCCGCAACCAGGTCTTCCGCTCCTACATCGGCATGGGCTACCACGATTGCGTGACCCCGCCCGTGATCCTGCGCAACATCCTCGAGAACCCGGGCTGGTACACGGCATACACTCCCTACCAGGCCGAGATCGCCCAGGGCCGTCTCGAGGCGCTGGTGAACTTCCAGCAGATGGTGATGGACCTGACCGGCCTCGACGTCGCCAATGCCTCGCTGCTCGACGAGGGCACCGCGGCGGCGGAGGCGATGCAGCTCTGCCACGCCGCGCGGCCCGAGCAGGCGAAGCTTTTCTTCGTGTCGGACGGCTGCCATCCTCAGACGATCGAAGTGGTGAAGACGCGGGCGGAGGCGCTCGGGATCGAAGTGGTGGTGAGCGCTCCCGAGAAGATGGGTTTCGAAAGGAAACCGTTCGGAGTCCTTCTTCAGTATCCCGATACGTTCGGCGGGATCGTGGATCCCGCCGAAACCGTCAAGTCGGCTCACGACGCGGGCGCTCTCGCGGTGGTTGCCGCCGATCTCCTGGCTCTCGTTCTTCTGAAATCCGTGGCGGAGATCGGCGGCGACGTGGCCGTCGGCACCTCGCAACGTTTCGGAGTCCCCATGGGCTTCGGCGGGCCGCACGCGGCGTTCTTCGCGACCCGCGACGAGTTCAAGCGCATGATGCCCGGCCGGATCGTGGGCGTGTCCAAGGACGCGGCGGGCAAGCCCGCCTATCGCCTGGCGCTGCAGACGCGCGAGCAGCACATCCGCCGCGAGCGCGCGACCAGCAACATCTGCACGGCGCAGGTGCTCCTCGCCGTCATCGCCAGCATGTACGCCGTCTACCATGGCCCGGACGGGCTCAAGCGCATCGCCGGCCGCGTCCACGCCCTCGCCCTGGCTCTGAACGAGGGCCTGCGCAAGCTGGGCTTGGAGACCGGCAAGCGGCCCTTCTTCGATACGGTCCAGGTCTTCGTGCCCGCGCGCGACGCCAAGCGGATCGCGGCCGAGGCCAAGCTGCGGCGGGTCAACCTGCGCTCCATCGAGGGCGGGTATACGATCGCGTTGGATGAGACCACGGATGAGAGCTGCGTTCTCGAATTGTTGGAGATCTTCGCCGGGAAAAAAGTCGAATGGCGCGTCGAGGAGCTGCTCGGAGCGGCGGGCGAGAATATCGCGGACCAGCTGAGCCGCCGCTCCGCGTACTTGGCCCACCCCGTCTTCAACACGCATCGCTCCGAGACGCAGATGCTGCGCTACGTGCGCGGCCTCGAGGCCAAGGACCTGTCGCTGACGACGTCGATGATCCCGCTCGG
>CAZZGQ010000077.1:2184-12289 GCA_964653765.1 uncultured Elusimicrobia bacterium | reverse complement strand
ACCATGGGCAATAAAATCCATCCGAATTCCGTCCGCCTCGGCTACATCCACGACTGGGAGAGCAAGTGGTTCTCCCTCCGGGACATGCCGTCGCTCATCGGCGAGGACTTCAAGATCCGCAACCTCGTCAAGCAGACCTTCAAGGCCGCCGCGGTCAGTTGGGTCGGCATCGAGCGCGCCGGCAGCTACCTGCGCGTCAACATCCACACGGCCCGCCCCGGCGTCGTGATCGGCAAGAAGGGCGCCGACATCGAGGCCATCCGCAAGAAGGTCGAGGACATGACCTCCCGCAAGACGTTCATCAACGTCATGGAGATCAAGGACCCCGAGCTCGACGCTCGCTTGGTCGCCGAGGCGATCGCGATGCAACTCGAGAAGCGCATCGCTCACCGCCGCGCCATGCGCCGCGCGATGGAGCGCACGCTGCAGTCCGGCGCGCTGGGCATCAAGGTCATGGTCGGCGGCCGCTTGAACGGCGCGGAAATCGCGCGCCGCGAGTGGCAGCGCGAGGGCCGCGTGCCCCTGCACACGTACTGCGCCGACGTCGACTACGGCACGGCCGAGGCTTTCACGATGGCCGGCCTGATCGGCGTGAAGGTCTGGATCTTCAAGAAGCAGCTCTTCGTGAAGAGCCCCAAGGAGCTCTTGGCCCAGGCCAAGCGCCAGATGGGCGTGCAGGACGTCGAAGGGACGTCCGCCGCTCCCGCCCAGGCCGCGGCTCCCGCCGGAGGTACCCCCAATGCTAATGCCTAAGCGCGTCAAGTACCGCAAGCCGCACAGCCATCCCCGCATCAAGGGGCCGGCCAAGCGCGGCACGACGATCGCCTTCGGCGAGTACGCCCTCAAGGCCCTCGAGCCCAAGTGGGTCACGGCCCGCCAGCTCGAGGCTTCCCGCGTCGCCATCGGCCGCCACATGAAGAAGGGCGGCAAGCTCTGGCTGCGCGTGTTCCCGGACAAGGCCGTCACGAAGCACCCCGCCGAGACCCGCATGGGCAAGGGTAAGGGCGCTCCGGAATACTGGGCCGCCGTCATCAAGCCGGGCCGCATCCTGTTCGAGATCGAAGGCATCACCAAGGAAGAGGCTCAGGTGGCTTTCAAGACGGCCGCCTACAAGCTGCCGATCAAGACCAAGTTCATCAGCCGCGAGCACATCTAACATGAAAGCCAAGGAAAAAGAGGCGAAGAAGACCCTGTCGCTGGCCGAGCTCAACGCCGAGCTCCGCACCGCGCAGGAGAAGAAGTTCAAGCTGCAGTTCAAGCACCAGGTCGCCCCTCTGGGCAACCCGGTGGAGCTGCGCACGCTGCGCCGCCAGATCGCGCGTCTCAAGACCTGGATCAACGAGAAGCAGGAGAGCAAGTAATGGCCAAGAAACAGAAAGCTGCCGTGGCCGAGGCGCCGGTTATTGAAAGCGTCGCCGTTGGCGACGCTCAGGAGAGGAACGCCCGCAAGACGATGGAGGGCATCGTCGTCTCCGACAAGATGGACAAGACGCGCATCGTGACGGTCGAGCGGTCCTTCCGCCACCCGTTCTACGAGAAGATCATGAAGAAGCAGAGCAAGTTCGCGGTTCATGACGAGAAGAACGATTCTCACGAGGGCGACCTCGTCGAGATCATGAGCACGCGCCCGCTCTCGAAGACCAAGCGCTGGCGGCTGGTGCGCGTCGTCAAGGCGGCCCCGAAGGTCGCGGAGGCCAAGGCCTAATGATCCAGCTTCGCTCCATCATCAACGTCGCCGACAACTCCGGCGCGCGCAAGCTCCAGTGCTTCCACGTCATGGGCGGCAGCTATCGCCGCTACGCCACGCTGGGCGACATCATCGTCTGCAGCGTCCGTGACGCCCTGCCGAACGGCGCCATCAAGAAGGGCGACGTCGTCAAGGCCGTCGTCGTCCGCGCGGTGCGCAACAAGCGCCGGCCGGACGGCTCCTACATCAGCTTCGACGACAACGCGGCCTGCGTGATCGACGACAACGGCGAGCCGAAGGGCACGCGCGTGTTCGGGCCCGTCGCTCGCGAGCTGCGCGACAAAGAGTACCTGAAGATCATTTCGTTGGCCCCGGAGGTCGTCTAAGATGTCCGCCGTCAAGCTCAAGATCCATAAGAAGGACAAAGTCATGGTCATCGCCGGCAAGGACAAGGGCCGCACCGGCGAAGTCCTGAAGGTTTTCCCGGAGACGATGCGCGTGCTCGTGGGCAAGGTCAACATCGTGACCAAGCACCAGAAGGGCAGCCAGACGGACCCGGGCGGTCTCCAGAAGAAGGAGGCCCCGATCCACTACTCGAACGTGCAGCTGATCTGCCCGAAGTGCGAGAAGCCGACGCGCGCCAAGATCGAGCGGCTGCAGAACGGCGACGTCGTGCGCGCCTGCCGCAAGTGCGGCGAGCATATCCTTTGATAAAGGAAGTCGTTTTGAAACCTGTTGTGTATGAGAGTTAACAATGGCTGATAAAGAGAAAGACCCCCAGGCGGCGGCGAAGGCCAAGGCGAAAGCCGAGGCGCAGCGCAAGGCCGGCCTCGAGGCCAAGGCCGCGAAGGCCTCCGGCCCGACGATGAAGACCTCCGACGGTAAAGAGGTCAAGCACGCCACGCCCCGGCTCAAGAAGCTCTACGCCGAGAAGGTGGTGCCCGCCTTGATGGACAAGCACCAGTTCGAGAACCCGTTCCAGGTTCCGCGGCTGGTCAAGGTCGTCGTCAACATCGGCGTCTCCGAGGCGCGCGACAACATCCAGATGCTGGATGCCGCCCGCGAGGAGCTGGCCATGATCACCGGCCAGTGGCCGCAGGTCCGCCGCGCGACGAAGTCGATCTCGAACTTCAAGCTCCGCCAGGGCATGCCGATCGGCGTGCGCGTCACCCTCCGCGGCGACCGCATGTGGGAGTTCATGGACCGCCTGATCTCCTTGGCGATCCCGCGTATCCGCGATTTCCGCGGCCTCGAGCCCCGCGGCTTCGACGGCCACGGCAACTACAATCTCGGTCTGCGCGAGCAGCTGATCTTCCCGGAGATCAACGTCGAGAAGTCCCCCAAGCAACGCGGCATGAACATCACCGTGGTGACGACGGCCGGCAACGACGACCTGTCGTTCGAGCTGCTGCACACGCTGGGCATGCCGTATAAGCAGAAGGAAGCGGCGAAGAAGGAATCCCGCGAAGCCGTCGCCGCCTAAACCGACACTAAGAGATAACTATGGCCACCACCGCTTGGACCGCAAAGATGCGCAAGCCGCAGAAGTTCACGACGCGCTACCGCAACCGCTGCCAGATCTGCGGTCGCCCGCGCGCGTATTACCGTGACTTCGGACTTTGCCGCATCTGCTTCCGCAAGATGGCGCACCAGGGGCAGATCCCCGGCGTCAAGAAATCTTCCTGGTAGGTTTGAGACAATGGATCCCATTTCCGACTTGCTGACCCGCATCCGCAACGCGAACACGCGCCAGAAGGACCGCGTGGACGTTCCGTACTCCAAGCTCAAGATGGAGGTCGTCCGCATCCTCAAGGACGAAGGCTTCATCGCGAACTTCAAGACGCTCTTCAACCCCGGCGGCAAGTCGGGCACGATCCGCGTCTTCCTGAAGTACTCGCCCACGAAGGAAGCGGTCATCCGCGGCATCAAGCGCGTGTCGAAGCCCGGCCTGCGCATCTACCGCGGCTACACCGAGATCCCGCGCGCGCGCGCCGGTTTCGCCGTGACGATCCTCTCGACGTCGCAGGGCGTCGTGACGGACAAGCAGGCGCAAGAGAAGAAGGTCGGCGGAGAAGTCCTCTGCCAGGTTTGGTGAACTGACATGTCCCGTATCGGAAGAATGCCCGTCGTCATCCCGCAGGGAGTCCAGGTCTCCGTCGCCAACGGCGTCGTGACGGCCAAGGGCCCCAAGGGCGAGCTCAAGGAGGCCCTGAGCCCGATCGTCAAGGCCGAGGTCAAGGAAGGCAAGGTCATCCTGACCGCCGACCTCCAGGCGTCCAAGGACGCCTCGGCGATCTACGGCATGTCGCGCGCCCGCGTCAACAACCTCGTGCAGGGCGCGTCCCACGGCTTCACGAAGGTCCTCGACATCGTCGGCCTCGGCTTCCGCGCCGAGGTGGCCGGCCAGAAGATCACGATGACGCTCGGCAAGTCGCACCCGGTGACGTTCGAGGCCCCGAAGGGCGTGGCCGTCGCCGTGGACGCGAAGAAGACGCAGATCACGATCTCGGGCGCGAACAAGGACCTCGTCGGCCAGACGGCCGCCGATCTCCGCGAGTTGCGCAAGCCGGAGCCTTACAAGGGCACCGGCATCCGCTACCAGGGCGAGCACATCCGCAAGAAGGCCGGCAAGACCGCGGCCGGCGCGGGCGCCGGAGCTGGCGGCGGCGGCAAGAAGTAGGTTTGAGAGAGAACGATGAAAGACAAGTGGACTCGATATCAGTACCGGCTTGAGCGCACGCGCGACAGCATCCGCGAGACGACCATCAACAACGGCCGCCCGCGCCTGACCGTGCACCGCAGCCTCAAGTACATCTACGCCCAGGTCGTCGACGACGCCACGGGCAAGACGCTGGCCTACGCCTCGTCGCTGGAGAAGGAGATCGGCGGCGGCAAGGGCAAGAGCGCCAAAAACCTGGAGATGGCCAAGAAGGTCGGCGCGGCCGTCGCCAAGAAGGCGGTCGCCGCCGGCGTCAAGCAGGTGGCGTTCGACCGCGGCGGCAACATCTACCACGGTCGCATCAAGGCGCTGGCGGACGCCGCGCGCGCCGGCGGACTCGAGTTCTAAGGGAAAAGAGAGGTTTTAGAGATCATGGCTGATAACGCGAACAACCCGGCGGCGCCGCAGGCGGCCGCTCCCGCTCCGCAGGAGCAGCGCCGCGGAGGTCACGGCGGTCCCCGAGGCCAGCGCGGTCCGCGCCGCGAGCGCCCCGAGCGCGACGAGATGGGCTTCAAGGAGACCGTCGTCGCCATCAACCGCGTCGCCAAGGTCGTCAAGGGCGGCAAGCGCTTCTCGTTCTCCGCGCTCGTCGTCGTCGGCGACGGCAACGGCACGGTGGGCACGGGCCTCGGCAAGGCCAAGGAAGTCCAGGCCTCGATCCAGAAGGGCAACGCCCAGGCCAAGAAGAACTTGGTCAAGTTCCCGGTGCTCAACGAGACGATCCCTCACGAGATCGTCGCCAAGTTCGGCTCGGGCAAGGTCTGGATGAAGCCCGCGGCGCCCGGCACGGGCGTCATCGCGGGCGGCGGCGTGCGCGCGGTTCTGGAAGCCGCCGGCGTCAAGAACGTTTTGACCAAGAGCCTGGGCAGCCGCAACGCCTTCAACGTGGTCGGCGCGACGCTGGAGTGCCTGCGCCAGCTGCGCACGGCCGAGGACATCGCGAAGCTGCGCGGCAAGTAACGGCATCGCCGCTTTAGCGGCGATAACAAACGAGAGAGTTTAAACATGGCGAAGAAGACGACGGCGAAGACGGCGAAGAGCACTGGCGAGAAGCCGGTTAAGAAATCTTCGGCGAAGAAGGTCGAGGCTAAGGAAACTAATACTGCCGTCGCGGCTCCCGCCGCTCCGGTGGTGTCTCTCTCCAACCTCCACATGATGCCCGGCGCGCGCAAGCGCCGCATCCGCATCGGTTTTGGTGAGGGTTCTGGTCACGGTCAAACCGCGACGAAGGGTCAGAAGGGCCAGCGCTCGCGCTCCGGCGACGGCAAGCTCATCGGCTTCGAAGGCGGTCAGACCCCGCTGCTGCGCCGCATCCCTAAGCGCGGCTTCACCAACGGCGCTTTCAAGGTCGTCTACCAGGTCGTTTCCCTGGAGTCGATCGAGCGCGTCTTCAAGAACCAGAAGGACGTCACGCTCGACGCGCTCAAGATCCACGGCTTGATCAACGGCCGCGCTCCGGTGAAGGTCCTGGGCGACGGCGAGCTCAAGAGCGCCCGCACCGTCTCGGCTCACGCCTTCTCGGCCTCGGCCAAGTCGAAGATCGAGAAGGCCGGCGGCAAGGCCGAAGTGGTGGCTCGCTAACCAAAGGGGAAGAAACTTGATCAACAAGTTCGCCGACCTGTTCGACAGCACGGATCTTCGCAAGAAGATCCTGTTCACGCTGGGCGCCCTGGCGGTGTATCGCGTGGGCGCCGCCATCCCGATCCCTGGGATCAACGGCGACGCCCTCAAGGCGATCTTCGAAGCCCAGCGCGGCGGCATCCTGAGCTTCCTGAACATCTTCTCCGGCGGCGCATTGGCGCGCTTCTCGATCTTCTCGATGGGCGTGATGCCTTACATCAACGCGTCCATCATCATCAGCCTGCTGCAGGGCGCTCATGTGATGCCGCACCTCGATCGCCTCGCCCGCGAGGGCGAGCTGGGGCGGCGCAAGCTCAACAACTACACGCGCTACCTGACGCTGGCGCTCGCCGTCTTCCAGAGCTTCGGCTTGACGATCGCCATCACCAAGATGCCCACGCCCGGCCACCTGCCGGTCGTGTCCAACCCGTCCGTGCCCTTCTACCTGATCACCGTCCTGACGCTGACCGCCGGCACGATCTTCATCATGTGGCTGGGCGAGCAGGTCACCGAGCTCGGCGTCGGCAACGGCGTCTCGCTGATCATCTTCGCCGGAATCATCGAGCGCATCCCTTCGGCCACGATCAACCTCGTCCGCCTCATCCAGGCCGAGGAAATCGGCCTCGTGCAGGCGCTGCTGCTCGTGGCGGCGCTCTTGATCGTCCTCATCGCCGTCGTCTGGGTGGAGACGGCGCAGCGCAAGATCCCGGTGCAGTACGCCAAGCGGGTCGTCGGCCGCAAGATGTACGGCGGCGCGCAGAGCTATCTCCCGCTCAAGGTGGACCAGTCCGGCGTCATCGCCGTTATCTTCGCCGTCTCGCTGATGGCGGTTCCCATGACGATCGTTCAATTCTCGCCGAACGCGGCCTGGGCGCAGAAGATCATGGATTTCATGAACCGCGGCAACTTCGTCTACCAAATCGCCTACGCGCTCCTGATCGTCTTCTTCTGCTACTTCTACAACTCCGTCTCGATCAATCCCGAGGATCTGGCCGACAACATGAAGAAGTCCGGCGGGTTCATCCCCGGCTATCGCCCCGGCGAGTCCACGGCGAAGTATGTGGAGTGGGTGCTCGACCGCATCACGCTCGGCGGCGCGCTCTTCGTGGCGCTGATCTGCGTGCTGCCCGACTGGGCGCGCACGCACATGAACATCCCGTTCTTCTTCGGCGGCACGGCGCTGCTCATCGTCGTCGGCGTCGCTCTCGACACCATGGGGCAGCTCGAAGCGCAGCTCATCATGCGCCACTACGAGGGCTTCCTCAAGAAGGGCCGGCTGCGCCAGCGCTGGTTCAACGTGGGGAGCTGACCTAGAGCATGATCGTGATTTTGTTGGGCGCTCCGGGTTCCGGCAAGGGCACGCAATCGAAGGCGCTGGCCGCCAAGTACGGCTTCGCGCACCTGTCGACCGGCGACATCTTCCGGGCCGAGATGGCTCAGAAGACGACCTTGGGCGAGAAGGCGGCCGAGTACGTCAAGAACGGCAAGCTCGTTCCGGACTCGATCGTCACCGAGATGGTGGCGGGCAAGCTCGAGGCCGGGAAGAACTACCTCCTCGACGGCTTTCCGCGCAACCTGGAGCAGGCCCAGTCTCTGGACGCCATGCTCAAGCAGCAGAAGACCGCCGTCGGCAAGGTGATCCTCCTCGATCTTCCGCAGGCCGAGACGCTCAAGCGCCTGACCTCCCGCCGCGTCTGCTCCAAGTGCGGCGAGGTCTACAACGTCCTCACCAAGCCGCCGAAGAACGACGCGAAGTGCGACGTCTGCGGCGGCGACGTGGTGCAGCGCGACGACGATTCCGAGGCCACGGCCAAGAAGCGCCTGATGGTCTACGACGATTTGACGTCTCCCTTGATCGCCTATTACAAGGCCGAGGGCGTGTTCGAGCAGGTCGACGCCTCGCAGCAGCCGGAGAAGGTCACGGCCGCGCTGGCGCAATTCTTCAACGGGAACGGCAAACACTGATGTTCTCCACGAAGACGATCGAGCTCAAGAGCGCCAAAGAGATCGGCCTCATGCGCGAGGCCGGCGCCATCACGGCGGCCACGCTCAAGGTGCTCGCCGCGGCCGCGCAGTCCGGCACGACCACGCTCGAGCTCGACAAGATCGCCGCCAACGAGCTGGCCAAGAAGAAGGCCAAGCCGGCTTTTCTCGGCTATCACGGTTTTCCGGGCTGCCTCTGCGTGTCGATCAACAATGAGGTCGTCCACGGCATCCCGTCGGCCAAACGCAAGCTCGTCGACGGCGATATCGTGAGCTTGGATTTCGGCTGCATCGTGGGCGGCTTTTACGGCGACAGCGCCATTACGGTGCCGGTGGGCAAGGTGCCTGAGGCCACGCGCAAGCTCATCGAAGTGACGCGCGAGTCCTTGAATATGGGCATCGATCAGATGCGTTCGGGCGGCCGCCTGGGCGACGTGTCTTCCGCCGTGCAAAAGCACGTCGAGGCGAACGGTTTTTCCGTCGTGCGGGACTTCGTGGGGCACGGCATCGGGCGCGCTCTCCACGAGGATCCGCCGGTGCCGAACTTCGGCAAGGCCGGCACGGGCATGCGCCTGTCCCCGGGCCTGATCCTCGCCATCGAGCCCATGGTCAACGCCGGCGGCCCCGAGGTGGAGACGCTTTCGGACGGTTGGACGGCCGTCACGAAAGACGGCAGCCTCTCGGCTCACTTTGAGCACACAATCGCCGTGACGGAGAACGGACCGGAGATATTGACTCTAGAACATGCCTAAAGACGACAAGATCGAAGTCGAGGGGAGCATCTTGGAAGCGCTGCCGAACGCGATGTTCCGCTGCGAGATCCCGGGCGGGAAGGTCATCCTCGCTCACATCTCGGGCAAGATGCGCATGCACTACATCAAGATCCTTCCCGGCGACAAAGTCCGCATCGAGCTGTCGCCCTACGATTTGACGCGGGGTCGGATTACGTTCCGGGAATAGAGTGAAAGAAACGATGGAATCGTCATTTGCCACCAAAAAGAGTGTTGCTAGCAACACCCTTTTGCTCACGGTCTTGATTCTCGCTCCGATGGCTGCTTGGTGCGGGATGGGTGAGGATTGGGCCGCTGGTGTCAGCCTCAAGGTTGTGGCGCAGCAGTCCGTGCCACCGACCGCCCATCCGGCCGTCGTGGCGGCTCCCCCCGCGCAGAGGCTTACGGAGCAGGAAGCCTCGCAGCTCTATTGGTGGTCCGCCCGAAGACCGAGCGAGGGCGATCTGCTGGATTCTCGGTGGTCGCGGGAGGCGTTGGCGGGGGAGTCCATCGACGAACCCGAGAGCCTTTCATTCTCGAAGGACTCGAACGTCGCAGCGGCTCCCCGTCATCCCGCGATCTCAAGGTTGCGGGCCCGCCGCGAGGTCGCTCCCAGCTCTTTTTCGGAGAGTCCTGATCCCGTCGAGATTGTCACCTCCGCGCTCTTCGAGATCGGCTCCCAGGCTTACTGGTGCCGGCTGAGCGAAGGGGACCGCATGATCTGCATGATCGCTCACGGTCCGAAGAAGTCCGACGTCGAGGACGCGCCCGTGACCTACCAAGTTTTCCGACGCACCACTCAAGGGGGAGTGCAGTAATGAAAGTTAGAGCGAGCGTTAAGCCGATTTGCCAGAAGTGCAAGGTCGTCAAGAGAAACGGGGTCGTGCGCGTGCTGTGCTCGAACCCGAAGCATAAGCAGAGGCAGGGTTAGGAGGAAGCATGGCTCGTGTTGCGGGCGTAGATTTGCCGAAGAACAAGAGGATCGACGTGGCGCTGACCTATCTGTACGGGATCGGCCAGACGACGTCGAGACAGCTCCTTGAGAAGCTCAATGGGGCTATCGACCCGAAGATGCGGGTCAAGGACCTGACCGAGAGCCAGATCGGTCTGATCAACACGCTTTTGACCAAGGAGTACAAGGTGGAAGGCGAGCTGCGCCGCGAGGTGCAGGGCAACGTGCAGCGTCTGCAGGAGATCCAGGCGTACCGCGGTCACCGGCATCGCCGCAACCTGCCGGTGCGCGGTCAGCGCACTCGCACCAACGCGCGCACGCGCCGCGGCCGCCGCAAGACGGTGGGCGTGGGCAAGAGCGCCGAGAAGAAATAG
>CAZZGQ010000077.1:0-2084 GCA_964653765.1 uncultured Elusimicrobia bacterium | reverse complement strand
GCGCCGCGGCCGCCGCAAGACGGTGGGCGTGGGCAAGAGCGCCGAGAAGAAATAGGTAAAATTAGAGGTTGATAATGGCTGACGAAAAGACGACGGCCCCGACGGCGAAACCGTCCACGGCCCCCAAGAAGAAGAGCTGGAAGAGCCTGACCTTCGCGAAGGTCTTCATCCAGTGCTCGTTCAACAACACGATCGTGTCGCTGGCCGACGACCGCGGCGACGTCCTCGCCTGGGCGTCCGCCGGCGGCTCCGGCTTCCGCGGCACCAAGAAGGGCACGCCCTTCGCTGCCGGCATCACGGCCGGCAAGGTCGCCAAGAAGGCCATCGAGCTCGGCGTCAAGCAATGCGCCGTCTTCATCAAGGGCCCCGGCCCGGGCCGCGAGACCGCCGTCCGCTCGCTCGCCAACGCCGGCCTCATCATCGTCGCGCTCAAAGACGTGACGCCGCTGCCGCACAACGGCTGCCGCCCGCCGAAAGCCAGGAGAGTGTAAGAGAATGTCCCGTTATATCGAATCCGTCTGCAAGCTCTGCCGCCGCGAGCAGACCAAGCTGTTCCTCAAGGGCGACAAGTGCTACACGAAGTGCGTCCTCGAGAAGCGCCCGACGACGCCCGGCATGGCCAAGCCCCAGCGGGGTAAGCCGTCGGCGTACGCCATCCGGCTGCGCGAGAAGCAGAAGCTTCGCCGCTTGATCCAGATGAACGAGAAGCCGTTCGAGCACCTGGTGGAGAACGCCTCCAAGGCCCGCGAGGCCTCGGGCGACCACTTGCTGCGCGCGCTCGAGCTGCGGCTCGACAACATCGTCCGCCGCATGGGCGTGGCCACGTCGCTGAAGACGGCGCGCCAGCTCGTGCTGCACGGGCACGTCAAGGTCAACGGCAAGGGCGTGAACGTCCCGTCCTTCGCCTGCGAGACCGGCGATGTCGTCGCCATCAACCCGAAGCTGAAGGAGAACGTCGGCATCAAGCTCTCCCTCGACACGGCCAAGCGCCTCAACCAGCGGCCGTCCTTCGGCGAGTGGAAAGAGGAAGATCTGTCGTTCAAGATCGTCCGCAACCCGGAGCGCGCCGAGATGTCGTTCCCGGTCAACGACCAGCTGATCATCGAGTACTACAGCAAGTAATCACGCAGCGTTTATAAGAGAAGAGAGAGGAAATAACGAATGGCTTACAAAGAACTGATCCTGCCGCAGAAGCTGTCGGTCGATGAGAAGACGATGTCCGACAGCTATGCGAAATTCGTGGCGGAGCCCTACGAGCGTGGCTACGGCCACACCGTCGGCAATGCTCTTCGCCGCGTTCTTCTCTCCTCGCTGGAAGGAGCCGCGGTCACCGCGGTTCGCATCGAGAAGGCCCAGCACGAGTATCAGACGATCACGGGCGTCAAAGAGGACGTCATGACGATCCTCTTGAACCTCAAGAAGCTGCGCGTGAAGTTGTTCTCGAACGGACCGGAGACCGTCTACCTCTCGGCCAACAAGGAAGGCGAGGTCAAGGCCGGCGCCATCCAGGGCAACAGCAACGTCGAGATCGTCAACCCCGATCTCGTCGTCGCTCACCTCGAGGCGGGCGGCAAGATCGACATGGAGATCGAGATCTCCAAGGGCCGCGGCTACGTCCCCGCCGAGGAGCTGCGCCAGCAGAACCAGTGGCCGGCCGGCTTCCTGCCCGTCGACGCCCTCTTCTCGCCCGTCATCAAGGTGCACTACGACGTCGAGAACGCGCGCGTGGGCCAGGTCACGGACTATGACCGCTTGATCCTCGAGATCTGGACCGACGGCTCCCGCAACCCGGCCGAGGCGCTGATCCAGTCGAGCAAGCTGCTGCGCGAGTCGCTGAACATCTTCATCCCCGAGGAAGAGCAGGCTGCCGCTTCTGAAGGCGCCTTCGCCGAAGGCGAAGGCGGCGTCGGCGAGATGGGCGGCATGCCCATCGACGCCAAGCTCAAGGAGATCCTGGGCCAGCCCATCGAGATGATCGAGCTGTCGTCTCGCGCGTCCAACTGCCTCAAGGTGGCGCGCATCAAGACGATCGGCGAGCTCGTTTCCAAGCGCGACGAGGAGCTCCTGGCCGTCAAGAACTTCGG
>CAZZGQ010000076.1:10173-12341 GCA_964653765.1 uncultured Elusimicrobia bacterium | reverse complement strand
CGCCAGGCGCTCGTCATCGAGGCCTCCTCCGGCGTCGACGACGGGCCGATGGCGGCGGCGGTCTCGGCCTGGGTGCTGCCGCCGCTCAAGGAAGGCCAATGGGGCTGGGATCCGTCTAAGATCGGCCCGGAGATCTTGGAGCGCTCCGAACGCGTCGCGCTCCTTCATCTCCCCGCCGAGCACGACCATTCGGCCGTCCACGGCTTCTCGCTGCGCGTGCCTCCCAAGAGCTTCCTGTACGTCGCCGTCGCGCGCGGGCTGGAGGGCTACGGCGGCTACGCGCTGGCGCGAGGCTACTCCGCCGTCCTGCAGGCGCCGGAATATCCCCAGCGGCTGAGCATCCTTCATCCCGGCGCGGTGCTGTCGTCCGGGGGCAGCCACGCCCTCTCGCTGGCGGCGGAGGGCGTGCCCGAGGTGCGCTTCGAGCTGGGACGCGTGCTGCCGGGCCGGGTCAGCCTGCTCGCCAGCCAAAGCCGGGGCGATTTCGCCGCCCCGGTCTTCCTGGGCGGCGGCTTCGGCGAGGACGACCTGGCGGAGCGCTTCGAGACGAGGCGCCGCCTGCCGGACGCCGAGCCCGGGCGGGTCGACTATCTGTCCTTCGACTTCAGCCCGTACCTGACGGGCCGGCACGGCCTCTTCTTCTTTTTGGCGGAGAGGTGGGACGAGAAAGCCAAGCGCGGGCGCGAGCCGCGCGACCGGCGCCTGATCCTGGTCACCGACCTCGGGCTGCTGGTCAAGGAGGAGGCCGGCGGGGCGCGGGAGGTCTTCGTCCAGGTCTTGTCCACGGGCAAGCCGGCCGCGGGCGCGCGCGTGGAGGTGCTGGGACGCAACGGCCTCGCGACGGTGTCGGCGACGGCCGACGAGTCGGGCCGGGCGCGCTTCCCCGACCTCTCCGAGTTCAAGCGGGAGAGGCAGCCCGTGGCCTACCTGGCGCGGCTGGGCGACGACGTGTCCTTCCTTCCTTACGCGCGGGAGGACCGCCGCTTGGACTTCTCCCGGTTCGACGTCGGCGGCGCGTACACGAGAGGCCAGCGCGGCCGCCTGGAGGCCTACGTCTTCACCGACCGCGGCCTTTATCGCCCGGGCGAGACGATCCACGCGGCCGCGCTGGTGCGCTCCGTCGACTGGGCCGCGGCTCTCGGCGTGCCGCTCGAGGCCGTGGTCGCCGACCCGCGCGGCCTCGAGGTGCAGAAGACCAGGCTGGCGCTGTCCACGGCGGCGTTCGAGGAGCTCTCCTACGCCACGCAGGAGAACGGCCTGACGGGCGGCTACGAGCTGTCGCTCTACACGGTGAAGGACGGCAAGCGCGCCTCGCTGCTGGGCTCGGTCACGGCGCGGGTGGAGGAGTTCCTGCCGGACCGCCTGCGCATCGAGACGCGCCTGTCGGCGAAGCGCGAGGACGGCTGGGTCTCGCCCGGCGAGCTGCGCGGCCTCGTCTCGCTCAAGACGCTGTACGGCACGGATGCCGAGGGGCGCCAGGTCTCGGCCCGGCTCACGTTGTCTCCCGCGGCCCCGCCGCTCAAGAGGTTCTCCGACTACCGCTTCTTCGATCCCGCGGCCGCCAAGAAGAGCTTCAGCGAGCGCCTGGACGACGCCGCCACCGACGCCCGCGGCGAAGCGGCCTTCCCGCTGGACCTGGCGCGCTTCGGCGGCGCCACCTACCGGCTCACGTTCGAGGCGGAAGGCTTCGAGGCGGGCGCGGGCCGCGGCGTCTCGGCGCAGAGCTCGGTCGTGGTCTCGCCGAGGCCCTACTTGGTGGGACTGAAGCCCGACGGAGATATGAACTTCGTGCGGGTAGGGAGCACGCGGGCGGTCAGCGCGATCGCCGTGGGCCCGGATGGGAAGGAGGTCGCCGCGGCTTCCTTGAGCCTCGAGCTGATCGAGCTGCGGCATGTGTCCGCCCTCGTGAAGCAGGAGAACGGCCTGCTCAAGTATCAGAGCGTCGAGCGGCAGGTCCTGGTGAGCTCGCGCGCCGCGTCCTGGCCGGCGCAAGGCGCCTCCCTGCCCCTGCGGACGCGGCGCCCGGGCGACTTCGTCCTCGTCGTCCGCGATCAGGACGGCCTGGAGCTCAACCGCCTCGCTTATACCGTGGCCGGCGCGGCCGATCTCTCGCGCTCGCTCGAGCGCAACGCGGAGCTGCGGATCTCGTTGGACAAGACGGATTACGC
>CAZZGQ010000076.1:0-10073 GCA_964653765.1 uncultured Elusimicrobia bacterium | reverse complement strand
CCCGGCGCGCGCGTGGCGGTCTGGCTCGTCGACGAAGGGATCCTGCAGGCGGCGGGCTACCGGACGCCGGACCCGCTGGCCTTCTTCTTCCGCAAGCGCGCCCTGGAGGTCCGGACCTACCAGCTCCTCGACCTGCTGCTCCCGGAGCTCGGCGCCGCGTCCGCGCCCGGCGGAGACAAGGGCGCCGAGGCCCTGGGCCGCAACCTCAATCCCTTCAAGCGCAAGACCGATCCTCCGGCGGCGTATTGGTCCGGCCTGCTCGACGCCCGCGGCGGCGAGGGGACGCTCGAGTGGAAGGTGCCGGAGGGCTTCACCGGGACGCTGCGGCTGCTGGCGGTGGCGGCCACGCCCGCCGCGGTGGGCGTGGCCGAGTCTCGGACCTTGGTCCGTGCGCCCCTGGCTCTGCTGCCGAGCGCGCCGGTCTTCGCCGCTCCCGGCGACGAGTTCGAGGTCGCGGTCTCGGTGGCCAACGGCGTGGCGGGCTCCGGGCCCGACGCGCGCGTCGTCCTCGCGCTGGAGCCGTCGGGCCATCTCAAGAGCGTGGGAGCCGCGCGCGTCGAGCTGCCGGTCCCGGAGGGACGCGAGCGCTCCGTCCGCTTCCGGCTGCGCGCCGAGCCGGCGTTGGGCTCGGCCAGTTATAAGATCTCGGCGACGCTGGGAGCCGAGCATTCCGCGCGCACGAGCGCCTTGAGCGTCCGGCCCGCCTCGCCGAGGGAGGTGACGCTATCGGGGGGCTTCCTGCGTCCCGGCCGCGCGGGCGCGGCGCCGACGCCGCGGCGGCTCTTTCCTCAATACAGGGTCCAGGAGGCCGCGGCCTCGCCGCTGCCGCTTTCGCTGGCGCGCGGGCTGCTGGCCTATCTCGAAGCCTACCCTCACGGCTGCAGCGAGCAGCTCGTCAGCCAGGCGTTCCCGGCCCTGGTCCTGGCCAAGCGCCCCGACTTCGGCTACGCGCCGGAGAAGGCCGCCGCCGCCGTGGACCGCGCCTTGCGCGCCCTGCGCGCGCGGCAGAACGCCGAGGGCGCCTTCGGCTATTGGGCGGCGAACTCGGACTACGATCCGGCCGTCAGCGTCTACGCCATGCACTTCCTGATCGACGCTCAGGAGGCCGGCGTCCCCGTCGCCGCCGAGATGCTGTCCCGGGGCGACGGCTTTCTGCAGGCCGTCGCGGAGGAGTCCGGCGGCCTGGCCGTCTCCCCGGAGACGCGGGCGTACGCGCTCTACCTGCTCACGCGCCAGGGCCGCCTCACCACGGACGCGCTGGAGACGCTGCGGCGGCAGGTCGAGCGCGACGAGGCGTTCCGCCGGGGCCCCGGCGCGGCCTTCATGGCGGCCTCTTACTCGCTGCTGCGCCTCGACGCGCAGGCGCGGCGTTGGCGCCTCTCCGTCGACCCGCGCGATCCGCGCGTGGTCTATCTCTGGGCCCGGCACTTCCCCGACGCGCTGCGCGAGCTGACCGAGGACGATTGGCGGGCGCTGGCCGCGCCTCTCATCGCCAACCGCTTCACCACGCAGGACGCCGCGTATTCGATCGTGGCGTTCGACGCCGCGGCCTCCGCGCTGGCCGCGCGCGCCGACGCCCGCGCCGAGGAAAAGGTCTCCTCCGGCTGGCGGCCGCTGGCGCTGCAGGGCGGCGTCTTCAAGCGCGCGGCGGTGAGCCCCGACGCCGCCGAGGTCTCTTTCCGCGACGAGGGGGAGACGGCCCTGTTCTACGGCGCCGTCCAGAGCGGCTTCGATCTGCAGCCGCCGGCCGCCGAGGCGCGCGACAAGCTCGAGATCTTCCGCGAATACGTGGACGCCTCCGGAAAGCCCGTCGTCTCGGCCGCCGTGGGCGAGGAGCTGACGGTGAGGCTGCGGCTGCGCGCCTTGGAGCGGCCCTGCGCCCGCGTGGCCGTCGTCGACCTGCTCCCGGCGGGGCTCGAGGCCGCCGCCGAGCGCGGGCAGGTCCCGGCCGGAGCCTGGGTGCCGGAATATTCCGAGGTCCGCGACGACCGCGTCGTCGCCTACGGCACCGTCGGGGCGGACTCGCGGGATTTCACTTACAAGGTCCGGGCCGTGGCGCGCGGCCGCTTCGCCGCGCCGCCCGCCTACGCCGAGGCGATGTACGACCGCTCGGCGCGCGCGCGCACGCTGCCGTCGACGTTCGAGGTGCGCTGACATGAAGAGGAGCGTCGTCGTCCTGATCCTGGCCGCGGCCGCGGGGGCCGCCGCTTGGGGGGCCCTGCCGTGGCGGCCGCCGCTCTACGATGGCTACGGCTTCTCGAAAGCCGTCTACGACCGCCGCGGCCGCCTGCTGCGGCTGACGGCCGCTCCCGACGGGAAGTTCCGCCTCTGGGTGCCGCTCGCCGAGATCTCGCCGCTGATGATTCGCGCCACGATCCTGCAGGAGGACCAGAACTTCCGGCGCCACCCGGGCTTCGATCCCTCCGGCCTGGCGCGCGCGGCCTGGATGACCTACGTCGTCGGGACGCGGCGCGTCGGCGGGTCCACGATCACCATGCAGGTGGCGCGGCTGCTCTACGGCATCGACTCGCGCACGCTGCGCGGCAAGCTCGCGCAGCTGTCTCGCGCCGTCGAGCTGGAATGCCTCTATTCGAAGGACGAGATCCTCGAGGCTTACCTCAACCTCGCCCCTTACGGCGGCAACATCGAGGGCGTGGGCGCCGCCAGCCTCATCTATTACGACAAGAACCCGGACCAGCTGAACCTGTCCGAGGCGCTGACCCTGAGCGTGATCCCGCAGAACCCCGTGCGCCGCACGCTGACCGGCCGCAACGCGGGCGATCGCGATTCGCGCTGGCGCGCGCGGCGCTGGCTGTGGCTGCGCTGGCTCAAGCAGGACCCCGAGGACGTCAAGCAAGGAGCGGCTTTGGAATGGGCGCCGCCGCCCAAGCGCGCGGCTGCGTCCTTCGAGGCGCCGCACTTCTGCGAGCGGCTGCTGCGCCGGTGCGGCTCGGGCCGCGTGGTTTCCACGTTGGATTGGGGTCTTCAAAAACTCGTCGAGCGCCTGACTCGGGACTACCTCGAGCGCCGGCGCCGCGAAGGCCTGCGCAACGCCGCGGCGATGCTCGTCGACTGGCGCACGGGGGAAGTCCTGGCCGAGCTGGGCTCGGCCGGCTACGGGAATGAGGAGATCTCGGGCGACGTCAACGGCACCGCGGCGCGGCGCTCGCCGGGCTCGACCCTCAAGCCCTTCGCCTACGGGCTGGCCTTCGACCAGGGCTTGATCCATCCCCTGACGACCCTCAAGGACGCGCCCTCGGCCTTCGGCGCCTTCGACCCCGAGAACTTCGACGGCGACTTCGTCGGCCCCATCGCGGCGCGCGAAGCCTTGATCAAGAGCCGCAACGTCCCGGCCGTGGCGCTGACCGCGGCCCTCAAGCCGCCGGGGCTCTACGGCCTCCTCCGCCGCGCCGGCGTCGCGCTCCCGTACCCGCCCGAGCATTACGGCTTGGGCCTCGTCTTGGGCGACGCCGAGGTCTCGATGGACGAGCTGACGCGGCTCTACGCGGCGTTGGGACGGGGGGGAGAGGTCCGTCCCCTGCGCCGCCGCCTCGGCGAGCCGTGGGGGCCGGGGGCTCGCCTGCTGTCGGAGGAGGCCTCTTTCTTGGTGCTCGACGCGCTCAAGGACAATCCCCGGCCGCGCGGCGCCGGGCCGCGGGTCGCCGGGGGCGGCCCGGTGGCGTGGAAGACCGGCACTTCCTACGGCTTTCGCGACGCCTGGGCGGTGGGCGTCTTCGACCGCTACGTCCTGGCCGTCTGGATCGGCGACTTCTCGGGCGCCGGCAATCCCGCGTACGTGGGCGTGGACGCCGCCGCGCCGCTCTTCTTCCAGCTCGTGGACGGCATCCGGGCGACGCGGCCCGCCGACGACTCGCTGGACCTTGCGCTCTCGCCCGACGGCCTGAACCTCGCGCGCCAGCGGGTCTGCGCCGTGTCGGGCAAGCTGCCGGGGCCGCATTGCCGGCGCTTGGCGCGGACCTGGTTCATCCCCGGCGTCTCGCCGATCGAGCGCTGCGACGTCCATCGGGAGGTGCTCGTCGACGGGACGACGGGCTTGCGCCTTTGCGCCGCGCGGCCGGGCGCGCGCCGGGAGGTCCTCGAGTTCTGGCCCTCCGACTTGCTGCGCTTGTTCCGGCAGGCGGGCCTGCCGCGCCGTCGCCCGCCCGCCTTCGAGCCCGGCTGCGCGCTGGCGGGCGTCGAGCCCGGGGCGGCGCCGGCCATCCGCTCTCCGCTGGCGGGCGTCTCCTACGAGCTGGCGCCGCAGGGCGAGCTCGCCATCCCCTTCACCGCCTCGACGGACGCGGACGCGGCCTGGCTCTACTGGTTCGTCGATCAAGCGCTGGTCGGCCGGAAGGCTCCGGGCCAGCCGTTGCTCTGGCTCGGCCGGCCGGGCCGCTACCTGGTCCGCGTCGTCGACGACCGCGGACGCTCCGACAGCCGCGAGCTGGTGGTTCGCTTGGCGCAGGCCGAGCTTGGGCCATAGGGCCCAGGCGCGCCCCGCTCGGACGCGGTATGATCTCTCCATGAGGACGCTCTGGCTGGCCGCGCTGCTGCCGCTCGTCGCGGCCGCCCCCGCTCCCGCTCCCGCTCACGCCTCCGACGGCGCCGCCGAGCGGAGCGTGCGGGAATGGCTGGCCTCGCGCCCGATCCCCGACGCGGCCGTCCCGCCGGGCTTCTCCGCCGCCGATCGCCGCGGCCTCAAGGACGCCGTGGCCTCCTCGGCCCGCCCCGCGCTGCGCGACTTGCCCGGCCTGTCTCAGGAGCCCTTCGACGTCTGCCGCACGCTCGAGCGCTGCTGGCCGCTGCCGACGTCTTTCCACGTCGAGTCCAAGCCTCTCGTCCCGGACGCCGTCACCGCCCTGCTGCGGCCCTGGCTGGCGCTGGGCAAGGCGCGCGGCTGGAAGTTCTCCTTCGCGCAGGCGGGCGGCCCGGACCTGCTGGTGGCGCATTTCGACGGGCTTCCCGACGTGCGCCTGACGATCGCCTCGGCCGCCGTCCCCACCGGCGGCTATGACGTCTGGCTGGACGGGGCCGACGACGCTCCCACCGTCTTCGCGCGCGAGCGCGCCGCCGTCCTCGGCGAGCGCTAGCCGGCGCTGATCAGTCGGCGAAATAGTATCGCTTGGCGGTTTTCTCTATCTCGAGCGGGGTTTCCGGCACATTCGTGCCGGAAACCCTCCTCTGAGATAGAGAAAACCGCCAAGCGATACATCAGCGCGGGCACTGCAGGCTGACGCCGCTGCCGCCGCGCGTGCTGGCGATGAAGCAGGTGTGGCCCTGGTAGGCGATGTAGTAGACGAGGGTGTCGTGCGTGCTGCCGATGAGGGTCAGGCCGGTGTTCTCGGGCTCCGGCTTGGCGGCGCGCTGAGCCCAGGCTTTGGCGGCGACGAGCGCCGAGGCGAAGGCGGCGATCGAGACGGCGACGGCGAGCTTGGTCTTCATCCGGAGAGCCTATCACTTTCGCCCGCGCTCAGCGCGCCAGCGAGTTGAGGGCGCGCATGGCGCCGCGGGAGTCTTGCTCGGAGTCGATCGTGGAGACCGTCACCAAGCCGCGGGAGTCGCGGTCGAGGAGCTCCGTCATGCCGGGAAGATGGGCCGAGCCCACGACGGCGACCGTGGCCAGGCCCGCCGCCGCGGCCGCGCAGTAGGCGGCCTCGAGGTTGGCGACCATCATGCGGTTGCGCACCGGAAGGATGACGGCGTCGACCGAGCGCTTGGCGCCGTCGAGCTGCGCCTTTTCCTCGTACGTCGGCGGCTTGTGCAGGTCGATGGGCAGCGGCGTCAGGGGCTGATCGAGCCCCAGCGGACCCAGCTGGGAGTTGGCGGCCTGGACGTAGAAGTTGTTCACCACGCGCATCAAACGCAGCAGCTCGTCGAACTCGGACGGGGACAGCGCCTGGAACTCCTCGGGCGTGACGGGAAAGCCGCGGGCGCCGTGATCGAGCAGCCGCGCGGCGTGAGAGCGGCGCAGCAGCGCCGCGCCGCCTTGATCCTCGAGCGCCAGCCTCCAGGCGTAGCCCAGCGGCTTGTTCTCGCTGATCCCTTTCACGGCGGAGAACGCCGCGTCGTCGTCGCTGACCTCGCAGACCTTGCCGCTCGTCCCGGAGAAGTACGACAGGACCAGGCCGTGAGAGAACGGCTGCTCGATGCCGAAAAGGGTCGAGGCGGGAGTGGGCGTCTGGCCGAAGGCCCGCAGCCATCTCTGCTCCTCGCCCGGGTAGAGGCCTTCCTGGCCCACGGCCACGCGCCCGGCCGCGGCCAGGACCCAGGCTTGGCGTTTGACGGCGCGGGAGCCCGAGTCGCAGTGGTTCTCGCCGACGAGCAGCAGCGGCGGCGCCGCGCGCGCGGTCCTGAGGCAGGCGGGGAAGCTCTGGGCCCCCGCCCAGCCCGCCAGCGCCCACAGCAGGGCGAAGATCATGCCCCCAGGGTAAAGCGGGACGGCCGACGGGGGCAGGGGCCTTGGTCCGGCTTTCTTCTAGGCCCTTAGGCCTTCGGCAGCGCCAGGGCGGCTTCCAGGGCGGCGACGAGGTCTCCGGCGGTGGCCGGGCGCTTGGCGGGATCGGGATCCAGGGCGCGGTCGATGACGCGGTCCACCGACGCCGGCAGGCCCGCCAGCGTGGAGAGGGGGACGTAGCGGCGCTGCGCCTTGTCGAGGTAGGAGCCGCCGGCCGGGAAGGGCAACCGGCCGCCCATGAGCTGGTAGAGGCAGGCGCCGAGAGCGTAGATGTCGGCGGCCGGCGAGACGACGCCGCGCTCTTGCTCGGGCGCCATGTACGCCGGCGTGCCCGCCACCTCCATCCGGCTGACCGTCGACAGCGTCTCCTGGACGCGCCGGGCGATGCCGAAGTCCATCACCTTGGCTTTGCCGCCGTCCACGTTGATGTTGCCGGGCTTGAGATCTTGATGGATCACGCCGGAGGCGTGGGCGTAATCGAGGGCCGCCGCCACTTCGCGCGCCAGGGGCAGCGTCTCCGAGGAGGAGAGCTTGCCGCCGCGCTCCTCGAGCAGGGCGTCCAGGGGCCGGCCCTTGAGGAACTCGAAGACGAGATAGAGCGCCTGATCCTGCTCCACGATGGAATAGATCTCGACGATGGAGGGGTGATGGAGGGCGGCCACGGTGCGCGCCTCCTTGATGAAGCGGCGCCGCTCGCGCGGGTCGCCGGCGATCTCGTCGCGCATGCGCTTGAGGGCCACGCGCCGCTCCAGCGCCTCGTCCACGGCCTCGAACACCACGCCCATGCCGCCCTGGCCCAGGCGGCGCAGGATGCGGAAGCCCCCGAGAGCGGGATGTCGGTCGTCGGCGCGCATGGGCGCCCCGGCGGCCTGGCGGACGGCGGTCTGGCCGCGCTTGACGAAGAAGGAGAGGCCCAGGAAGAGCAGCGCCAGGCCGGCGGCGGCCAAGTAGAGGGCGCGGGCCCGCGAGAGCCCCTGCATCTGCGCGCCCCGGCCGCGCTCGGCCAGGGCCTGGTGATAATAGGAAGCGAGCGCGGAGTCGAGCTCGGCCGCCTGCCGGTAATCCGCCAGGGCGGCGTCGTTCTGCCCCAGCTTCTCGAAGGCCTGGGCGCGCGTCACGAAAGCGTCGGCGTTGCGCGGATTGAGGGCCAGCGAGGCGTCGGCCTCCCGCTTGGCGGCCTCCGGCTTGTTCTCCTTGAGGCGGACCAGCGCCTTGATCCAGTGCGAGGGGCTGTCCTTCGGGTTGATCGTCAGCGCGGTGGAGGCGTCGGCGTCGGCGCCGGGAAGATTGTCGCGGTAGTAGCGCGTCAGGCCGCGCAGCCGCCACGCCATCCAGTTGCCGGGATCGCTCTTGATCGTCTGCGTGAGATTGTTCTCGGCCTGGCCGTAGTCGCCGATCTGCATGGCGAGCAGCGTCTGCTTGGGCAGGGACTGGCGCAGCTGCAGCGGCGTGCCTTCGGGAAGGGAAGCCGGCGGCTGCGGCGCCCGCGCCGGAGAAGCGGCGGCCAGCAGCGCGCCGATCGGGGAGGCCAGCTGCGCCTGCGGCTGCGCCGCGTCCGCCACGGCGCCGGCGTCGCGGTTGAACAGCAGCGCCTTGATCTTCTGCGCCAGCTTCGGCTGGTCGGCCTTGATGTCCTTGTCGACGGCCAATTGAGCCAGAGCCTGGATGTGCGGATCGTCCGGATACTGCTTGGCCGCGTCCTGGATCAGCGCCGCCGCCTGTTGCTTGTCGCCGGTGTCGATCGCGTGAGTGATGTTGACCACGCGGTTCTGGACGTCCGCCTGGACGGGAGCGGTATATTGGGCGGCCTGCCGCGCGGGAGCGGCCTGGGCATCGGGGTCCGGGCGTCCGCTGATGACGTCGCCGCGCGCGGAAGACGCGGCCTGCTGCTGGCCCAGCGGCACGGCCGCGGCCTGGAGCACCGCGTCGGCGTTTTGGGCTCCCGCCTGCCCGCTCTGCGCCCGCACGGGCACGGCCGGCAGCTCTTGCGGGCTGGTCACGGTCAGGGGCGTCTGGGGCTGGTAGGCGTCGTCACTGTTCTCGCCCTTCTTCCCGGGGTCGACGACCACCTTGGGCTTTTGGAGCTTGGTGCCGAGACTGACATCCGCCTCACCCGTGTACTCCCCCGCGTCATTATCGCCCGCCCAAAGACGGGAAGGGGAGGACGCCAGGGCGGCGAGCAGCAGGAAGGAGAGGGGTTTAATCACGGCGAGGACGAGGGTAGCCCCTGTTCATGCGATCGTCAAGGCCTACCCAAAAGACCTAAACATGGGTCCCAAGCCGGCGCAGGCCCTTGATGCCGCCACCGGTCCCCCAACGACTCAGGTACGGGTCCTCCTAAATCTCTAAAATCATGGCATGAGAACGATGAACCTGTGGACGGTCCTGGCCTCGCTGCTCTGCTCGCTCTCGTTGTCCGACGCCGCGTTTCAAGTGCAGCAACAAGTGCGGCTCGCCGCCGTGGGCAGCCCTGCCGCGATCGGCCGCCTCTCCGATGTGGTCGCCCGCATGGCCGGCTCCGAGGCCGCCGTCGCCGCCCCGCCCGTCGCTCAGCCCGTTCTGGTCAAGCTGACGCCTCCATCCTCTTATAAGGACGACATGGCCGCCCTGACGAACTGGGTCGGCACGCAGGGCCGCCAGAACAAACTCCAGGGCATAGTGGCGGAGCTGCTGGGGCTCAACGAGGGCGTCGACATCCCGTGCTTGCGCAAAGCCTACCAAGACGAGCATAAGGTCCTCTACATCTTCTACCTCGTTCCCGTGAACGGCGGCATGAAGAACGTGATGGTGCACATGACCTCGACGCACAGCATGGTCTGGCTGGTGTCCGACGACGGCCGCATCGAGCGGGCCGGCGAGTTCTCCCAGGCCCACTCCGGCGTCGTGCCCAACGACCAGTACGCAAGCGCTTGGGTCGCGACGAAGGACTATCTTCTCGGTGAGATGCGCAAGGCCTCCGATGTCGCCCAGGGCTCGGCGCGCCCGAAGAGCTGATAAAGCCGCCTGGGTCCTAAGGCCTATACGTAGTATGGGTCCTTTGTCCCGCCTTCAGGCCGGTCTTTCTTCCTAGCATTCCCGGGTTTTTTTCATAGCATCCGCTGCGTAGCGCAACATACGCAGAGAGAGGAGCTATGACAAGAAAGCCGGTGGCCGTGGCGCTCGTCGTCTTTCTTCTGCAGGGCAATGCCGGGGCGTTCGCTCAGGGAGTCTCGTCGTTGACGTGGCTCGAGGACGCGAGCAAGCCGCAGCTCGACTTCGTCGGCCATCCGGGAGCGGCCCCGTCGGCGCCGCCGCCGGCCGCCCGTCCGGCGCCGCCTCCGCCGGTCTTCCATCCGGCTCCGCCGCCCCCCGTGTTCCATCCGGCCCCTCAGCCGCCGCGGCAGTCGCCGCCTCGGCAGGAGCCGCCGCGCCAGGCCCCGCCGCGCCAAGCGCCGCCGCGTCAGGCGCCGCCGCGCCAGCAGCCTCCGCACCGCGAGCCTCCGACGCAGCAGCCGCCGCACCGGCAGCCTCCCACGCAGCAGCCTCCGCATCGCGAGCCTCCGACGCAGCAACCTCCGCACCGGCAGCCTCCGACCCAGCAGCCGCCGCACCGGCAGCCTCCGACGCAGCAGCCGCCGCA
>CAZZGQ010000075.1:0-12362 GCA_964653765.1 uncultured Elusimicrobia bacterium | reverse complement strand
GCGGCTCGGGTCGAAGTGCAGGGGGCAGGGCGGCAGGATGCGCTGCGGCGAGGGCGCGAGGACTTTCAGGATGCGCCCGCGCGCGAAGCTGGACTTGGCCTGCGTCACCTCGACCTCGAGGCGATCGCCCGGCACGCCGTGGGGCACGAAGACGACGCGGGACGAGCCCTCGGCGCGGGCCAGCGCCTCGCCTTCGGGGGCGATGCGCTCGACCTGCACTTTCAGGCGCTCGGGGGCGGGCATCAGCATATTTTAGAAAATGGGCGGTCAAATAACGAATATAAACTGGCCGCGCGGCCAGTTTATATTCGTTCTTTTGATAAACTACGGGCATGTCCGGACGAAGCGTCCTCGGCGCGTGCCTCGTCGTCCTCACCGGCTTGTTTTCCGCCTGCGTGCCCATCGACGAGGTCGACACCGGCATGCCGCCGCCGTCGCAGACGCCGATCCGCGCCGACGGCCAGCCGTTCGCCGATCTCGACGCCGGCGCGGCCCAGCTCGACAGCCTGCACTTCACGATCCGCGCCTACGGCCAGGACAGCGCCAGGCTGGTCGGCGACGGCGCGGAGCAGTCCTATCAGCGGGTGATGCTCGACACCAATCTGTACTCCTTCCAGCCGCGCACCCTCTACAAGATCGTGGTGTACGGCAGCCAGGAGGAATACCTGCGCAAGACGCTGCAGCCCGCATGGTCGGGCGGCTGCTCCGTGGGCCGCTCGATCTACACGTTCTCCGGCCCGGCGATGCAGCAGACGATCGCGCACGAGATGACCCACCTGATCTGGTACGAGTTCATGGGGCGCACGGACATGGACAGCCGCTGGGTCAACGAGGGGCTGGCCGTCTACGAGCAGATCAAGGCCGCGGGCAACCGCGATCCTTTCACGATGCAGCGGGGGACCCTCCGCGTGACGCCGCTGACGATGGACCAGCTGATCCATCTCGTGCCCGCCACCGAGCGCGACCAGACCGTCGCCCTGTGGTACGCCGAGTCCGAGGATCTCGTGAGGTTCTTGATGGAGCGCGGCGGCCGCATGGGCTTCTCGCAGTTCCTCTCCGCGCTGAAGGACGGCCGCACCTGGGACGACGCCGTCGGGTCCGCCTTCGTGGGCCAGTGGCGCAACATGAACGAGGCCTACGTCGCCTGGCAGGGCTCGCTGCAATGAGCAAGGCGGCGCCCGCGCCCTCCGAACGCGTCGAGCGCCGCGTGGTGCTGCCCGTGGCCGGGATGCACTGCGCCTCCTGCGTGGCCAAGGTGGAGAAGGCCGTGTCCGCGCTCGACGGCGTCAAGAGCGTGTCGGTCGACCTGCCCTCGCGCACGGTGGCGATCAGCTTCCTGCAAGGGCCGACGCTGGACACGCGCGCGCTCAAGCGCGCCATCGAGCGGGCGGGCTACGACGTCCTGGGCGAGAGCGAGTCGCGCGCCGCGGCCGAGAGCGTCGGGCTCATGGCGCAGCAGGAGGAGCAGGCCCGCCTCATGCGCCACATGGAGGCGGCGCTGGTCTTCTCGGCGCCGCTGCTCGGCGCCCATTGGCTCAACCTTTCTCCATACACGGCCTTGTTGTTGGCTATTCCCGTCCAGGTGTACGGCGGGCTGCACTTCCACGAGGGGCTCTACCGCAGCCTGCTGCGGCGCTCGGCGGACATGAACACGCTCGTGTCGATCTCCACGTGGGCGGCGTTCCTGTTCTCCTGCTACGTCGTGATGTTCCCGGAGACGCTGCCGGCGGCGGCTCGCCAGACGCAGTGGGACGCCGTGTCCGGCCTCGTCGTCCTCGTCACGCTGGGCCGCTGGATCGAGGCCAAGACTCGCGGCAAGACCAACGAGGCGGTGGCCAAGCTCATGCGCATCGCTCCGAAGACCGTGCGCGTCGTGCGCGAAGGCCGCGAGCTGACGGCGCCGCTCGCCGAGGTCCGCGTGGGCGAGCTCATCCGCGTGCGGCCCGGCGAGCAGATCGGCCTCGACGGCATCGTCACCTCGGGGCAGTCCACCGTGGACGAGTCGCTGTTGACGGGCGAGAGCCTCCCCGTCGAGAAGTCGCCCGACAGCCACGTCTGGGGCGGGACGATGAACAAGAACGGCTCCCTGGAGATCCGGGTGACGAGTCCGGGCTCGGCCTCGGCGCTGGCGCGCATCGTCGAGGCCGTGCGCGAGAGCCAGGCCACCAAGCCTCACATCCAGAGGCTGGTCGACCGCATCGCGTCCTGGTTCGTGCCGGCCGTCGTCATCGGCGGCTCGCTTTCCGCGGTGCTGTGGGCCACCTACGGCCCCGAGCCCAAAGTGCTGCTCGCCCTGACGACGCTGGTCTCGGTCTTCGCGGTGGCCTGCCCCTGCGCGCTGGGCTTGGCCACTCCTCTGGCGATCGTGGCCGGCATCGGGCGCGCCGCCGAGCTCGGCATCTTCATCCGCAACGCGGACGTCTTGGAGGAGGTCGGCAAGCTCGACGTCCTGATCTTCGACAAGACGGGCACGCTCACGGAGGGCAAGCCGAAGGTCGTCAAGACCGTGCTCTTCAAGGGCGACGAGGCGCAGCTGCTCTCCTACGCGGTGGCCGCCGAGCAGCGCTCGGAGCATCCTTTCGCCGCCGCCGTGCTCGCCTACGGCAAGGCGCGCGGCGCCGCCGCCGCCGCCGTCGATTCCTTCGAGGCGTTCCCGGGCCGCGGCGTGCTGATCCACTCCGGCGACAAGGTGGTGCGCGCGGGCAGCCTGGCCTGGCTGCGCTCGGAGGGCTGCCGCGTCCCGGCCGAGGCCGGCGTCGAGCTGCAAGGGACGGCTTCGCTGCTCTCGGTGGCGGTGGACGAGGCGCTGCTCGGCGCCTTCGTCCTTTCCGACGTGTTGCGGCCCAC
The DNA here is from genome assembly GCA_964653765.1 of uncultured Elusimicrobia bacterium. Taxonomy (GTDB): domain Bacteria; phylum Elusimicrobiota; class Elusimicrobia; order UBA1565; family UBA9628; genus JAGWUP01. The sequence continues at coordinate 9,515 of CAZZGQ010000075.1, read as the reverse complement.
GGCGCGCGACGCCGTGCGCCGGCTCAGCGCGATGGGCCTGGAGGTCGTGCTGGCCTCTGGCGACCGCAACGAGGCCGCGTACCGCATGGCCGAGGAGGCCGGCATCGGCCGCGTCTTCGCCGAGGTCCTGCCCGAGGAGAAGAGCCGCATCGTGGCGCGCCTGCAGGCGGAGGGAAAGCGGGTGGCGATGGTGGGAGAGGGCTTCAACGACGCCCCGGCGTTGTCGCGCGCCGATATAGGGATCGCGCTGGCGACCGGAACGGACATCGCGATCGAGGCGGCGGACGTCACCGTCATGCATCATGATCTGACGGCGCTGGCCGACACGATCAGGTTGTCCCAGCGCATCCGGCGGGTGATACGACAGAACTTGTTTTGGGCTTTCGGATACAACGCGCTGCTTATTCCCGTCGCTGCGGGCGCGTTGTATCCGAGGTTCGGCATCTTACTGCGCCCCCAGTGGGCCGGCGCCGCCATGGCGCTGAGCTCGATCTCGGTGGCGCTCAATTCGCTGAGGCTGAGGAGACGATGACCAAGAAACCCCTGATCTACGGCTACAATCCCGAGCTGGCTCTGAGCGGCGCCGATGCCCCGCTTGCGCCCATCGAGACCTGGCCCAACCAGTACCGCGGCTACGAGATCAAGATCGAGCACCCGGAGTTCACGTCGGTCTGCCCGAAGACGAAGCTGCCGGACTTCGGCAAGCTGACCCTCGTCTATTTGCCGGACAAGCTCTGCTTGGAGCTGAAGAGCTTCAAGTACTACCTGCTCGGCTACCGCAGCATGGGCATCTTCTACGAGAACGCCGTCAACCGCATCCTCGACGACATCGTGAAGGCCACCAAGCCCAAATGGGCGGTGCTGGAAGGGGCCTTCACCACCCGCGGCGGCATGCACTCCACCATCACCGCGCGCTACCCGCGGCGCAGCCGCTGAGCGTCTTCTCGAGCAGGGCCATGAGGGTCTTGGGCAGGAACGGCTTCTCGAGGAAATCCTTCACGTTGGCGCACTCGCGGAAGACGTCTCGAAGCTGGCCTTTCGTCGTCAGCACCAGCACCGGAATCGCGCTCGTGCGCGGATCGGCGGCCAGCCTCATCACCGTGCCGTACCCGTCGAGCTCGGGCATGTTGACGTCGGAGAGGATGATGTCGGGCAGGGCGACGCGGCCCGCCCCCGTGCCGACGCCGAGCAGCTCCAGCGCCTCGCGCCCGTTGCCCGCGGAGTCCACGTGGTGGCCCGCCGCCTCCAGCACGAAGCGGAGCAGACAGACGATGTTGGGCTCGTCGTCGACGATGAAGATGTTCGCCATGGCTAGCTCTCCTTGTCCTCGCGCGTGACCCGGACGACCTCCGAGAGCGAGGTCAGGCCGCGCGCGGCCTTCTGCAAAGCGTCCTCCTGGAGCGTGGCCATGCCCTCGGCCTGGGCCTTCTCGCGCAGCGCGTCGAGCGAAGCGCGCTCCAGGATCAGCTCCCTGATCGCGCGGCTGACGCTCATCCACTCGTGGACGGCGAGGCGCCCTGAATAGCCCTCGTGCCGGCAGGCGTCGCAGCCCGCGGCCTCGTAGTACACCGCTCCGGCGGGGAGGTCGGCGCCGAAGGATTGGAGCTCCTCCTTCGTGAGCGCGTGCTTGCGCTTGCACTGGTCGCAGAGGCGGCGGACCAGGCGCTGCGCCATCACCCCGCCCAGCGCGGCCGAGAGGAGATAGGGCTCCACGCGCATGTTGAGCAGCCGGTGGATGGTGGCCGCGGCGTCGTTGGTGTGCAGCGTGCTGAAAACGAGATGCCCGGTCACCGCGGCTTGGATGGCGATCTCGGCGGTCTCCAAGTCGCGGATCTCGCCGACGAGGATGACGTTGGGATCCTGGCGGAGCACGGAGCGCAGGCCGGTGGCGAAGGTCAGGCCGATCTTGGGCTGCATCTGCACCTGGTTGACCCGCTCCAGCCGGTACTCGACCGGGTCCTCGAGCGTGACGATGTTGCGCGTCTCGTCGTTGAGGCGGCTGACGGCGGCGTAAAGCGTGGTCGTCTTGCCGCTGCCCGTCGGACCGGTGACCAGCACGATGCCGTTGGGCCGCGTGATGGCCGAGGAGAAGGCCTTGACGTTGGCGGCCGAAAGGTCCAGCTCCTCGAGCTTCTTGACCGCCTTCGAGGTGTCGAGCACGCGCAGCACGAGCTTCTCGCCGTGGAGCGTCGGCAGCGCCGAGACGCGCACGTCCACGCCGGCGCCCGCCTGCTCCGCGCGCAGGTGGCCGTCCTGCGGCAGGCGCGTCTCGGTGATGTCGAGCTTGGCGAGGATCTTGATGCGGGTGACGATGGCGGCGGCCAGGGACTTGTCGATCGAGCGGCCGTCGCGGAGCATGCCGTCGACGCGGTAGCGCACGCGCACGGCCTTCTCGGCCATCTCGATGTGGATGTCGCTGGCGCGCAGGGCGATGCCCTCGCGCAGCACCATGTCGGCGAACTCCACGGCGGTCTGAGACTGGCCGACCCCTTCGACGGCCGCCGGGCCGGGAGCCGCCGCGGCAGGCGCTGCCGCGGCCGCCTCCTTCGGGCGCGCCGGACGCTCGGGGAAGCGCTCGGGCTCGAGCAGCGAGGCCAGGGCCACGTCCGGCGCCTTCACCGGAGCGCGGGCGGCGCGGCCGTAGGCGCGCTGGATCGAGGCGAAGAGGTTGCTCGTCGTCGTCATCACGGTGCGCACGCGCAAGCCGGTGTGACGGGCGACGGCGTCGACCGCCTCGAGATCGAGCGGATTGGCCATGCCGATCGTCAGCGAGTCCTCCGTGCGCATGACGGGGATGATCATCCAGCGGCGGGCCATGCTCTCCGGGACCAGCGCCACCGCGTCCGGCCGGATCATCCCTTCGAAGGACATGAAGCAGGTGATCCCCAGCCGGATGCTCACCGCCTTGATCATCTTGTCGGCCGTCGTGCAGCCCTTGGCCACCAGCAGCTCGCCGAGCTTGCGCTGCTCGGCGTCGCAGTGCTCCATCACGCTGTCGAGCTGCTCCTTCGTCACCACGCCGAGCTGGAGCAGGATGTCGCTGAGCTTGGCGCCGCGCATCTCGAGCATGCTGCGCATCATGGCTTGGCCTTCCTTTCCTTGATGAGATCCTCGAGCCGCTGGATCAGCTCGGGTATCACGAACGGCTTGGTCATCGTCTCGTGGGCTCCCAGCGTCTTGCAGAGGCTCTGGAGCTCGGCGCTCTCGTGGTTGGACAAGACGACCACGGCGGGCGCCCCGGGGATCGGGGACTGCTTCAGGTCGCGCAGGACGTCGAGGCCCGTCTTCACCGGCATGTCGATGTCGAGCAGCACGATGGAGGGCTTGAGGTTGCGGATCGCCTTGAGGCCGGCGTCGCCGTCCTCGGCCACGCTGACGCGGAAGCCGCCCTCGTTGAGGATGACGGAGACCATCTCGTTGCAGAGGGCGTCGTCGTCGCAGATCAGCACGTGGCGGTCGGAGGCGGGCGCGGCCGGGGCCTGCACGGCCATGCGCGCCCAGAGGATGAAGCCGGCGCCGGGGAAGGTCTCGGCGCCGAACACGGCCCGAGAGGCGGCGGCGCGCTGGGTCGAGGCCCGCGGGGCCGGCGCCCGGCCGCGGGCGCTGACCGCGGCATGCACGATGGTCTGGCCGCCCTCGGCCGGCTCGCAGTCCAGGGAGAGCGCCGCCTCCCCGGGCTCCGCGCACTCCAGCGCGCGCCGCAGCAGCTCCTCGAGCGTCCCGGCCAAGGCGGCGGACTCCGAGGCTTCGATGTCGGGCAACTGGGCGACGGCCGCCAGCGTCACCGACACCGCCTTGGCCTGGGCCGCCGGCCGCACCGCCGCCAGGGCCGTCTGCGCCGCTTCGGTGAGTCTCAGGACCGTGCTCTCCATTCGCGGCCAGGATGGAGGGTGACGCTCAAATTAAAGTCAAATGAAAGGCCGGCAAAGAGCCGGCCAAGGAAAACGGCGGGCGGAACGGGGCGTCATCGTTTCGCTTGGAGGCCCAAGGGAACGCCCCGTTCCGCCTCAAATCATCACACCCGGGATCCCGTCGAGGGCGGCCCCGTCCTGCGGTCGTCGTCGTCATAGTCGGGGTCGTCGGGATGGCGGCGGTTGCGCCGCCGCACGAACAAGCCGAGCAGCGCCAAGCCCACGCCGGCGGCCACGAAGCCCGTCGCCACCCCCGTCCCGGCCGCGCCGCGGCGGCGGGTCTGGGGGATAGGCTGGCTGGCCTGGCCGTTCTTGTAGGTGTTCTGCGTGTCGGTGCCGACGCTCTGGCCCGTGCGTCCCGTGTTGTAGGTCTGATCGGTGCCGCGCTTGTCCAGCCGGTTGGCGCCGTAGTCGGTGGCGGTGCCCGGCTTCTCTTGCTGCGTCGGCGTCCCGGGCTGGGCCTGGTCGGCCTGCCGCGGCCTGCCGCCTTCCGCCGCCGACAAGGCGGCGGCGAGGACCACCGAGGCGAGCGCCATCAGGACTGTCTTCATGGGAACCTCCTTTCCGCGAGGGGTTCGGGGCGGTGGGACTGATCTCAGTATAGGCCAACGCGCCCGAGCGGCGCGTAAAAGCCTCGTGGCGCGGAGGTGACGGCCGCGCTAGCGCAGGCGTTGGCGGACGGCGGCTTCCGCGGCGGCGGCGGAGATGTCGGCGAGCACCCGGACGACGCGCTCGCGCTTGAGCGGTCCGAAGCCGCCCTTGGCGCCGCCGCCGGCGAAGTGGCGGCCGCGGGCGGCGTAACGCTTGCCGTCCGGAGCGACGCGCAGGTTCAGCCGGGCGTAGAGGCCGTCCTCGGGGTCGGCGAGGTCGAGGTAGCGGCCGTCCTCCTTGGAAAAGGAGCGCATCTTGAAGAAGCGGTTGCCTTCCTTGGCGCCCGTCGTCACGACGGCGTAGACGCCCTCCAGGAGCTCCGGATGCTCGGCCTGAAGGTAGCGCACGACGGAGGCGTTGCTGACCGGCTGCTCGCCGTCGCCCACGTACACGAGCAGGGCGGGGCCGTCGCGCCGCATCGTGTCCGGCGCGATGGCGCTCGCGGGGCCCTGCGCCACGCCGGAGGCCGTCATGCGCCGCAGGATGACCAGCTCCCGCTTATAGTCTGCGAAACCCTCGCGGAACAGCGCCCTGAGCGCGCGCTCCATCGGCGAGTCCCCGGGAGCGGCGGCGAAGGCCTCGTCGAGACGGGTCTCCACGTCCGCGTCGCGCGGCACGGGCAGCTTCATGGTCCAGCGGGCGGCCTGCTCGAGGAGCGGGAACGCCTCGCTGTACTTCATGGCGCCCGAGGCCACGCGGCCCTCGACGGCGCCGGCGACGTTGTAGAGGATCTTGGCGCGCGCGCGCGCGTCCTCGTCGCGGCCGCTCTCGCGGACGTAGTCGTTGAAGAGGGCGGCGTCGCGCAGCAGATCGCCGTGCGCGGCGAGGAAGGACGGGTCGTGGGCCTGACGCAGGGCGAGATGGGCGAGCAGGATGTCCGTGTCGGAGTGATCGAGCAGGGCGTAGGCGCGCTGCAGGCGCTGGATCAGCGAGTAGCGGCCGGTCTCCTGCAGATGACGCAAGAAGTCGACGACGAGCGGCGTCGTGCTGGCGCTGGCCAGCAGGCGCGGCGCGTAATGATGATCGACGTGGAAGAGGACCGGTCCCGGCCGCGCGTCCAGGGCGCGGGCGAAGGGCTCGAAGAGCAGGCGCGAGCGCTGCTCTTCGGTCATCGACTCGTACGAGCCGTCCGGGCCCAGCTCCATGACCGCGCGCGCCAGCGCCGGCTCGTCGATCAGGTTTCGGCGGAAGAGGTCCTCTCCGGGCAGGGCGAAGGTCGTGTCGAGCACGGCCACGCCCGAGTCCGAGGCCGCTTCGCGCAGGCGCGTCAGCAGCTCGGCGAAGAAGCCCTCCGCGTCGGAGATGCGCTCGCGGTTGGCGTAGACGTAGCGCCGCTCGACGTCCAGCTCCAGGCGCGCCATCGGCGCCCGCGCGGCGAAGTCGCGCTCGACGGCCTTGAGGGGAGAGACGGGCGGCTGCGCGCGCTCGGCCTGGGCCAGCGAGGCGCGGATCAGTTGGAGCTGGCTCTTGATCATGTGCTCGACGTTCAAGTACGCGGCGGCCTGGGAGGGGAAGCGGCGGCGCGCCGTCTTGAGCATGGGCAGGAACCAGCGCTCGGCCTCCTGAGCGTACTCTCGCTGCTTGGCGGGGGAGAACACGCCCACCATCGTCTGGAGGTTGTTCACGCGATCGGCGCCCTTGACCAGGCTGGCCGTCGGGTCTTCCGCGATGGCGGCGAAATAGTCGGGATACGCCTTGTGCTCTCCTTTATACGCCTTGGTCAGGCGCCAGACCACGTCCTCGACGTCGGCGCCGAAGCGGCGCGCGATCTCCTCGCGGCTGACGTCGTAATCCTCGACGACGTCGTGCAGCATCGCCGCCGTCAGCGCCAGCTCCTCGTTCTTCACGTCCTTGAGCGTGGTGAGGAAGAGGGCGATCTCGACCTGGTGCTGGAACTCGGGGGTGAGGCCGTCCTTGCGCTTGTGCGTGTGCTTCTCGCGCGCGAAGTTCATGGCCTCCAGCGTGCGGGTGTAGCCCTTGCCGCGCAGGTAGTATTCCAGCGCGACGTGGAGCTTGCCGTAGCGCAGCGGCTCGGCTTCCGGGGCGGGGGCCGGGGAACCGGCGGCGCGGTCGAAGGCGCGCCGCGACAGCGCCTCGACGTCGTCTCCCGAGAGGCCGCGGATCGCCTGGGCGTCGAAGCCGGCCAGCTCCTGCGATAGCGCGGAGACGACGCGCAGGGCGCGCATGGAGTCCGCGGGCCCCGCGCCTTCGACCGGGGCCGCGGCGCCGTGCGTCTCGGCGGCGCGGGCGGCGAAGGCCTGCAGGCGCTCGTCGACCTGCAGGACGAGGCCGGGGAGATCGGAGGCGGGAAGGGAGACGACGCCGTCGGTGAGCGTCAGCGGCCGCGCCTGCACCAGCTGGACCGCCTGCGAGACGTCGCGGACCGGGGATTCGACGGGGGAGGCGGCGGCGAGCGTGGCCAGGGCGGCGAGCAGGATCACGGCTCAGATGCTACCACGGCCGGGCGCGCGGGCCATGAGGCGAAAGACCCCGGAAGGAAGAGCTAGAGGGCCTAGGCGTGCTCTGGTGTGTCCGGACACAGTCGAGCACGGACGCGCTGACCAACTGTGTTCAAACACAGTTGGTCAGGATGCTGGTCTTCTGGTAGCGCAGCGTCCGCCGGTCAGGCCGGATCGGCCAGCAGCTCGCGGTACGCCTTCTCGACGTCGGCCTTCTGGGGCTGAGTGAAGTACTCGAGGTTGGGCGAGAGGCCGATGCCCGGGGTGGCCTTGCCGCAGAGCAGGCGCGGGCGAACCTTGAGCTGGTAGAAGAGCTCGTCCACGGTGCGGCGGATCAGGTGCTCGCCGAAGTTGGTGATCTCGGTCTCCTCGTTGAGGAAGAGGACGCGGCCGGTCTTCTCGATGGAGGACTTGACCGTCGCCCAGTCGTAGGGGATGAGCGAGCGCAGGTCGATGACCTCGACGTCGCCCTCGCCCTTCTGGGCGAGCTCGCGCGCGACCTCGAGGGCGATGGGCGCCATGCGGCCGTGCGTGACCACCGTGGCGTCGGCGCCGGCCTTGGAGATCTTGGCCTTGCCGAGCGGCACCTCGTACTCCTGGAGCTTGGGCCACTTGGCCTTCCAGCCCGTGCGATCGCCGATCGGAGCGTCGATCATCGCCTTGAGCTCCTTCTCGTCGGACGGCTCGCCGGGGATCAGCTCCTCGCCCTTGGAGCGCAGCAGCGCCTTGGGCTTGAGGTAGAGGACGGGGTTGTCGTCCTTGATCGCGGCGATCATGAGGCCGTAGGCGTCGAGCGGCGTGGAGGGGCAGACCACCTTCATGCCGTGGAGCTTGGTGGAGATGGAGTCGAAGGAATGGGAGTGATAGATCGAGCCGTGGATGCCGGAGCCCGTGGGCGTCATCAAGACCATCGGCGTCTTGTACGTGCCGCCCGAGGCCCAATGACCGTTGCCGCAGAGCTTGAGCATGTCGATGGTGTTGAAGATGTAGTCGACGAACTGCACCTCGGCCACCGGGCGGCTGCCGGCCCAGGCCAGGCCGAGAGCGGCGCCGACGATGCCGCGCTCGTCGAGGGGGGTGTTCCAGGCCGTCTTGAGGCCCTGCGTCGCCGTGAACACGCCGCCCAGAGGAGCGCCCACGTCCTCGCCGAAGATCTCGCGCACGCCGAGCTTCTCCTCGCCGTAGTGCAAGGCCATGCGGATGGCCTGAGCCATGTTGGCCATGTTAGAAGCTCCCTCCCTTGGTCGGGTAGCCCTCGGGCAGCCCGCCGGCGAAGACGTCTTCCCAGATGCTCTCGGGCTTGGGGAACGGCTCCTGCTTGACCTGTTGGTGGGCGCGATCGACCTCGTCGCGGTTGGCCTGCCAGACGGCGTCGAGCTTCTGGCGGGTGGAGAGGCCGGAAGAGATCATCTTCTGCTCCATCTGCGCGATGCAGTCCGCTTCGTCGATGCGGTTGGCGCCGGAAGAGGAAGAGTGTCCGTAGAGGCGGCTGCACTTGGCCTCGAGCAGATACGGCTTGCGCTCCTTGCGCACGTAGGCCATGGCTTCCTTGACGCCGTTCCAGGACTCCAGCACGTCGTTGCCGTTGATCGTCTTGTGCGGCATGTCGAAAGGCTTGGCCCAATCGGAGATGTTCTTCTCGCCGTGCTGCGTGGGCTCCGGCGTGCTGATGCCGAAGCCGTTGTTGACGACGACGATCAGGATCGGCAGCGGCAGCACCGGGCGGTTGGCCCAGACGAGACAAGAGTGGAAGTCGCCCTCGGCGGTGCCGGCGTCGCCGCCGTTGACGATGGTGAGAGAGTCCGTCTTGGCGCGCGCCTGGGCGATGCCCGTGCCGATGGAGGTGGCGTACTGCGTCTCGATCGTGGGCGAGACCGGCACGACGTTCCAGGCCGGGATCGACGGATGGTTCACGAAGTTGCGGCCCTTCGAATACGGGTCGGTGGCCACCGATCGCATCTGGCGGATGTCGTCGATGACGGGAGCGCCCATGGCGAGCAGGATCGCGCTCGAGCGGTAATGCAGGTGCAGAAAGTCGTAGTCCACGCCGCGGCCCTTCTTCACCTGCATGCCGAGGGGAACGTTGAAAGCCTCCTCGCCGGGGCCGCCGATCCAGAAGAAGCCGTCGCCGCTCTTGCTCATCTTGATCAGGCGCTCCTCGAGGCAGCGCGCCTTGACCATCACGTCGTGCATCTTGAGGACGAGCTTGGCGTCGAGGCCCTTGAAGGCGTCGGCGGTGGCCGTCTTAGCGGGGGTCTTCGTGGCGGTCTTGTTGGCCATGGCTTGTTCACTAAGGATAGCAAAAGGGGCTGGACGCGCTCAAATTCCCGGAGCAGCCGGAGGCGGGAAGTTATCCACGAACTATGCACGCGTGCATAGTCGGTGGATAACGTTGAATTGCAACAACCGGCGCCGATAAGCTAGAATGCTTTCGACGCTTTTCGCCCAGTTGGCGCAGTGGTAGCGCGTTCCCTTGACATGGGAAAGGTCATAG
>CAZZGQ010000074.1:0-12404 GCA_964653765.1 uncultured Elusimicrobia bacterium | reverse complement strand
CGCTCGATCTGCACGTTCCAGGCCCCGCAGGGCCAGGGGCAGGCGATCTTCTCCATCGAGGACCGCCTCGTCCGCACGACGTTGTCGATCAACGGCGCGGACGTGCCGGCGCTGGAGCCCACGTGCTTCGCCCATCGCCGCGGCGGGCTGCATTGCCCGCACGGCGACGGCCGGCAGCGCTACGAGATCTATCCCTTCGTCGACGACGACGACCGCGTGACCGGCGCCAACGTGCTGATGCAGGTCGGCGACGACTGGCAGCCGGTCGAGCCGGTCGACTGCTCGCCCCTGTGACGAAGTAGTAGAATCCTGGGCGCATGGCCAAGCAAGCGCTCAAGGGCATCATCCTCGCCGGCGGCTCCGGCACGCGTCTGTATCCGGTGACGCGCGCCATCAGCAAGCAGCTCGTTCCCGTCTACGACAAGCCGATGATCTACTATCCCTTGTCGACGCTGATGCTGGCCGGCATCCGCGACGTCCTGATCATCACCACGCCCGAGGACAGCGAGAGCTTCAAGCGCCTGCTCGGCGACGGCTCCTGGTGCGGCCTGCGGCTTTCCTACGCCGTCCAGCCCAAGCCCGAGGGGCTGGCGCAGGCCTTCATCATCGGCCGCGAGTTCGTCGGCGACGACCGCGTGGCGCTCGTGCTCGGCGACAACATCTTCTACGGCCACGGCCTGCCGGTGTACCTGCGCGCCGCCGCGGAGCGGACCAAGGGCGCCACCGTCTTCGCCTACCAGGTGCGCGACCCGGAGCGCTACGGCGTCGTGGCCTTCGACGCCCAGGGCCGCGCCAAGAGCCTCGAGGAGAAGCCGCGGCGCCCGAAATCCTCCTTCGCCGTCACCGGCCTCTATTTCTACGACAACGCCGTGCTCGACATCGCGGCCAAGCTGAAGCCCTCGCCGCGCGGCGAGCTCGAGATCACCGACGTCAACCGCGCCTACCTCGCCAAGGGCGCCCTGCAAGTCGAGAAGATGGGCCGCGGCATCGCCTGGCTCGACACGGGCACGCACGAGGCGTTGCTCCAGGCCTCGCAGTTCATCCAGGTCATCGAGGAGCGCCAGGCGCTGAAGGTCGCCTGCTTGGAAGAGATCGCCTTCAACCTGGGCTACATCGACAAGCGCCAGCTGCTGGTCCTGGCCGGGACCATGCGCAAGAACGAGTACGGCCGCTACCTCGAGCGCGTCGCCGAGGACGGCGTCACTGGCTAAACGGCCCGATTAGGGCTATCCTCTCCCTCGTCATGCCCCGCGCCGACGTCGTCGCCTACCTCCGCGCCAACCTCAAGAAGTTCCCCGAGGACGTGCTGCGCCACCAGCTCCACACCGAAGGCGTGGAGGACCACGAGTTCGATGAAGCGCTGGCCGAGGTGAAGAAGCCCAAGGCCGCGCCCACCAAGGCCAAGGCGACCGCCTCGAAAAAGCTGGCGCGCCTGCTGATGGCCTCGGGCGTCTGCGTGCTGTCGGGGGCGCTGATCCTGGGCTTCCTGCAGAAGCGCAAGAAGACCGGCGCCGCCGCCGCCGCGGGCGACACCTCGGTTCCGCCCACCGCCGCCACGGAAAAAGGCTACGTGGGCGCTTCCGGCTACGTCGTCCGCCTGCCAGACGGCTATTCCGCCGTGCAGAGCTTCATGGACGACAAGAAGACCGTCGAGCGCGTCCACTTCTGCAAGGTGGGCACCGACCCGACGAACTTCCTCGACGAGGGACTCTTCGGCCAGATGGGCATCGTGCGCCTGACCGTCCAGCCGAGCCCGATCCCCGACGATTTGAACGGCATCGACAGCCTCACCCAGTCGGTGACGGCCCGCGCCCAGGCGCGCGGCGAGAAGTTCACGCTCAAGAACATCCAGGTCTCCTCCATGCGCGGCGTGCAGGTCACTTACGACGCGCCGTTTCCTCGCGTCGAGGCTTACCTCCTCGGCCACAACGTCCTCTACAGCTTCTTCGCCGGCCAAGAGGACGAGATCTACCGCACGCTGCTGCAGAGCCTGCGTGACGCGCGTTCCGAGACGTAAAAATCTCGGTAATGTGACGTCTGGGACCCTTTTGGGTCTTGCGATTCGAGGTCGCGCGCCCTAAACTTCCACCGCTGCCGTCACAGACGTGTGGAGGAACCAACCGAATGTTAGTGAAGAGCCTCAAAACCAAAGCCCCGAAAGCCGTGTCCCGCTCCGCCGCCAAACCCGCCCGCAAGCCGAAGGTCCTCAAGCCGGAATTCTCCCCCGAAGAGGTCGAGACATTCGAGCAGCAGCTGGCCCGCCATCAGCAGAGCGAGCGGGCCTGGCAGCGCTTGACCGCCCCTCCCGAGGGCAGCGGCTGGACCGAGGACGTCGAGGAACATCTTCTCCACAGAGATGAGCGCCACGAGCACGCCGAAAGGCGCTGGAAGTACTTCTCGAAATAGACGTCGACCTCCAGGGAAGCCGCAAAAGCACCGCCCCCGGCGCCAGCGCCGGGGGCGGCTCTTTATATAATGGGGACGATGCGCCCCCGCCAACCTCACCGCGACAACTGGCTGCTGGCCTTGTCCCTCGTCATCGTCGTCGGGACGGCCGCCATCTACGCCCTGCTGATCTCCAACTGGCTCTCGGCCCCCGCTCCCGCGCCGCAATCGGCTTCCCCCGCCGCCGACGCCGCGCCCGCAGCCCCGGCGGCCGCCGACGTCGCCGCCCTCGCCTCCGCGCGCCGCGCCTTGCGGGAGAGCTTCCTCGATCCGCGCTCGTGGCTGCTGCTGTCGGACGCCCTCGCCAAGGCGGGCCGGCCCGTCGACGCCTTCTACCTGACCTACGGCGCCCGGGAGTTCTTCGGCGACGCCGTCTTCCTCGAGGCGCACGCCGCCCTCAAGCGCAAGCCGACGGCGGCGCCGGCGGCCGACGAGGCGGCGCTGCGCGCCCGCCTGAAGGACCAGCCCGACGACGCGGCCTCCGCGGCCGCCTTGGCGCGGCTGCTGGCCGACGGCGGCCGCCCGGTCCAGGCGCAGAAGGTCCTCGACGACGCCCTCATCCTGCGGCCCGACGACGCCTCCTTGCTGCTGGCCAAGGCCCAGGTCCTCAGCGCCCCCGATCCGCTGGCGGCGATCCCTCTCTTCGCCCGGGCCGCCCACGCCGACCCTTCCAGCGACGACGCCAAGACGGCGCTGCGCCAGCTCCAGGACTACGCCTCGCTCAGCGAAGAGGGCGCTCAAGGCGAGTCGGCCCGGCTGGGCCGCGAGGCGCTCGAGGAGCTGCGCAAGGCGCATCCCGCCGATCCCAACATCTTCTCCGCCTTGGCGACGGCCATGCTGGCGCGCGGCGACCGGGCCACGGCGCAGGCCCTCGTGGCCGAGGCAGGCCGCAAGGCGCGCGGCGGCGCGGTCTCCCGCGTGGAAGGGCAGCTGGCGCTCTCGGCCGGCGATCCCGACGCGGCCGTCTCCGCCTTCACGGAGGCTTTCGACAAGGACCCGCAGGACCTGGTAAGCGCGGAGAAGCTGGTCGCGCTCTACTCGCAGCGCGGCGACGAGGAGGCGGCCCTCCCGTACGAGATCGCGCTCTACCGGCACGATCCGCAGCGCCTGCGCGGCGTCGTGCCGCTCGAGCTCGCCGTCCGCCGCGCCCTGGACGCGCGGCGCTCGACCGTGCTGCGCAACGTCACCGTCGACAGCGTGGGCCGCTACTTCGACTTCGACGACGCCTCGCTGCGCGCCGAGGCCTGCGCCCGCGCCGCCCGGTTCAAGGACCCGCGCTGGATCGACGCCCTGGCGGAGCGGCTGGACGACGACGCCGAGATCGTGCGCCACAACGCGGAATACGCGCTCTACCAGATCGCCGCGGCGAACCCGGACGCCGTGAAGGCCAGGCGCGACGACTGGCTGCAGGGCGACCGGCCGCTCGTGCGCGCCCGCGTGCTCAACCTCTTCGCCGACCTCTGGCCCAACGAGTCGATGCCGCTGGCGCTCAAGGCCCTCGACGATCCCAACCCGGCCGTGCGCTACTTCGCCAAGACGCTGGTCTTCGACCGCTACTACCGCGACATCGCCTCCGCCCAGCGCGCCGAGAAGCAATACCTCATGCACGAGAAGGACCCGCAGGTGCTGGCCATGTACAAGCGGGGGACCGCGCGCTCGTGACGCTCTTCGACACGCACGCCCACTTGGGCGACGCGCAATTCGCCGAGGACCGCGAGCAGGCCTTGGCGCGCGCCAAGGAAGCCGGCGTCTCGCGGCTCGTCGAGATCGCCGACGCTCCGTCGGAGTGGGACGCGGCGCTCGCCCTGGCCAAGGCGCACCCGGAGCAGGTGCGCGCCTCGTTGGGCCTGCACCCGTACTACGCCGATCAGTTCTCGCCGGCGCTGATCGAGCGCCTGGAAACGCTCGTCGGCTCGCCCGAGGTCGTCGCCGTCGGCGAGATCGGCCTGGATTACGTGAAGGCCGAGGTCGGACGCGAGGCGCAGCTCAAGGCCTTCGAGACCCTCCTCGCTTTCTGCCGCGACGCCAAGAAGCCCGCCGTGATCCACTGCCGCGGCGCCTACGAGGACCTGCGCGCCGTGCTCGCCCGGGTCATCCCCGGCAAGCCCGCGCATGCGCGCTTCTGGGGCGTCATCCACTGCTTTTCCGGCGACGAGAGCGACGCCCTCTTCTGCCGCGACCTGGGCTTTGCGCTCGGCGTGGACGGCCCGGTGACCTACCCGAAGAACGACCTGCTGCGCCACGCCCTGGCCAAGGCCGGCCTGGACTGCCTCGTCCTCGAGACCGACTGCCCGTACCTGCCGCCCCAGAGCTGCCGCGGCAAGCGCAATGAGCCGTCGAGGCTGCCCGAGATCGCGGCCAAGCTGGCCGAGACCTGCGGCGTCGCCGCCGCCGAGCTAGCCGCGCTCACCACGAAGAACGCGCTGGCGCTCTACGGCCTGCGCTGATCACTTCTTGATCTTCTGGGCGTACGTCCCCATGCCCTCGAAGTCGACGACGACGACTTCCTCTTCGCCCACCACCCAGGCGTCGTGGTGCGGCGGGATGAAGAAGACGTCCCCGGCCTTCGTCGTGAACTCCGTGCCGTCCTCCATCTTTATCTTCATCGTGCCGCTGACCTGATACTGCAGGTGCGCGGCCTCGCACCACTCGGTGCCGGCCAGTGGCTTGACGTGGCTCGACCACTTCCAGCCGGGCTGCAGCGTGGCGCGCCCGATCACCCTGCCCTCCACCTTCACCAGCTCGAGGCGCCCCTTCTCGAAGTCGCGCACCTCCTCCGGCTTGAGCATGCTCTTGATCTCCATCCTTTCCGCGATGTGTGCCATAACCACCTCCCTCTCTATTTTGCCTCCGCCGGTGTTGAGGTCATTTGGTGCCAGGCTTTAAGTATTGTGCCTAGGCACAAAAGTATGTCCGGGAGAGCATAATTCCCTGGCGCGGCGGGGGGACCCCTGTTACACTGCGCGGGAGAACCCCCTCTGTGCGCAGCCTGACTCTTGCCGCCCTCTTTCTATTCCTCATAGGCGCCGCCCGCGCCTCCGACCTGAAATCGGCCGACGTCGTCCCGGATGCGGGCTGGTCCTCGCCTTCGGCTCAGCCGCTGCTGGCTTCGCTGAACCTGGCAGGTCTCGACGCGCCGCAGTTGCGCGCGCTCGACGGCGTCCTTACGGCGGCGGGCGTCAGCCCGGCCGATGTCGCCGCGCTGCCTTCCGCGCAGCGCCTGGAGCTGGTCCAGGCTCGCTCGGAAGCCTACGCGGCGCGCGTCGTGGCCGGTCAGGCTTCCGCCGACGCGGAGGCGCTGGCGCTCCTGCCGCGGCTGGCGCCGGCGCACGCGGCGGCGGTCCAGGGCCTGACCGAGCGGCGGGTCGAGGAGGCGCGGCGGGCCTGGGAGCCGCGCGAAGCCTCGGGAGCCACGCTCGCCGCGCAGAGTGGCGCGGGCGCGCCCCGCCTCGCGCCGGCCGCCCCGCGCTCCACCGGCCGCCGCGATACCGTGCTGGGCTCTTACCAAGCGCCGCCGGCGACGCCCGCGCAGACGAGCGCGGGCCTGCCGTTCACGCCGACCCGCGGGTTCCAGCTCTCCCACGTCGCCGCCGTCATGGAGCGCCGGCTGGCGTCGGGACAGGCGATGAGCGAGCAGGACTATCGCGGGATGGACCCGGAGACCCTCTTCGCCGGCAGCGAGACGCGCCGCATGGACACGTTGCTCTCGCGCCAGGCCGCCGATCCGGCCCAGGCCATGCTGGAGGTCATCGCCAACGCCCAGGATGCCTCGGCCGGCAACGCCAAGAAGGTCGGCCGCTTCGGCGTCGGCGGCCTGCAGGTGCTGGGCGAGCTCAAGACCCCGAACGACCGCGTCGTGATGGAGAGCGGCAAGGGCGACGGCAAGGCGGCCCAGCTCGTCTTCTGGAAGAAGGACGGCGAGGTGTTCTTCGACTACCGGGTCGTCGGCTCCGCGCGGCGCGGCACGAGCTTCGAGGTCTTCACGGCTTTGGGCGACAAGGAGGCCGGCCGCCGCCGCGAGTTCCTCAGGCGCAAGCTGCGCGCCAACGACCGCGGCCCGATCGACTGGCGCGAAGGCGGACGCCTCAATTCGCCGGAGAAGTTCGACGAGCTCGGCAAAGGGAGGTCGCCAGCGCCGGAGCGGCCGGCGGTGACGGTCGGCCTCGACGCGGGCGGCTACCGGATCGACGATCAGGGCGTCGGCATGGGCCTCAAGGAGATCTTCGAACGCTACCTGAAGCCCTACGGCACCGACAAGCCCGTGGCGGCCGGCAATGAGCCGGCGCGCCTGCTCTACGACGCGGCCGCGGCCGAGCCCGTCGTCTCGCTGGGCGTCACCGAGGTCGAGATCGAGCGCCTGCCCCTAGCCTCGAGCGGGCGCCTCAATCTCGCCGGCGACGTCTTCATCGACCTGCCGCACGACACCGAATTGACCGAGGAGCGCGGGACGGTCTCGCTCGTGCCCGCCGACCAGTCGATCACCGGCGCGATCCGCGGCATGCGCCTGCTCATCGACCGCCTGACCGACCCGGCCGTCCACGATGAGAGCCGCTTCGCCTTGATCAACAGCGTGGCCGCGGCGATCCGGGAGAAGCAGCCGGCCTCCGAGAAGGGCGTCTCGCGGGGCGAGGCGGCCACGGCCACGGATCTGCTCTGGTATCTCGGCTACCGCCTGCAGAAGTCCAAGCTGCTCGAGGGCTTGCGCGCGGAGGGCGCCGCCTTCCTGCCCAACGACGCGCGCTGGGGCGCCCTGGAGGGGCTGTCGAACCGGATCGTCTTTCTCGATCCCGCGCTCTTCTCGCCCACGCCGAAGGACTACGAGAACGCCGGCTTCGAGGCGCTGCCGGACTCGCTGACCCGGCACCCGGCCTGGAAGGCTCTCCAGGAGCGCCACGCGGGCGCCGTGTTCTTCTCGCGGCTGCTGCGGCAGGACCGCGCGCTGGCGATCATCGGCGACGGCGTCGTCGTCCTCGACAAGTCGATCGTCGACAGCCTGGCGGATCCCGAGGTGCTCGTGGCGCGCGTGGAGCGCGAGCTGCGCCGTCAGGACGGAGGCGCCTCCGCCCAGGTCCAGGTCAAGCCCCGCCGCGGCCTCATCGCCCGGCTCGTGCGCCCCGCCCTCCTCGCCGCCGCCATCGTCGCCGCGCCGCTGCTCTACTCGCACTCGGGCTCGTGGACGAGCCCCGGCTGGGAGTCCTACTCGTACTCGCATTACGAGGCGCTTGGCAACTTCGAGTCGCAGGGGAGGGGCCAGGGCGCCAAGAGGCTCGCTCCCAGCCGGCCTTTCGGCGAGGTGAAAGGCGACCTGCGGGGCGACGCGTTTCTCGTCGAGGATCTCAAGGGCCGGCTGACCGATGAGGGCGACTGGGCGCTCAGCGACGCGCGCTGGTCCCGCGACGAGGAAGAAAAGATCACCGGCACGCTGGAGGTCAGGTTCCGCGCTCTTCTGCGCCGCGGGCAGACGTTCAGGCTCTTCGATCGCGTCAACGGCCGGATCGCCGGCATCTCCGTCAAGGACGACTCCGGCCGGGACGTGCGGTTCAACTTCGACAAAGGCGCCGACGAGCTCTCTTCCGTCGACTATTCCGGGCCGGCCACGGTCAGCTACCGCATCGAGCTGCGGGCGACGATCAACGACGCTTACCTCGCGGAGAACGAGCTGCCCTCCCAGGAGCGCAGGGACATGCCCGCCAAGTGGCGCCGGCAGCTCGACTCCGTCACCGACGCCTCGGACGCCGAGAAGAAGGCCGTCATCGAGAAGATCATGGGCGAGGACTTCGAGTACGACGCCTCCAAGCCCTTCTTCCGCGACCCGAAGGGAAGCTGGACGGCGAAGGCGCAGCAATACCTCGACCGCGGCGAGCGCATCCCGATCATCTGCAACACCTCCAGCCTCTACTACTACATCATGGCGCGCTACGTCGGGCTTCCGGCCGTCTATGTCGGCCTGGCTAACACCAAGAACGGCACGCTCTATCACGACCTCGCCGGCCACGCCAGGATCATGGTGAAGGTGGAGGGCAAGTGGAACTACGTCGAGACGACCAGCCTGATGCCGCTGAAGGTCGCCGCCGACGAGGTGCTCTCCGGCGGCGCCGCGGGCTCGAGCCTTCGCGCGTGGCTGCAGGACCATTTCCCGAGCTGGTTCGGCGGCGAGACGGCGCCGCAGGACTACCGGTCGCACGTTCCTTCCTCGCGCGGCTACTCGAGCTCCGGCGACACCCCCGATTGGGTCCCCTACGTCCTTATCGGCGTCGCCGGCCTGGCCGCCGCCTTACTACTTTGGCTGGCCGGCAGAGCCTATTACGTGGGCCGCCGCTCCGTGCGGGTCCTGCGCGGCGCCTTCAAGGCCTTCGACGGCTGGCAGCGGCCGTGGTCGTGGGCGAAGTGGACGCCCCTCGCGGCGACGTCGAACCTGCTCGAGCTGCGCGCGCCCTGGGGGGGCGCCTTCAGGAACAAGAACGCGAGCCGGCTCTTCTTGCGCGACCCGGCGGGGCGGCTCCAGCGGGTGAAGACCCTGGGAGAGCCCGCGGTCACGGACAAGGAGCTGGTCTACGTGCGCCACTACGATCGGCCCTGGAAGCGCGACGGGCTCTACGCCTTCGACGGCCGTAGCGAGCGGCTGCTGCACCGCTGGGGGCCGATCACCATCCACAATCCGGAGCTCGTGCCGACGCCCGGCGGCGGCCTCTACCTCCGCCGCCGCCACCAACTGTTCCGCGTCGACCTGGAGCCGGGGGTCGTCGAGAAGGTCTTCGACGATCTGCCGGCCGGCGCCACGCTGCTCCACCTGGAGAGCCGCGGCGGCGTGGACCGCTTCGTTTCCTACCGCTTCTGGGGCCGAAGCATGCTCGAGCTGCGCTCGCTCACCGTCTCCGGCAAGAGCGCGCGCTGGGACGGCGAGCCCGCGGCGCCGCTGCCGCGCTACCAGAACAACACCAGCGAGCTCGCCGCGTGGCCGCTGCCCGACGGGCGCTTCGTCCTCAGCATACCATCCCAGTCCAACGAGACGCCGCACCGGCTCTATCACCCGGATCGCGGGATCATCGCGGCGCCCGGGCCATTTCAGGCGGTGATCTCCGACCTGATCTTCGCGATGGGTCCCGACGGCCTCATGGGCTACGACGCGAAGAACGGCACGTGGGGCGCCGGCTTCTTGGACGACCTCCGCCTCGTCCAGGTCAAGCGCCTGGGTCCGGACCTCTACCACATCGACGGCCTCGAGGGCGACAAGGCCGTGC
Source organism: uncultured Elusimicrobia bacterium (assembly GCA_964653765.1). GTDB lineage: Bacteria > Elusimicrobiota > Elusimicrobia > UBA1565 > UBA9628 > JAGWUP01. The sequence continues at coordinate 2,718 of CAZZGQ010000074.1, read as the reverse complement.
GCCTCTTCTGCGACGGCGATGGGGAGACCCTCGCCGCCGCGCCCGACGTCGCGCCGGACGCCGCCGTCCTGCGCGACGGCGTCGTGTACGCGCGCCCGGCGCTCTCCTCGGGCCACGCCGTCGACGTCTGCGCCAAGGACGCGCCTCCCTTGCGGATGCACTTCAGCTACAACCCCGATCGCAGCTACTCCGGCGCCGCCGCCCGCGTCACCGGCCTGCCGGCCGCGACCTTCGCTCCCATCGACTTCCACTGGTGGACGGTCCCCTACGGCTACCAGGGCTATCGCGGCTCGCCCAAGGAGCTCCGGGCGGAGGTGAAGCGCGACCGGGCCTTCCTGGACGCGCTGCCCGAGGAGACCCGCGCGGGCGCGCCGTTCGTGGCGGCCACGATGCCGAGCTGGTCGCCGGCGCGGCTCTTCATGAGCCTGCACGGGGCGCGCTCCGCCATCGACGTCTCGATTCGCGAGCGGCTCGACGCGTTGGCCCGCGCCAACGTCTCGCGGCCGGAGTGGCTGCGCGAGGTCTTCGAGCTCGTCGACCGCGTCTATCGCCTGGACATCGGCTCTCCGGACGCCGTCGCCGGCCATTATCTCGATCTCCTCGAGGCCGTGCCGGAACTGCTCGGCGACGTCAGGGAGGCGATGCTGCCGCCGATCCTGACCACCGACGGGAGCTACGGCGAGCGGCTGGCCTACCTCAACGTCACCGACGCCGGCATCCTGCGCTCGCTGCCGCCGGCCATACAGCTCTTCCGGCAGATCCTCAAGGACGGCGCCGAGAGCCTGCTGCGCCGCGAGAAGGACGACGCCCCGACGGGGCCCTACTTCCCTCTCCCGATGCAAGGTCAGTCGTTGAGCCGGCTGATCGCCGCCGCCCGCAAGGCCTCGGCCTCCGAGCTCGACGAGCTGGGTCTGCCCGGCTTCGAGCGCACCTTCAGCGGCCTGGCCGAGAACGAGGCCGCCGACCTATCGTCGGTGCGCGGCGTCGTGCGCAGCCAGGGCATCTCCGCGCCGGTCTGGATCCGCGAGCTTATTCAAAACGCCCGCGACGCGCTGCGTGAAGCGCGCCGTCTCGGCCGCCCCGTCGAGCCGCGCATCGCGTTGCGCAGCTTCCTTTCCGAGGACGGCTCGCGCTGGATCGTCTCCGTGCGCGACGGCGTGGGCATGAAGCTCAGCCGCTTCCTGCAGGCCATGCTCGTGCCGGAGGCCACGACCAAGACCATGGCCGACGAGGTGCGGGGATTCCTTGCGCTCGGCGGCGACGCCAAGGAGAAGGCGCAGCGCCTGCTCGGGGAGTTCTTCGACGCCGCGGCGGTCAAGGACTCCGCCCTCGTCTCCTGGCTCGAGAAGACCGTCTCCGGCGCCGGCGCCGACGACGCCTCGGCCGCCAAGCAGATCGCCGACACGCTCTCGGAGCGCATGCGCAAGGGCGGCGCCGGCTTCTTCGGCATCGGCTTCTTCACCGTCTTCGGCGGCGCCGACGAGGTGATCGTGCGCACGGCCAGCGGCGGCCGCCTGCGCGAGATCGCCCTCGTGCCCGTGCGCGACGAGGAGGGGCGGCTGGTCGACATCACGGTCCGCCGCCTGCGCGAGTACGACGGCCCCGCCGGCCAGCGCGACGGCACCGAGGTGCTGCGCGTCAAGAACGTGAACTCCCAGAACATCGGCAAGGCGCTCATCGAGAACGCCTACGTCCACCTCATGGCCGGCAAGTACGCCGGCGCCGTCTCCGATCTCGCGCTCGACCTCAACGGCCAGTCGATCCAGGACGGCCTCGAGACCCTGGCCTCGCGCGACGGCATGCGCTCGCGCCTGGCCAAGGGCGCGCGCCCGCGCTGGACGGTGGACGAGCTCTTCGTCCAGGAGCCGCCGGCGGAAGGGCTGGCCCTCGTCCCCTCGGGCGTGACCGCGGCGCTGCGCTCCGCCGGCTGGAACGTCGACTTTCCCGCCGCCACCGCCGTCGTGCGCACCCGCACCACCGTGCAGAGCCCCGGCCGCTACGCGCCCATCGTCGCCTCGCTCGCCCTGCCCGCGGCGTATCGGCTGTACCAGTCGGGGCAGTGGCAGCCGTCGGGCCTGCCCTCGTACGCGCAGAGCGCCAAGGTCTCGCCGTGGGACGAGCCGCCGAAGCCGCGGGACCTGGAGCGCGACGCCGCCGCTGTCGTCGGCAAGACGGACGACGCCGGGCTCTGGGAGCGCTACGCCGGCGACTCCCGCCTCTGGGGCAAGCTCATGCTCGCCGCCTACGACGACAAAGAGCGGCTGCTGCGCGAGGTCCTCGGCAAGGAGCTCTGCGACGGCCTCGACCGCCTGCGCGCCGAGGGCGAGCCGCTGCGCGTGGGCCCGCTACCCGACCGCGACGCCCCGGATTACGCCGCCACGGTCCGCCGGCTCCACGAGGAAGCGCTGAAGAAGGCGCTCGAAGGCCGCTTCGACCTCGACAAGGAGCCGGCCGCCGCGGGCCTGCGCCGCGTTTTGGCGCGCCTGACCCGCTTCATGGACGATCCGCCGCCGTTCCTGCCGATCACCCCCGCGATGATCGAAGGCCTGCGCCGCTGCCTCGACAGCGGCATGGCCGTCCCGCTCATGGAAGCCGCCCTCGAGGCCGCCGGCCGCTCCTCCAGCGAATCCGCCGTCCGGCTCTTCGAAGGCTGGCTGAAGAGCCAGGGCGCCGTCCAGGAGCTGCAAGCGCTCTTCGCCGAGTCGGCCCCGCCCGCCG
>CAZZGQ010000073.1:0-12448 GCA_964653765.1 uncultured Elusimicrobia bacterium | reverse complement strand
TGCCGTCGCGGAAGGGGAAGAAGGCGTCGGAGGCGAGGACGAGGGCCTTGGGCCCTTGGCTGCCGGCGCGCAGGTATTCCTTGAACTTGACGCCGGCCATGTGCACGGAGTCCACGCGCGACATCTGGCCCGCGCCGATGCCGACGGTGGCCGTGGGCCCGGCCAGCACGATGGCGTTGGATTTCACGTGCTTGCAGGCGGCCCAGGCGAAGCGCAGCGCCGCTTCCTCGTCGGGCGTGGGCGCGCGCTTGCTGACGACCTTCCACTGATCGCCGAGCAGCAGTCGGTCGGGATCGGTGGCGAGGATCTCGGCGTCGAGGGAGCGCAGCTGGATGCGGGAAGACGGCTTGGCTTGGCGCTCGAGCAGCCGCACGTTGGGCTTCTGCTTCATGAGCTGCAGGGCCTCGGGCTCGTAGCCCGGGGCCACGATGACCTCGACGAAGCGCTTGGAGAGCAGCTGCGCCACGGCGGCCGTGAGCGGCCGGTTGAAGGCCAGCACGCCGCCGAACGCCGACAGGGGATCGCAGGCCCAGGCCGCGTTGAAGGCGTCGAGCTGATTCTCGCCCACGGCGATGCCAGAAGGCGTGACGTGCTTGAAGATGACGGCGGCCGGCTGCTCGAACTCGTTGACGGCGTCCCAGGTGCCCTGGGCGTCGAGCAGGTTGTTGTAGGAGAGCTCCTTGCCGTGGAGCTGCTTGAAGCTGGGCTGGGCGTCCGACCAACGATACAGGGCGGCCTTCTGGTGCGGGTTCTCGCCGTAGCGCAGGGCTTGGACGCGGGACAGCTTGACCGTCAATTCTTCGGGGAACCGCTCCGTCGAGGCGGGCTTGGAGGCGCCCGACCAGGCGTTCGCGATCATCGTGTCGTACTGCGCCGTGTGCCGGAAGGCCTTCAGCGCGAGATCGCGGCGCGTCTCCTGCGGCAGCTGACCTTGGTTCTTGGCCAGCTCGTCGAGGACGGTCTTGTAGTCGGACGGCGAGGTGAGCACGGCGACGTCCTCGAAGTTCTTCGCCGCGGCGCGGATCAGCGCCACGCCGCCGATGTCGATCTGCTCGATGACGTCGAGCGAGAAAGGATCGCTGGCCTTGGCCACGGTCTGCGCGAAAGGGTAGAGGTTGACGACGACGATGTCGATGGGCTCGATGCCGAAGAGCTCGGCCTCGCGCGCCTGCGCGGAATCCTTGCGCCGGAACAGGATGGCGCCGTGGATGTTCGGGTGCAGCGTCTTCACGCGCCCGGAGAGGATCTCGGGAAAGCCGGTGACCGTGTCGAGCGCCCGGATCTCGAGGCCTTCCTGCTGCAGCATCTTGGCCGTGCCCGAGGTGGAGACGAGCTCGACGCCCATCTCCTGGAGGCCGCGGGCGAACTCGACCAAGCCGGTCTTGTCCGACACCGACAGCAGCGCGCGCTTGACGCGCGTGGAGCGATCCTTCGGCGACGGCAGAATCTCGATCCCTTTGTCTTCCACTTTCAGTCGATCCTCGCAGTATAGGGAGACGGCCTTGGCGTAGATCCAATGCTCCTGGGCGCGGATGCGCGCGGCCAGCGTCTCCGGGGTGTCGTTCGGCAGAACGGGGACCGTGGCCTGCGTGACGATGTGGCCGCGGTCATAGATCTCGTCGATGAAATGGACGGTGCAGCCGCTGACGCGCGTGCCGGACTTGAGCACGGCCTCGTGCACGTGGCGGCCGTACATGCCCTTGCCGCCGAAGGCCGGCAGCAGCGAGGGATGCACGTTCATGATGCGCCATGGGAAGGCCTTCAGCAGCGGGGCGCGCAGCAAGAGCATGAAGCCGGCGAGACAGATGAGGTCGATGCCGCGCTTCTGGCATTCGTAGGCGAGGAAGGCGTTGTATTCCTCGGGTGTGGCGAAATCCTTGTTGTTCGAGACGAGGGTCTCGACGCCGGCGCGCTTGGCGCGGCGCAGGGCGCCGGCGTCGGCGTTGTTGGAGACGACGAGCGTGATGCGGCCGCGGATGCGGTTGGCCGCGCAGGCGTCCAGCAGCGCCTGGAGGTTGGTGCCTTCGCCGGAGGCGAAGACGGCGATCTTCTTCAATCCAGCTCGACCTCGTTGGCGCCATGGACGATCTCGCCGACTTCAAGGACGTCCGGCAGGAGCGCTCTCGTCAGCGCCACGCTGTCGCGCCGCACCACGAAGACCAGGCCCAGGCCCATGTTGAAGGTCGTCCACATGTCGTCCTCGGGGACGCGGCCGAGCTTCTGGAGCTCGCGGAACATCGCCGGGACGGCCCAGGTCTCGCGGCGGATGAGGGCGCGCCGGCCCTCGGGCAGGAAGCGCGGCACGTTCTCGACGAGGCCGCCGCCCGTGATGTGCGCCATGCCCAGGATGCGGTGGCCTTCGGCCTCGAGCCCGGTCTGCAGCCGCGCGACGTCATCGACGTAGATGCGCGTGGGCGTGAGCAGCTTCTTGCCCCAATTCTTCAGCTTTGCGCCCTTCAAGATGCCGCGGATGAGCGAGTAGCCGTTGGAATGGAAGCCGGAGGAGGGCAGCGCCATGATGGCGTCGCCGGCCTCGATGCCGGAGCCGTCGATGACCTGGGAGCGCTTGACGATCCCGACGGAGAACCCGGCCAAGTCGTACTCGCCCTTGGCATAGAAGCCGGGCATCTCGGCCGTCTCGCCGCCGAGCAGCAGGGAGCGGCCTTGCTTGCAGCCTTCCATGATGCCGGCGATGATCGCTTTGGAGCGCTTAAGCTCCAGCGCCCCGGTGGCGTAGTAGTCGAGGAAGAGCAGCGGCTTGGCGCCGCAGCAGATCAGGTCGTTGACGCACATCGCCACGAGGTCGATGCCGATCGTGTCGTGCTTGCCCAGCAGGAAGGCGATCTTGAGCTTGGTGCCCACGCCGTCGGTGCAGGCGACGAGGCTGTAGTCGGAAGCCGCGCCCGGCTCGTTGAGCGGCAGCAGCCCGGCGAAGCCCCCGATGGCGGGGTTGCTGGCGGCGATGTGATCGACGAGCTGGTCGGCGAGCTTGGTGTTCACGCCGGCTTTCTTGTAGGTGGTGGCGGTCATTTGGGTTGGGTCCTGGAACCGGGCTTGATGAAGGGCGTGCCTTGCTTGCACAACGGGCAGGCGTCGGCCTTGTGGCTGGGGATCGAAAGCTGGAGGAGGCTGTGGCGCGGCACTTTGAGCTTGGTGTCGCCGCCGCTGCGGTCGACGACCGACATCACGCGCGTCACCTTGCCGCCGAAGGACTCGAGCAGGTCGATCACTTCCTGCGACGATTTGCCCGTCGTCACCACGTCCTCGACGACGACGATCTTCTCGCCGGGCTTCACCGAGAAGCCGCGGCGGATGGTCATCACGCCGTTCTCGCGCTCGGCGAAATAGTGGCGCACGCCGAAAGCCCGCGCCACCTCCTGCCCGATGATGAGCCCGCCCATGGCGGGGGAGACGACGAGATCGGGCTTGTCGGGCGAGAGCCTGGCGAGCGCGGCGCCGAGCTGCTCGGCGCGCTTGGGATGGGCGAGGAGCAGCGCGCACTGCATGTATTGCGGGCTGTGCAGGCCCGACGAAAGCAGGAAGTGGCCCTTGAGCAGGGCGCCCGTCTCCTCGAACATCTTCAGCACGTCTTCGCCGGTCATTTTCGGGACCCCCGAATGACGGGTTTCAAACCCAGTCGACTGAAACTGGTAGCGCGACCAGTTTCGCTGGGATCCATCATCGCGGCTGCTCCAGGGCGTGGGGATTGGTCCGCTTCATCGAGGCCAGGATGTCGTGGGCGGCTTTCAAAGGATCCGGGGCGTGCGTGATCGGCCGGCCGACCACGATGTAGTCGATCGACAGGGCCGCCGCTTCCTGCGGCGTCATTACGCGCTTCTGGTCGTTCAAATCGGCGCCGGCGGGGCGGATGCCGGGGGTGACGAAGCGCGCTCCTTTGAACAGCTTGCGCAGCCGGCCCACCTCCTGCGGCGAGCAGATCGTGGCGTCGACGCCTTCCTGGCGGCCGAGGGCGGCCAGGCGCTCCACGACGCGCGGCAGAGACGCTTGGTCGTGGAAGAGCTTGGCGTCGTCGTCGGTGAGGCTCGTCAGCATCGTCACGCCCCAGAGCTTGGGGTGGGCGGGCAGCTCCAGCGCCGCGCGCAGCATCGCCGCGCCGCCGGAGAGGTGGACGGAGAGCGATTCGACCCCGAGCTTCTGCGCTTCCCTCACGGCCAGGGCGACGGTCTGCGGGATGTCGTGGAGCTTGAGATCGAGGAAGACGCGGCCGCCGGCCTTCTGCACGACCTCGACGGCTTTCTTGCCGTGGGCGGTGAAGAGCTGCAGGCCCACCTTGAAGAACGTGACCGTGCCGTGCAGCGTCTCGACGAGCTCTTTCTCCTCGCGCAGCGTGGCGACGTCCAAGGCGACGATGAGCTCGGTCATTCGGCGCGGCGCTCCTGGCCCACGGCCTCGGCCACGGACTTGAAGCCTCGCGCCCGCAGCGACGCCTCGAGCTCGCGCAGGATCATCGGCGCGGCGGACGGGCCGCGGTAGATCAGGCCGGTGTAGAGCTGCACGAGGCAGGCTCCGGCCAGGATCTTGTCGAGGGCGTCGGCGCCGGACATGATGCCGCCGACGCCGACGATCGGCAGGGCGCTGCGGGAGCGGATCTTGCGGATGAGCTCGAGCGACAAGGCGCGCAAGGGCTCTCCGCTGAGCCCGCCTTGTCGCTCGAAATCCTGGACGGGAATGCCGGGACGCCGTATCGTCGTGTTCGTCGCGATCACGCCGTCGGCCCAACGCGTCGCCACGTCGAGGATGTCGTCGAGCTGGGCGTCTGTGAGATCGGGCGCCATCTTGACCAGCAGCGGCTTCTTGGCGGCGTTGCGCCCCTGGATGGCCTCGAGGATCAGCTCGAGGTGGCGCTTTTCCTGGAGGTCGCGCAGGCCGGCGGTGTTCGGCGAGGAGACGTTGACGACGAAGTAATCGCCGTGGTCCTTCAGCAGAGAGAACGTTTGCGCGTACTCTTCGGCGGCGCGGTCCTTGGGGCAATCTTTGTTGAGGCCGAGGTTCACTCCGGTAGGAACCGTACGACGAACGGCTGACAAGGATCTCGCGGCAGCTTCCGCGCCCTTCGAATTAAAGCCCATCCTGTTGATCAGGGCGCGGTGTTCCGGTAATCGAAACATGCGCGGCTTGGGGTTGCCGGGTTGGGGGCGGAGGGTGATGGAGCCGACCTCGATGAAGCCAAAACCGAGAGACGGAAGAATAGCGAGCATGCGGGCGTCTTTATCGAAGCCGGCGGCCAATCCGAGAGGATTGGGGAACGAGAGGCCGAAAGCGCTCGTCTCGAGGCTCCTCGGCGCGGCGCCCGCCAGGGCGCGGACAGCGAGGGCGCCGCCGGGGACTGCCGCGCCGATCCTCAACATCCCGCAGACCAGATCGTGCGCCTTTTCGGGATCCAGCCGGAAGAGGATCGGCTTGGCGATGTCATAAACCATGAACCACGCGCCCGCCGACGATCGTGTAGCGCGCCGCGCCTTTCAGGCGGGCACCGCTGAAGGGGGTGTTGCGGCTCTTGGACTGGAACGGCGGCGCGGGGGTCCAGGAGGCGCTGGGATCGATGACGGTGACGTCGGCGTCCATGCCGCGGCGCAGCGAGCCCTTGGTCTTGAGGCCGAGCAGCCGCGCCGGCGCCGCGCTCATGCGCTCGACCAGCTGCTTGCGCGTGAGCACCTTCTTGGCGACGAGGCGGGTCAGCGCCAGCGCCAGCGAGGTCTCCAGGCCGATCACGCCGAACGGGGCGAGCGTGACGCCCAGCGCCTTCTTGTGCTCGCTGTGCGGGGCGTGATCGGTGGCGATCGTGTCGATCGTGCCGTCGGAAAGGCCCTCGAGGATCGCCTCGCGGTCGGCCTTGCTCCGCAGCGGCGGGTTCATCTTGAAGTTGGCGTCGTAGCCTTCGATGTCGTCGTCGCAAAGGGAGAAGTGGTGGGGCGTGGCCTCGGCGCTGACGGGCAGGCCGCGCTTCTTGGCGGAGCGCACGGCTTCCACGCTCTGCGCGGCGCTGATGTGGGCGATGTGCACCGGCGCGCCGGTCAGCTCGCAGAGCGCGATGTCGCGCACGACCATCACCGTCTCGCTGGCCCACGGCATGCCGCGCAGGCCCTTGGCCGTGCCGGCGGCGCCCTCGTGCACGCAGCCGCCCTGGCTCAAGTGGTCGTCCTCGCAATGATCGATGAAGAGCAGCCCGCAGTCGCGCGTGTACTCGAGCGCGCGGCGCATCACGCCCGAGTTCATCACCGGCCGGCCGTCGTCGGTGATGGCCACGGCGCCGGCTTCCTTCAGGAGGCCGGCCTCCGTCAGCCGCTCGCCCTTCTGGCCCATCGTGGCGGCGCCGGCGCAGAGGACGTTCACCGCGCCCTCCGCCTTGCCCTTCGCCGTCACGAAGCGCACGAGAGTCGGGGAATCGATGGCGGGCTCGGTGTTGGGCATCGCCAGCACCGTGGTCACGCCGCCCCGCGCCGCGGCCTTCGTCCCCGTGGCGATCGTCTCGTCGCCCTCGCGGCCGGGCTCGCGCAAATGAACATGCATATCCACCAGCCCCGGCGTGACCCACATATTCTTGGCGGAGATGCGGGTCACGCCGGAATATGAAGGTTTCCTTTCCAACCCTGCGGCCACTTCGGCAATCCGCCCGTTCTCTATGAGGACGTCCTTGATCGCCTCGATCTTCTGTTCGGGATCCACCACCGTCCCGCCCACGATCAGCAGCCGTTCATCGGGCATTTCGAGCCCTCCACTCGGCGAGCAGCGACAGCGCCGCCATCCGCACGGCTACGCCGTTGGCGACCTGCTCGAGGATGACCGACTGCGGCCCGTCGGCCGCGGCGGAATCGAGCTCCACGCCGCGGTTGATCGGTCCGGGATGCAGGATCAGCAGGTTCTTATGGTCGGCGATGCGCGCCGCCGTCAGGCCGTAGCGCTTGGAGTAGTCCGGCAGCGAGGCGACCAGGTTCTGGTTCTGGCGCTCGAGCTGCAGGCGCAGCACGTTGACGGCGTCGGCGTCCTTCAAGGCGGCGTCGAGATCGTGGCTCACGCGCGCGCCCATGCGCTCGATGCCCTTGGGGATCAGCGCCGCCGGGCCGCAGACCGTCACGCGCGCGCCGAGCTTCTTCAAAGCGTGGATGTTGGAGCGCGCCACGCGGCTGTGCGTGATGTCGCCCAGGATCACGACGTTCAGGCCCTTGATCGTCCCCTTGCGCTTGCGCAGCGTGAAGAGGTCGAGCAGCGCCTGCGTAGGATGCTCGTGGGCGCCGTCGCCGGCGTTGACGAGCGAGGCTTTCACGACGGGGGAGAGCGGCGCCAGCACGCCCGAGACCTCATGGCGCACGATGAAGTACTCGACGCCGATCGACTCGAGATTGCGCATCGTGTCGAGCAGCGTCTCGCCCTTGGCGGAGCTGGAGGCCGAGACCGAGAACCCCAGGACCTCGGCGCCCAGGCGGCGCGCCGCCATCTCGAAGGAGCTGCGCGTGCGCGTGGAGGGCTCGGAGAAGACGAAGGCGACGGCGCGGCCGGAGAGGAGGTCGTGGCGGGAGCGCGGGTCTTCCGCGAAAGGAGCGGCGGCGTCGAGGATCGCCTCGATCTCCTTGGCGCTCAAAGGCTCGAGGCCGATGAGGTCTTTGCGGTCCCAGTCCGTGGCCACCGCGGAGATTGAATCTTTTTAGGGAAAAGCCCTTCAAGCGCGGTCGCCGGCTTGGGCCTAAAGACCCCTGGCAACGGGAAGGGACCGCCGCTACACTCGCTCCATATGAGGATGATGCTGGCGGCCCTCCTGGCGTTCTGCCTCGCCGCCGCCGCGCGCGCGGGCGAGCGGGGGACCGCTCCCCAAGCCGACGGCGTCGCCGTGCCGCAGGCGCCGTCGCCTATCGTGCCCGTCACGCTGTCGATCGCGGCTCCGTCGGAGGCCGGCGTCGACGCGCGAGACGCGGCCGCGCACGCCCTGTCCGTGGACGCCGCCGCCGCGCGGACGGCTCCCGCCGCGGTCGGCTCCGAAGCCGCGACGGGCGAGAGCGGAGCGCGCGAAGCGCTTCCCGAGCTCTCGGTACCTCGCGACCAGCCGGACCCGGCGGTCGGCTCCTCCCCCGACGCCGGCGCGCCCGCGGAAGCCGGCGTCCAGCCCGGACGCGATCTCTTCGACGGTGAGGCTCAACGCCGGGCTGCGGCCCGCTCGGTCGCCACGGTCCCAGGGGTGCCGATGTCCCGCTTCGAGGAGAGGCTGGCGCGCGTCTCGCGGCGCACCACGCCCTTGCCCGTCGGCCGCTTGTCGCTGGCTGAGGCGCCGAAATTCCGCGCGCTCGTCGCGGCCGAGCGCGGGTCGCGCTGGGGCTCGCGGATCCTGACGGCCGCAGGCGTCGTGGCGATCGGCGTCGGCATGGGCGTCTACGCGGCGATCCCCGGCTATATCGCCTACAGAGCCGCCAGGGGCGTGCGCGCCCAATACGACGCGCAGTGGCAGGACGACGCGCGCAGCCAGCTCAGCCCGGCGGATCAAGGGGCCTTGAAGAAGCGCGTGGAAGCCCGCTTGGATTTCCTTCTCGCCGACGTCGGCGTCCCTCCGTGGAGGAGGCCGAAGGTCTTCATCCACAACGGCTTCGGCGCCGACAACATGTCGATCTCCGGCGAGGAGCTCGATTCCTACGCCGAGGTCACCGTCGGGGACGACTGGCTGCGCCGGAGCGACGAGCAGATCGACGGCATCCTGGCCCATGAGCTCGCCCACGCGCATTACGGCGATACGGCCGAGCGATACGCGTTCGGCGATCTCGGCAAGTCGGTCACCCACGGGATCTTCTCGTACGAAGCGGCGAACTACGCGACGGCGACGGCGGTCGCCTTGGCGGCCCTCCAGGCGGCGGATCCCGTCTCGGCGACGAACTCCCTGTGGTTGGGCGTCCTGGGCTTCGGCGCGGGGTCCGCTCCCTTCATCGTCTTCGGCGTGCTCGCCTTGACCCTCGGCGGCTTCCTGTCCTTCGCCTGGTATCGCCTGCGCGAGCGCCGCGCCGACCTCTTCTCGGTCTGGATGACAGGAGGCCGGGGGATCTTGGAAAACTTCAGCGAGCGCGCCGCGAACGAGAGCCTCTGGTTGCGCTTCCGGATGTTCCGCTCCGGCGATCACCCCTCCGACGCCGCGCGCGCGGCCTACATCAAAAAAGAAATGGGCCGTCCTCGCGACGTCAACCGCGAGTTGTAGCATCGCCTCCTCAAAGGAGGCCGCTACATGACCAAGACCGCCGCCGCGCAGCAGAAGCCCCAGGGCGCCGTGCGCCTGGGCGACATCGCTCCGGATTTCTCCGCCGAGTCCACGAAGGGGACCATCTCCTTCCATGAGTTCCTCGGCGACAGTTGGGGCGTGCTTTTCTCTCACCCGAAGGATTTCACGCCCGTCTGCACGACGGAGTTGGGCGTCGTCGCCCGGCTGATGCCGGAGTTCGCGAAGAGGCACGTGAAAGTGCTGGCGTTGAGCGTCGACTCCGTGAAGTCGCACGAGGGCTGGCTGACGGACATCGCCGAGACGCAGAAGGCGCGCGTCGACTATCCCATCATCGCCGACGAGGACCGCCGCGTCTCCCAGCTCTACGGCATGATCCACCCCAACGCGTCGGAGACGTTCACGGTGCGCACCGTGTTCGTGATCGATCCCAAGAAGAAGGTCCGGCTCATGATGACCTACCCCGCCGCGACGGGCCGCAACTTCGAGGAGATCCTGCGCGTGATCGACGCCCTGCAGCTCAGCGACCGCGCCAGCGTGGCCACGCCGGCCAACTGGAAGCAGGGCCAGGAGTGCATCATCCTTCCGTCGATCCAGGACCAGGAAGAGCTGAAGAAGAAGTTCCCGAAGGGCTTCAAGCAGCTCAAGCCGTACCTGCGGATGACGCCGCAGCCTTGATCGTTCCCGCGGCTCGCCGCGCCGGATAGGCTACAATCCTCCCGTGCAGCTGCCTTACTTCGACCTGCTGCTGGAGGGCCGCCGGCGCGGCGACCGCGGCGCCGCCGTCTTCTCGCGCCACGTCCATTGGGGCTATTGGCCCACGCCGTGGAGCGTGGGCTTCTCCGACGTCGATTTCCAGCGCGCCATGGCGCAGCTGGACGACGCCGTGATCGAAGGCGTGCGGCCGCGCGACGGCATGACGCTGGCCGACGTGGGCTGCGGCTTCGGCGGCACGCTGCGCCGCCTGAGCGAGCGCCTGCCGAAGTCGAGGCTCGTCGGAGTCAATTTCGACGGGCGCCAGCTCGCCGTCGCCGACGCCGGCCGCGCGACCCTGCTGCGCGGCAACGCCTGCCAGCTGCCGCTGGCCACCGCCGCCTTCGACGCCATCCTCGCCGTGGAGTGCATCTTCCATTTCCCGTCGCGCTTGGACTTCTTGAAGGAAGCCGCGCGCGCCCTGAAGCCGGGCGGCCTGCTGTCGCTCTCGGACTTCGTCCCGCTCAGCGCGAAGACCCAGGGCGGCGCCGTCGGCCGCTATTTCGAGAGCACGATCAGCCGCGGCTACGGCACGCTCGGCAAGGGCTGGACCGAGGGCGACTACGCCGCCATGGCGCGCGAGGCCGGCCTGGTCGTCGAGCGCGAGCGCGACATCACCCTGGGCACGCTGCCCACGTACTTCAACCTGATGCGCCTGAGCGCCGCCGGCGCCTTCGGGAGCGGGGAGACCGGCATGGCCTGGCCGACGGTGCTGCTGTTTCTGCTCTCGGCGCTCGGGATCGTGCGCTACCGCGTCGTCAGCTTCCGCAAGCCCCTGTAGTCGCTCGGGACGCTCAGGATCGACTGCGACCGCTCCCGAGCCGCTGCGGGGCCCTGAGATACTGTTGCTAGCATCAGTATCCATACATTGTGCCCAGGCACAAGATCGGTCAGCCCGGCCAGACGAACTCGAGGCGGATCCCGCTCGGCTCGAAGCAGAAGAGGTGCAGGCCGCCGGCGGCGCGGGCTTGCGGGGGGAATTGGATCTCGATGCCGCGCTCGATCAGGCGCTGATGGAGCTGCTTCAGAGCTTGCTCGCTCTCCACTTGGAACGCGGCGTGCTGGAGGCCGACGTTGCGGGCGCGGTCGAAGGGGACGGCGGGCTCTTCGCGGTTCTTCCAAAGCGTGACCGTGATCGTGCCGTCGGAGACGAAGATCGCGGGGTACTCGGGGTCGCGCTTGAGCTCCTTCCAGCCGAGGAGGGAGGTGAAGAAGGCCGCGGTCTCCTCGAGCTTGGAGACGGTCAGGCCGAGGTGATGGAGGCCCTTGGTGAGCGGCATGGCGCGGGATTCTAGGATAATCGGCTTTGGGCGGGCCACCTTGACGGGACTTGGGGGGACCGCTATCCTCGCAGGGACATGCCGCCCGAGGATCCTCGCAAGCCGCCTGAGATCGACACGTCCAACTTGGTCGCCAAGCCGGGGCGTTCACGCGACACGGACCCTGAGACGCTCAAGCGCTACGGCGCCGCCGTGCTCGCGGCTCTCTTGCTGTTCTGCATCGTGCTGACGGCGGTGATGAGCCCGCCCAAGGAGGCGGGCAAGGGCCGGCTCTTCGAGGAGAGGAAGCCCGACGCGCCGCTCGCTCCCGAGGACAAGCCGTGGATCGAGCGGCTGATGACGCTCTCGCCGTGGGGCGGCGGCCATGCGGAGACCGCGGCGTCCGAAGCCGCGCCTTCGTCCTCGCCCTCGGCGGACAACGCCGCTTGGTCGGCTGCCGTGGCCGCCGCGAAAGCGGGCGTGTCCGCGCCGGCCAAGCCTTTCGCCGCGCCTCACCTCGCGTCGGGCGGCCTGCCGGGCCTGGGCTCCTCGGGCGGCTCCTCGGGCGCTTCGGCGCCGGCGGCGCGCTCCGACGGCGTCTTCCGCGGCGAAGGCGGCACGGGCATGATCGTCGGCGACCTCAAGCACGCCGCGGCTCGGGCCGCCTGGCGCGGCGGTCCCAAGGTCTCGGCCGAGGACATGAAGGGCTTCAGCGCGCAGCAGGTGGACGTGCTGCAGAACACGCATGCCGGCTCCTTCGCCGTCGCTCCCGGCGGCGGGGCCACCGGCGCGGGCGGCCTCGGACCGGGCGACAAGCCTCGGCAAGGCGGCGCGGAGCCGGCGCTCGACGAGAAGAAGCAGCCGAATCTGGCCGACTCGAAGACGCCGCACGAGGCCGAGAAGCAGAAGTCGAACATGCCCACCCCATCGATGGGCGGCGGCAAGCCGGGCCAGACCTGCCAGGAGCTAGGGGCGATCAACGACAAGCCGCCGACCGGCGGCGCGCCGGCGGACCAGTCCTACACGCAGGCCGGCATCAGCCAGTGCAAGGCGAACCAGGACCTGGCGCAGCACCCGCAGCTCAAGAACGGCGACAGCGACAATTCCGATGCCCAGCAATGCGCCGCGACCTGCAACAAGGGCGCGGCCGCGGCCTCTCCCGCGTCGTCGGGGCCCGCGTCGCAGAACAACGGAGGGACCACCTCGTCCCAGGACAGCCACAAGG
>CAZZGQ010000072.1:0-12515 GCA_964653765.1 uncultured Elusimicrobia bacterium | reverse complement strand
CGCACGAGCTTGCCCTGGAGCGTGAAGATGCGGATGCGCCCGGAGCTCGAGAGGTTCTGGAACGTGATCGCGCGCGCGGCCTGCTTGGAGGGCACGAAAGGCACCGGGAAGGCGAAGGCATTGGAGAGGTCCGAGGCGGCGGCGAGACGCGCGCCCGCGGCCAGGATCAGCGCGGCGAAGAGAGGGGCTTTCGGGGTCTTGTGGCTCATCGGACGATGATCAGCTCTCCTTTTTTTGTCTCGGCGCTGCTCTGGATCACGTAGAGATAGAGGCCGCTGGCCGCGTCCCGGCCGGCGGAGTTCTTGGCGTCCCAGGTCGCCTGGCCGCTGCCGTCGTTGAAGTCGAGCTCGCGCACGAGCTTGCCGCTGACCGTGAAGATCCGGATGCTGCCCGCGCTCGATAGGTTCTGGAAGGTGATGACGCGCGTCGACTGCTTCGAGGGCACGTACGGCACCGGGAAGGCGAAAGCGTTGGACAAGGAGGCGTCCTGCGACCCGATGAGGGCGAAAGTCGAGAAATGCGGCACCGTCGCGGCGAGCTTGCCGGTCGCGGCGTTGGCGCTCGAGCCGGGCAGGCGGACCCAGCTCTGCGTCGTCGGGTCGAGCCACCAGAGCGCGAGCATGTCGACGCGTACCGGAGGGTTGGTGTTGTCGACGAATCCGGGCTTGACCGTGGAGCTGAACGGCAGGGTCACGGCCAGGGGCGTCGAGGGCTGCAAGGGATTGCTCGAGAGGTCGGAGGCGGAGAAGTTGAGCACGGTCACCGGGTTGGCGAAGCGGTCGATGGCGAGCAGCTTCTGCGTGGCCGCCTGGACCGCCGCGGTCTGCGCCGACGTCGACGCCGTCACGAGGCCGTCGGCGGAGAAGGCCCCGGCGGGAAGGACGAACTGCGCGCCCTGCCCGGCCGAGACGACGTTGGGCAGCGTATGATCGAAGATCGTCGCGAAGGCGGCGCTCGACGCCGCGACGGCGTTGCCGAACGTGTCCTTGACGGTGGTGGCGATCTGCACGGCGTAGGTGTAGTTCTTCGTCAGCGGCGCCGCCGGCGAGAAGACGACGGTCTCCGACGCTTGGGTGTAGTTGGTCGTGCCGGCGACGGGCTGGTTGATCGGGTTGCCGAGGTTGTCGAGGACGGCGGTGACGGTGACTCCCGCCAGCGTGCTCGTGGACACGTTCTTGGAGAAGACGACAGCGACGGTGGTCGAGATCGAGACCGCGGGGCCCGCCGAGGGGGTGACGGAGCGGACGAAGGCGAGCACGTCCTGCCCGGTGAGGTAAGAGACGACGTTCGACAGCCCCGAGACGCTGCCCGAGGAGTTCGCGGTCTCCAAGGCGAAGTAGTAGGTGACGCCGCTCGTCAGCCCCGCGATCGTCTCGGTCTCCGCCGTTCCCACTGGCCCGGAGACGGCGCGCGAGGCCTTCCAGACCGAAGCAGAGCCGAAATTCCCGGGTGTGATCAGGCTTTGCGAGTAGCGGATGTTGTAGCTCGCGGCCGTGCCAAGGTTCCAGACGGCTCCCGGCGCGGTCCAAGAGAGGATGGCCTGGGTGTCGGCGCCGGTGGAGGCGACGGGGGCGAGGTTCGCGATCGCGATGGGCGGGGTGCCGAGATAGGTCGACCCGACGACGGCGTAGGTGGCCGCGCCGCCCCAGTTGAACGTGCCGATCCGGAAATAGAACGTGGCGTCGATGGCGAGGTTGGTGACCGTCAGCGTGCTCTGCGTCAGGCCGGCCGTGGCGCTGGACGCGTAGACGCCGCCGAACGCCGGATCGCTGGAGGCCTCGATGTCGTAGCTTATGGCTTGGCTCGACAAGGCGACCCAGTTCAAGGTGATCGACGTCGGCCAGACCGCGTAGACCTTCCCGCCGACCGCGGGGACAGCGAAAGTGTCGACCGCCGACGGCGTCGCGTTGACGTAGGTGTTGCCCCCGCTGTAGGTGGTGCCCAAACGCAGGAAATAGGTGGTGCTTCCGTTGAGTCCTTGGACAGCGAGCTGGGTCAGGGATGAGTTCGACGTCGCCGAGGAAAAGACGGCGCCGGAGTAGTCGGACGCCGTCGAGGCTTGCACCACATAGCCTATCGTCGCTGGAGAGCGGGCGCTCGCCCAGGTCAACGTGACGCTCGAGATCGCCACGGCGACCACGGAAGGGTTTTGCGCCGGGGCGGTCTTCGACGCCTGCGCTGTATTGCCGTAAGACCCTTGGTTGGTCGTGAAGCCGTTGGGGACGGGTTCGTTGCCGTAGCCTTCGGCCGGGTCGGCGGCGTCGATGGTCGGCGAGTCGGCGGCGTCTTGAACGAAGATCCCGCTCTGCGGGACATAGCGTCCGGCGCTCGAGCGAGGGTGGAAATCCTCCACGCCGGCGCCGGCGTTGTTCCAGAGCGGGTTGCCCGCGATCGAATGGACATCCGCGCCCACCGCCCCGCTCCAAGGGAAGGCGTAGGCCTTCGCGCCCCAGACGAGAGCATTGGCGGACGTCGAGCTGAACCAGTCGTTGTAGTCGGCGCTAAAGCCCGAGACGGCATCGACGTAGAGCGAAGCCGAGGAGCCCGTGACCGAGAACGAGCTCAGGAAGACGTTGTCGCGAATCGTGACCGTCGAGCCGTTGACGAGCTGGACGAGGTAGGCGTTGGCGAGGGCCGCGCCGGTGGAGTTGACGTCGTTGAACTTGAAGGAGGTCTGACTCGAGCCGTTGAAGGCGGCGGCCGCGAACGAGCCCGCGGTCAGAAGGCCGGGCAGATCGACTCGGTTATGATCGAAATTGATGCCCGAGCTTGACTGCTCGTAGAGGCCGTAGGCCGTGTAGCCCGTCTGAGAGCCTCTCTGCCGCCAGACGACGGCGTTGTTCTGGATCGTGGCTCCGGTGAGCAGGCCATTGACATAGAGACCCGCGGTGTCGCTGGCGTTGGAGAGGGCGGGCACGATGGTGTTGGAGGCGAGCCAGACTTGCGTTCCCGCCGCCTGCGTGGCGATGCTGACGGTGTACTGACCGCCGGCGAGGACGTTTGTCGATAGCCGCAGCGTGCCGCTGTTCCCGGCCTGGAGCTGGACAGCGGAGCTTCCCGGACTTGTTCCGAGAGCGGAGATCGTGTCGGACGTCAAGGTCACGCCCGAGCCCGCGCTGACGGCCACTCCGATCCCGGCGGGGTCGTTGGCGACGACGACGCTGGCGGCGATCAGATTCCCATCGGAGCCGGTGAACGATGCCCCGGTTGGGCCGGCGATGTAGTCGTTGACGAACGTGTTGGAGGCGGAGGCGACCAGCGAGAGACCCAGGCCGCCGGCGCCGTTGGCGGCGATCGTGCTGAAGGCGATCGTGTTGAAGTTGGAGGCGCCGGAGAAATCCGCCCCATCCGAGCTCAATGAGGTGATGACGCACTGCGTGATCGTGTTCGACGAGGAGCCGTAGAGCCAAAGATATGGGATCGTGGTCTGGCTTATCGAATTGGAAACGGAGCCGGGATCGGTCCGCATCCCAGAGCCCAGGAGGGCATCGCCGATGATCGTCATATGACCGTCGGACAGATATAACGAGTACGCGGGGGAGCCGCCTGGAGCGTAGAGTCTGCTCGAAAGGACCGTATGGTTGCCGCCATGGAGGTGCAGCCCGACGCCGCCGCCATAGTTGGCGACGTAGCTGGCCTGGATCGTGTCGCTCGACGTGCCGCTAACTAGAAGGAGAGCGTCGGCGCTGGAGCTGGCGCTGGTGATGGTGCTCAAGACTATGGACTCGTTGGAGGCGGGAAAATCGAGCGTGACGCCGTTGCCGGCCGGATTGCTGAAGAAGCTGTTGGCGATGATGTTGGATGAGCCCGCGTCGTAGAGCGCCGCGAGCGGCGACGTATTCGCCGACACGGTGCTATACGAGAGGAGCGTTCCCGAGGTCGAGTTGAGGTTGACTCCATAGGCGTTCTGCACGGTCACTGTCGAATTGGCGAGGGTGCTCCAGTTCCCGGCGATCGAAACGCCGGCCGTCTTGATGTTGCCCGCGTTGTCGGTGATCCTGATCGAGCTCATCGTCAGGTAAGAGGAGGAGGCGTAGACGCCATAAGGCACGGCTACCGTCGGGGCGATGCGGATGCCGATGATGGCGACTGAGGTATTGAGAACCTGAAAAGCGGCCGTCGAGGCCGCGGGCGGGCTCACCGTCGGAACGGCCGCGCCGGTCGTCGTTCCGATGATGATCTGGAAGTTGCCGGGGCTCTTGCCTTGCACGGTGACCTGCTCGGCATAGGTGGCGTTGTCGCGGATGTCGATGCAGTAGTCGCCCGTCAAGGGCGAGGCAGGGACGGCGGCCACGGCGGCGGAGATCGTCGTGAAGGCGCATGCGGACGCGCAGACGGTCGCGTACCCGCCGGCGCAGTTGGAGGCGGCCGCCGGGGAGGCGGTCAGCGAAAAGGCGAAGAAAAGCAAGGGAAGCACCGAAGGTCAGTGTAGGGGGGGCCTTCGGATTTTTCAAGCGTTCGTTGTTAAATTTGATGACGCCGGCTGGAAACCTTCCTTGCTTGCGCTTCTTTGATCACCTTCGAGATGGTGGGGGCGCTGACCTCGATGCCCTGCTCGCTCAAGACGCGGCGTATGCGCCGAGCTCCCCAGAGCGGATTGCGCTCCGCCTGGCCGATGATGCTTTCCTTGACGTGGACGGGAGTGGCGTGAGGATGCGTCTTATGGACCGGAGGTCGATCGACAAGGCCGCGAAGGCCCTCCGCCGCGTAGCGGGCTTTCCACTTGTAGAAGCTCGTGCGGTCCATCCCGGCTCGGCGGCAGGCCGCGGCCACGCCGAGCTTTTGGGCCTCTTTTAACACGGCCAGGCGCCTGAGCGCTTGGGGGCGCTGTTTTCTCGACGTCATCGGACGACGATGAACTTCGTTCGCGCCCGCACGGTGGTGCCGTCCGCCTTCTTGCCGTGGATCACGGCGAAGTAGGCGCCGCTGGCCTTGGAGCCGCTCCAGGTGTAGTCGTAGTAGTACTCGCCGCCGGCGATTCCCGTCGGGGCTCCGCTGACCGAGCCGCCGTGCACCTGCCGCCCTGACACGTCGAAGATCGTCACCTCGACGCTGTCGACAACGCCCAGCGACGCTCGGATCGTGGGCTCATTGGGCGCGACTGCCGGATTGGGGTAGACGTAGCTGTTGCGCAGGCCCGCGGCGGAGCTCGGCACGAGGATCACCGGCTGGTAGGGCGAGAAGTGGACGACGTCGGTCTGCAAGGCGTTGCCGACGAGGCGGGCGTTAGGCTGCACTTCCCAAACGCCCGTGGCGGCGTTGAAGTAGGCGATTCGGGCTTGGGACAGCGTGAGGCCCTTGGGCAGAAGGCTCGGATCGATGGGCAGCGTGAGCGTGGCCTGCTTGAGCGAGCCTGAGCTCACCATCACGATATCGCGGCCCGCGCCCAGCGACTGCAGGTTCTGCCGGGCCATCGCCGACCCCCGCCGGCCACCCGCGTCCGAGGGCAAGGGATTGATGTTGATCTTGGCGCTTTGCGTGACGCTGCCCGCGGGAACGATGACGGACGCCCCGCCGCCCGAGGTTTCAGTGATCACGCCGCCCAGGAGCGGCTCTATCCGGCCGAACTGCCCTTGGATCGCGTAGGTGCGGGTGCCGATCGCCACGGAGAAGCGACTCGTCTCCAGCGCCGCGAAGTCCTGCGAAACGAAGAGCGCGCCCGAGACCTGCGCCGCATAGAGCGCCGGATCGGCCGCCTGCGGGTAGAGCGTGACCGCCTTGACGCCGGAGGGCAGCGGCAGGCGCAGCTGCAGCGAGGGCTGCGGAGGGAACCTTCGGGCATCGACCCGCAGCTCGACCAAGACCTGGCTCATCAGTCCCGCGGGATCATACGCTGGAGCCGCCGTCACGGCAGCGAGGCCAGCTCCTGGCGTCGCCCCGACCACGCTGAGCGTGCCGACCGCGTTCGAGACGTTGACGGTGATGGGGGCGGAGTTGGCGCCGTTGCCGGCGGCATCCGAGGCGACGGCGGCCAGCACGTGGCTGCCGTCCGGAAACAGAGTGGTGTCCCAGGAGAAGGAATAGGGAGGCGCCGCGACCACGCCTTGGCTGCTGCCGTCGATGAAGAACGTCACGGAAGCCGCGCTCGCGGAGACGGAGGCGTCGATCGAGATCGTTCCCGACACGGTGGCGCCATCGGCCGGGCTCGTCAGGGCGACGCTCGGCGGCGCCGCGCTGGCGGCGCTGACGGCGAAGTTCGAGATCGCCGCGTCGCCGCTGGCCGCGTACTTGGCTTGATTGGCGAGGAAAGTCACGCCGGCCTGCTCCGTGCGGAAGGCGTACGCCTGGCCCAGCAGGACCTCGGGTTGGCCCTGCGGCGTGACGTAGATATCGTAGGCGTGGGCGGGGACGTTGACCACCAAGCGGAAGTGATAAGAAGCGCCGGCGGAATAGGTGACGGTGGAAAGAGCGGCATAAGCGCCGCCGTTGCGCGCGTCGATGTTGCCCGCGCTGTTGAAGCGCGCGATGACGGCCAGATCGGTGAAGGCGGCGGCCGCCGCGCTGGAGAGGGCCACGACAGCGTCCTCGTTGGCGAGAGACGGGACTGCGTCGAAGCTGGCGGTGAAGGAGCCGGACTGGGAGGCGAAGGCGGCGTTGCTCCAAGCCGGGACCGGGCTATTGATGGTTAAAGCCAGCGTGGCCGAGCCCGTGCCAGAGGCGTTGGCGGCGCTCAAGCTCACGCTTGACGTCCCGGCCGCGCTGGGAGTTCCCGAGATCAGGCCGTTGGATATATTAATGGACAGCCCCGCGGGCAGGCCCGTGGCGTTGAAGCTCGCTGGGTTGTTGCTGGCCGTGATTTGATAGGAAAACGCGGAACCGACCGTGCCCGAGGCGGAGCTTGCGCTTGTGATCACCGGGACCGGATTGCTGACCATCACGCTGACCAACGCGCTCGTCGAGACGTTGCCGGAGCCGTCCCAGGCCTTGGCGCGCAACGCGTGACTGCCGTTGGCCAAGGACAGCGTGCTGAGGCTGAAGCTCCAGTTTGAGGTTCCCGAGGCGACGCTGTAGGCGCCGCCGTCCAGCGACACGCCCACGCTCGAGACCGCCACGTCGTCGGAGGCCGTGCCGGACACGGCGAACGTGCCCGAAACGTTGGCCCCATTTAGCGGGCTGACGATCGCGACCGAGGGCGGGATCGTGTCCGCCGCGATGGTCAGCGTCAGCGTCGCCGAGCCCGTGCCCGAGGCATTGCTGGCGCTGAGGGCGACGTTAGAGGTGCCGGCCGCGCCGGGCGTGCCCGAGATCAGGCCGCTGGCCGTGTTGATCGACAAGCCCGCGGGCAGGCCGGTAGCGCTGAAGCTCGTAGGGCTGTTGCTGGCCGTGATCTGATAGGAGAACGCGCTGCCGACCGTTCCCGAAGCCGAGCCCGCGCTCGTCACGGCCGGAGCGCCGGACGAGGGCGGCGCGGCAGACGTGTTATGGCCTTCGCAGCCGTTGGGGCCGCCCGTGTCGATGTTCTCTCCGGTCTCCAGCACGACGTTGCCCGAGCGGAGGCTTCCGCCCTTGTTCCACGAGTCCGTGGGTCCGCCGTAGTACGGAGGCCAAGAGCCCCGGTAAAACCACACGCCGTAGGTTCCCACGCAGGGATACAGACGCGTGCTGTACTTGTTATTGAGGAAAGAGACCTTGACCAGGCTGTCGCCGCCCACGGCGGAATTGGCGACGTTCTCCGCGGCGATGCCGCTCGGACCCGAGTAGTCCTCGGCGTAATTCGCGAAGCCGCCTCCGGCGATCAGGTTATTGCTGACCGTGATGTTGCCCGCGGAGAGGCCGGTGGGGCTCGACCCTTGATTGTAGTCGTCCCAGATGGAGATGGCGCTGTTGGCCGTGCCCCCGTCCACGTCCGTCATCAAGAAGGTGTTGTGGGTGATCGTGCCGTTCTGCGCTCCTTCGGTCTGGTAGCCGTCGATATGGCCGTTGGAGGCCTTCTCGGTGAAATCATGCAGATAGCTGTCCTGAATGATGAAGTCGCTGCCGGCGCCCGCGTTCTGGTCCGACGGCCACCACCAGCTCCAGATGCCGTCGTTGGTGCCGTGGCAGTTCACGTTCTTGGCCACCATGCTGTACGCCACCACGCCCTTGACGCCCTCGTCCCAGATGCACGCATGGGTGTGATTGAGGCCGTTGAGCTCCACGTGGTCGATGGTGGCGCTGGCGCCGTCGTTGATGTTGATGACGCCCGTCGCGTCCGCGCCGCCGCCGTCATAGGTGATGATGCTGTTCTTGATCGTCACGTTTTGAGCCGTGATCTGAAGGCTGCCCGTGATGTTTTGGCAGCTGATCACCGTATTAGGCGCGCTGATCGTGATGGTGCGCGTGGTCGCGCCGCTGTTGACGGTCAGCACGCCCCCGGGGCACTGGGAGAGATCGGGGCCCGTGCTGGCTGGGCCCGGCCAGCCGCACGCCTCGAGGTTGTTCCAAACGCCGGTAGTGCAGTTGACGCCCGAGCCGCTGATGGTCAACGCCAAGGTAGCGCTGCCCGTGCCGGCCGCGTTGCTCGCGCTCACGTTCACGCTGAAGCTGCCGGCCGCGCTCGGCGTGCCAGAGATCAAGCCGTTGGACGCGTTGACCGAGAGGCCGGCGGGCAGACCCGAGGCGCCGAAGCTCGTGGGGCTGTTGCTGGCCGTGATCTGATACGAGAAGGCGCTGCCCGCCGTTCCGGAGGCCGAGCCCGCGCTCGTGATCACCGGGACCGAATTGCTGACCGTGAGGCTGATCGACCCGCTTATCGAGGCGTTGCCGGAGTTATCCCACGCCTTGGCTTGTAACGTATGACTGCCGTTGGCCAAGGAGAGACTATTTAGGCTCAAGCTCCAGTTGGAGGTGCCGGAGGCGACGCTGTAGGCACCGCCGTCCAACGACACCCCTACGCTCGAGACCGCCACGTTGTCAAAGGCCGTGCCGGATACGGCGAAAGTGCCCGAAACGCTGGTCCCGTTCACCGGGCTGATGATCGCAACCGATGGCGGGATCGTGTCCACAGCCACCGCGATGCTCAACGTCAAGGAGGCGGATCCCGTACCAGCCGCGTTGGTGGCGCTGAGGCTGACACTGGAAGAGCCAGCCGCGCCCGGCGTGCCCGAGATCAAGCCGTTGCTCGTGTTGACCGACAACCCCGCGGGCAGCCCCGTGGCGTTGTAGCTCGTCGGGCTGTTGCTGGCCGCGATCTGATAGGAGAACGCGCTGCCCACCGTGCCGTTGGCGGACGAAGGGCTGGTGATGGCCGGCGGGCTGCCGGCCGGGAGGTTGCGGTACTGGGTCCACATGGCGTCGACGAACGGGCTCGAGTAATATCCGGCGTCCCTCCCGGAGCCGTGGTACAACGGGAAGCGTCCCGAGCCCTTGATGCAGCCGCCCTTCCCGTCCGGGCCGAAGGTCTTGCCGTAGTTGGCCATGCTCAGAGCGCAGGTTCCGCCGCCCGTGCAGGCGGAGTTGGCTCCGGTGGCGTCCTCCGTCGCCGTCGTGCAGACGGCGCCGGGGTTGCTGCCTCCCGTGCAGACGCCGTCGGCCGGCGCGCAGGCGTCCCCTTGGGTCCATGCTCCCAGGTTGACGTAGCGATCCGCGTACTGGAGGTAGCCGCCATTGTTGTTCCATACGCCTTGCATGTCCGTGAACAGGTCGACAGCGAGAGCGGCGCCCTTTGATGGAGCGGAGACGCAGCAGCCTTGGTAACCCTGACCGGGCCGCAGGCCGCCGTCGATATAACCGTAGGGATCTCGGCAGGTCTTGGCCTGAAGGTTGCCCGTGACGTCGTTCCAGTACACCTGCTCGCTGCAGAACCCCCCCGAGGTCTGGCCATACAAAGGACGCCCGGCCACGGCGCTGAAATAGATGCTCTCATTCTCCGAGAACGTCGTCTGACCGCTGGTGGTGACCAAGTCCTTCATGCTCTGGTCGTTGAGGAGAACGGCGGCGAAGGACAAGACGAGCTCCTTGCCCTGGTCGTGGCCGCCGTTGGCGGGGTAGTGTCCGCCGTTGGCGATCATGGCGGCCACGTCCAGGCCATACTGAACGTAAGCGATCAAGGCGTCCATCTTGGCCGACACGGGATCATTCAGCATCAGCCGCAGCGCGCCCTCGTTGTTGCGCGTGGCGATGGCGGCGCCGTAGTCCGGCCCGTTGTCCGTGGGATGAATCTGATCGCCGGTCCAGTCGGATTTATGCTCGAGCTGCACGCGCTGGAAATCGCGCAGGGTGGCGGCGAGCGAGGGAGCGTTGGCCGTCGGCGCCAAGGACGGCAGCTTTTGCGTCTGGAGGTTGGCGATCGGCACAAAGGCCGGCTTGCTCGTCCCGAAGTAGGGGAGCCTGAAGACATCGGCTCCGAAATTGGGAGGAGCCGATCCCAAGACCGTCAGGACAGCGGCCGTCCGAAGAAAGGTCTTGTCGCCCGTCCCCAGAGAGATGCCCTTGACGACCGAGGCGCCCGGCGCCGCCGTGTAGGGCAAAGAGGGGACCAGGCTTGCCAGAAAATCCGGCGCGCGCGAGTCGAAGCCCTGGTTGACGAAACTGGCGGGGTTTACCTCCCAGCCGTTCTGCGAGCCGGTGTAGGCTGGCGTCATGGAGTTGATCGTTACCGGGCCCAGGACCCAGTAGTCGCCGTTGGCGAACCGGCCGAACGAGTAATTGGCGTCGAAGGTCCACGTGATGCCCCATTGGCTCAGGGAACTGGCCCGGAGACCCTGGAGACGGACGTCGTTGACGGAATCCAGGTTGACCCCAGCGAGGTTTACCGTCTCGCTGCCATAGGCGGCGTAGACGATCGGCTGGGTCCACGTGCCGCTCACCGACGGCTGGAGCGTCTCGCTGTAAGTGCCGCCTCGTAGGTAAACCGTATCGCCGGGCTGCCGGCCGGCGTAGGAGCCCGCCAAGGTGTGATATGCGGCGCCGTCGCTGCCCGAACAGGCTCGCTGAGCGACGGAGTAGTTGCCGCTGCAATCAGCCGTCAGCTGCGGATCGAGGTAGACGGCGCCGAACGACCGCGATACGCTCGCGCTCAGCAGCAGCCCGACAGTGGCGAGAAGAGACTCGAGCCCGCTCCTTCGTCCCATTTTAGTAGCTCCCCAGCGACCGGATCATCCAGTCCGAGCGATCCTCGGACGTATGCCAGCGCTCCGATTGGGTGTCCTCTCCCTTTCCGGAGGCGCCGCCGAACTGCAGCGACAGTCCTACGCGTTGAGTCATGCCGAATTCCACCGCCTGCGCCGCCAGCGAATAATCGAGCCGCGTGGCTCCCACCTGGACGCCGACGCCGGCGGTCAGGCCCGAGGCGAAGAGGCGGCCCGCGGCGCTTTGGTCCCGCAGCGACAGGTTGCCCGTTTGGTTCTGCGCGAGGTAGCCGCCTCGGAAAGCGACGGGACCGAGACCGAGCTCCACGCCGATGCCGGCTTCCGTCCGTTGCTGATAGAGGAGGCGGTTGACCTCGGCGACAAACATGGCCGGACCCACCGGCAAGGCCAGGCCCAGGCTCGCGGCCGTGGGCAGCCGGTCGGTCTGGGAAAGGTACCGCAGCCCCTGGCCGACGTTGGTCACGCTGGCTCCTACGGAAACCGGCTTGCTGCGGGGCCCGAACGTGTACGTCAGCCCCAAGTCCCCGCCGAAAGCGAGGTTGGATGAGTAGCCGGCCAGCTGTGATTGGATCATCTTGCTCGTCACTCCCAGGCGAAGCCGGGAGGTGACCGCCGCCGAGCCTGTCAGGGAGACAGCCGTGTCGCCGGTGCCGTAGCTGGCTCCGGTCAGATTGCCCTGGGAGTCGGCGCCTTGGAAGCCCGAGGTCTGGAGATGCGTGACGGCGATGCCGCAAGCGTCGAGCGGAAGCGAGGCGGGGGCGTAGGCCGCCGAGAGGTGCTCGTATTGGGAGCCTGAAATGAGCGAGGCGTAGGAGCTATAGACGTCGAAGCGCCGCGGCATGAGGCCCAGGTTCGCGGGATTGGCGCCGACGGCCTCGGCGCCGATCGCCGTCATCGCGTTGGCCATGCCCAAGCCGAAAGCCCTGACGGAGGGAGTCACTTGAAGGAAGGCCGCGCCGGTCGTCGACTCGGCCCAAGCCTTGGGCGTCGCGCTCAACACCGCCGCCGTCACCAGGATTCTCGTGGTTGCCTTCATGTCCGCAGTGTGGAGCCTGGCGGTTACGCTGGGGTAACGCTGGACGAACGTTCGGATTACGCCGGCTGCGGAGGATGGGGAGGCCTAGGCGGTTACGGAGGGGTAACGTTACGGCAAAGCGGCCGCTTTCTCGACGTCGGCGACCAGGGCCTGCGGCTCGAACGGCTTGGCCCAATAGGCGAGAGCGCCCAGCTCGGCCGCTCTCTCGCGGTAGGCCCTGGACTTCTGCGTCGACATCACGAACGCGCGGAGCCCGGATAGGCGCGCGTCCTTCCGCAGGCTTTCGAGGACGTCGAGGCCGTTGCCGTCGGGCAGCGAGATGTCGACGAGCATGATCTTGGGCAGGAACGCCGGAGCGAGGGCGAGCGCCTCTCCGGCCGTGGCGGCTTTCTTGACCTCGAAGCCGCTGC
>CAZZGQ010000071.1:0-12640 GCA_964653765.1 uncultured Elusimicrobia bacterium | reverse complement strand
ATAAGGCTCGAGCGGGAGCAGGTTCACCCGCTCTCATTATCGCCGGAGCGGGCGCGCGGGCAAAGGACGATGGCGTGACGGTTTAGAGGCGGACTCGAGACGTTCAGCCGGCGGCGAGCCTGGCGTGGTAAGTCCGGGCGCGCCGCATGACGTTCTCGGCGAATTGCCGGTAGCGCGCCAGCCGCGCGGGGTCGCGCAGGATCTCCAGATCGTGCTCGGTCCAGCGCTTCTCCTCGGCATTGTCGCGCAGGCGCACGACAAGCGGAGCGCGCTCGTCGCGCTCGAAGCGCTCCATCGACGAGGCGGCCTGCCCGGTCTCGCGCATGCGCGCCAGGACGACGTCCTTCTCCTCGAGCTCGCGCTGCAGCTTGACGCCCTTCGAGACCAGCCGCTTGAGCCGCCGCTCGAGCTTCTCGCGATACTCGCGCGCGCTCGAGCCGACCAGGCCCAAGCTCGTCGGGTACTGCCGGCGAAGGAAAACGATGAACTCGTCGGCGCCCTTCTTGAGCTTGCGCAGGCCGGCGTTGTGGAAGTGGCTGCGCGGCGGCATCCAGCCGAGCTCCTCGGCGGAGCGGAACTGGATCAGGTACGCGTCGATCTCCGCCTCGAGCGAGCCCGACGGCATTTCGTCGGCGTACTGGGCAGCGTGCTGCAGCTCGTGGAGAAGGAGCGGCGCGACGGCTTCCGGCTCCTGCTTGAGAGTGTCGCGGCCCAAGGTGACGAGCTCGTGGTCGAGCGCGTATTCCGCCGCCGTGGTCGCGTTCATCCCGCCGATCGCCACCAGCAGCGGCCGTCCTCTCTTGCGCGTGAGCGCCTGGATGCGGGCGAGCACGGCGCGGCCGGTCTTGGAGCGGCTCGCCGCGGACAGGATCTCCTCCAGGCGCGCCGTCTGCGCCGGATCGGCGGCGACCAGCGATGGAGAGCCGGAGTCGGCCCAGGTCGAGAGGGCGGCCGCGCCGTCGAAGCCCTGGGACGCCGCGGCCTCCGCCTGCTCGCCGTCTTTGGCGGCTTGCGCCGCGGCGCCGGCGGCGGAGGCGGCCTCGAGCGCCGCTTCGGCGGACGGCGACGCCGGCGCGGCCTCCGAGGCGGACGCCGCGTTGGCTTCCGCGGGCAGCGCGGCCGGCAGCGTCAGCGAGACGGGCGCGACCGCGAGCTGAGAGCCGAGGCTGGCGGGCACGACTCCGGTCAGCGAAGTGAAGGAGAGCCCGGGGATGGCCGCGGAGCCCGGAACGTCGACGGGGCGGCTGGGCGCGGAAGCGGCGGGGTAAACGAGCGTCGCGGTCAGCAGCAAGCCGAGGACGGCCGCGCGAGCGTCGCTCACGGCCCGATGCTAGCGAATTGGCCCGGCTCTCCGTGTGACCGGCGCGTGGTCCGCGCCGGTTCTTTGGGCCCAGCCTTCGACTAGGCCTTTCGGGAACTCTCAACGCCAGGCGCGCAGGAAGTATTCCAGCATCGGGGCGACTTGGCGCTGGTTCTTGAGGCGGAAGCGGGCGTTGGAATCCTTCTTATAGCCGACGCGGACGGTCACGGCCTCAGGGCCCAGCGACTTGAAGCCTTCCTCGTCGGTGTAGTCGTCGCCCACGAGCACCGGGATCCACTCCCCGACTTTCGGCCCGGCCAAGCGGCGCATGGCATAGCCCTTGTTCCAGCGCAGGCGCGGGCGGATCTCCCAGACCTTCTTGCCCCGGGTGAGCCTGACGCGGTGGCGCTGGCCGGCCACGAGCAGCCGGATCATCTCGTGGATCGGGCGCGGCGACAGATAGCGCGGCAGCTGGCGGTAGTGGACGCTCAGGGTCACGCCCTTGTCCTCGACGAAAACGCCGGGATAGGCGCGCACGTCGCGCGCCAAGCGCCGGGCCAGGCGGCGCATCAGCGCCTGGCAGCGCCGCGCCTCGGGGTGGATCCAGACTTGGCCGGAGGGGTCCTGGATCTCGAGGCCATGGTTGCCGACGTAGATCAAGCCCTCGACGCCCACCTTGTCGCGCACGTCGATGAGCGCGCGGCCGCTGACGATCGCGACGCGCGCCCGGCGCAGCTTGCACAGCCGCGTCAGCAAGCGGCGATTATAGGGCGGCAGCTGCGCCAGGATGGGCTTGCGCGCGAGCGGAGCCAGGGTCCCGTCGAAATCGAGTCCCAGCAGGTAATGGGCCGGGCGACCGCCGTCGCTCGGCAGCTGCATCGCGCCTTGCAGCCGTCTCACCCCTACAGGCTAGCGCTCGAGCCTCAGGCCGGCCTCAAGCGACAGGGGCGCAAGACCGAGGGCGCGCGGCAGCTTCTCGCAGCGCAGGGAGACGTCGCCGGGCCGCGCGGCGACGGACGGCACGTCCGCCATCTTCGCCGGCGTCAGCAGGCGCTCGTCGCGGCCGAAGACGGCGCAGACCCGCGCGCCGAACTCCAGCCGCGAGACGCGCTCCGCGCCGGACCAGTGGAACACGCCGCGCAGATCCGGGCGCTCGACCAGCCGGGCGAAGACCTCGGGCAGCTGCGCCACGGGCGTGGGCGTTCGCCATTGGTCGACGAAGAGCCGCGGGCGCCGTCCGGCGTCGAGCTCGCCGAGCAGCCAGTCGAGGAAGCTCGGGCGGCCCCGGCCGAAGGAGCGCCCGTAGACCAGCGCGACGCGGACGACGGCGGCCGAGGGACACTCCCGCAGGACGAGCCGTTCCGCCTCGAGCTTGACGCGGCCGTAGACGCTGAGCGGAGCCGTCGCGTCGTCCTCGCCGTAAGGCGGAGCGGCTCCGTCGAAGACCAGATCCGTGGAGACGTGGATGAGGCGGACGCCGCGCCGCGCGCACGCCGCGGCCAGCGCGCCGGCGGAGGCGGCGTTGACGGCCTGCGCCCGCCCCGGGTCTCTCTCGCAGGCGTCGGGATCGGCCATGGCGGCGCAATTGAGGACCGCTTGCGGGCGCTGCTCGTCGAGCAGCGCCTCGCAGGCTCCCGCGGCGGCGAGATCGACGCCCAGCCAGCCGTCCCGCGCGCGCTGCGCGCAGCCGACGACGGGCCAGCGGCGGGCCAGCTCTCGCGCCACGCGCCCGCCCACGAAGCCGGAAGCGCCCGTGATCAGCAGCTTCACTTGCTCGTGGCGGTGAACGTGCCGTCCCAGTCAGCCGGCGGCGCGGACGCGGCGTAGATGCTCAGCCGGTCCTCGTAGAGGCCGTACAGCTTCTCGAGCGGCAGCGGCATCTTGCGGCACTCGGCGAGGAGCGCGCGCGCGTCGTCCCAGCGCTGCGAGCGATAGGCCGCGAGCATGCGGTCGTGCAGTACCTTGTGCACCTTGAAGAGGGCGTTCTTGGCGAGCTCGGGCCCGCCCAACAGCGCATAGATGCGGACCGGGACGGTCTTGCCCTTCACCTTGATGAGATCGAGCTCTAGCGTCGCGAACTCGGGCGCCTGCTCGCGGGTCTGCGGCCCGATGATGACGTCCACGCCGTAGGTCTTGGACTGCCCCTCGAGACGGGACGCGAGGTTGACCGCGTCGCCCAGCACGGAGTAGTCGAACCTCTGATCGGAGCCCATGTTGCCGACGACGCAGCGCCCGGTATTGAGGCCGGTGCCGATGTGGATCGGGACGTATTTGCGGCCCTCTTTCTTGGCCTGCGCCTCCCACTCCTTGTTGAGATCGTAGAGCCTGGCGTGCATCGCCAGGGCCGCGCGGCAGGCGTGGCGGGCGTGCTCGGCATCGTCGAGCGGCGCGTTCCAGAAGGCCATGATGCAGTCGCCCATGTACTTGTCGATGACGCCCTGATGGCCGAGGATGATGTCCGTCATCGGCGTGAGGAAGCGGTTGATGAACTGCGTCAGCCCGTGCGGATCGAATTGCTCGGAGATCGTCGTGAAGCCCCGGATGTCGCAGAAGTGGAAGGTCATCTCGCGCGTCTCGCCGCCGAGCTTGAGCTTCTCGGGATGCTTGGCCAGCTGCTCGACGAGGGCGGGGGCCATGTAGCGGCTGAAGGCCGTCTTCACTTGGCGGCGCTCGGCCTCCGTCTTGAGGTAGCCGATCACCGTCGAGGCCACATAGGAGACGAGCACGGCCGCCGACGGGAACACGGGGTCGAGCAGGAAGCCGCGGCTGGTGAAAGCCCACCATGACCCGCCGAGGGCTCCGGCGAGGGCGACCGCCGCGAGCGGAAGGCACCAGGCCGCGCCCAACCGCGGCAGCAGCAGGATCAACAGCAAGCCCAGCAGCAGCATGTACAAGAGCTCCAGGCCATCCGCCCAGTCCGGACGCGATAGCGTGCGGCCGAGCAGGACCTGCTCGGCGATGTTGGCATGAACGTCGACGCCGGCCGCCGTGGGATCGAGGGCGGTCGCCCGCAGGTCCTTGAGGCCCTCGGCGCTCGTGCCGACGAAGACCAGGCAGCCTCCCACCGTCTTCTTGTCGAAGCCGGGGGCCAGGACCTTCCAGGCCGGGATCCTGCGCTCGGGCGCCTCCAACGTCGGGTAGAGCCAGACGCGCCCGCGCTCGTCGGTGTTGAGGACGACGTGCCGGGCGCCTCCGATCTTGATCTTGTCGATGCCGGTGCGCTGGCGCCCACGCGAATCGGACAAGGAGCTGTGCACGGCGTAGCTGCCCGGGAACGCGCCCACGCGCAGCGCCTCGGCCCAGAGCTCGGGGACGAGCTTACCGTCGAGCGCCCACAGCGCCGGCACGCGGCGCACGACGCCGTCCATCTCGAAGGCGGTGGTGATCGCGCCGACGCCCTGGGCGGCGGCCTCGAGCGCCTTGAGGTTGGGCGAGCTCCCCGTGGCCCGCAAGGCGAAGGTCGCCGGCTCCCCGCGAGAGGCGAAGCTGGTCTTGATCAGCGGCGCGTCGCCGTTGGTCCGCGTCGTCGTCAAGGAAACGCCCAGCACCACGGGCGCCTTGGCGATCGCGCCCGCGAAGGCGGCATCCTCGCGCGGGCCCAGACGGTCGGGCTCCGGAAAGAGGGCGTCGAAGACCACGACGGCGGCGCCGTCGGAGGCCAGGCGCGAGGTCAGGCGCCCGAGCAGGCCGCGCGGCCACGGCCACTGGCCCAGGCGCTTGAGCGATTCCTCGTCGATATCAACGACGCGCACGGGAGCCGGCTCATAGGGACGTGGCCGCCGCCGCATCAAGGCGTCGAAGCCGCGCAGCTGCGCCAGTTCCACCCACCCCGTGCCCGAGACTCGCAGGCCGGCGAGCCCCGCCAGCAGCAGCAAGGGCGCCAGGAAATGGCTCCAGCGCAGCAGCTCTTTTTTCATGGACCTCATTTATTGACAGCTTTCCTTCATAATGTCAAGATTCCGGGCTGGTTTGACGATCCTGTGACGCCACGGAGAGAGCCCATGCGCCCCCTCGCTGCCCGCCTCATCCCGCTCTGCCTGATCCTCCTCGCCGCGGCCGCCCGAGCCCAAGACCCCCAGAACGAAGCCGAGCAGCCCGGCCGCGCGGTGCGGGGGCAGGCGCAACAGGCGCGCGCCTCGGGCGAAGCCTCCAAGCTCGATGCCGCCGACGGGGAAGGGGTCTCCTACGAGGCCATCCTTGCCCATCCCGACGACATGGAGCTCAACTACCGCTTCGCCCGCTCCCAGGTCAAGCGCGGCGACCTGAAGGGCGCCGCGGCCACGCTCGAGCGCATCCTGCTCATCGATCCCAATCGTTCCGACGCCCGCCTCTTTTACGCCGTCGTTCTCTACCGCCTCGACAACATGGTCGAGGCCGAGCGCGAGCTGGACATCCTGAAGGGCCTCAACCTCCCGGACCCGATGGGCTCGGAGGTCAAGCAATACCGCTCGCTGGTGGCCAAGCGCCGCAAGAAGAACCACCTCTCGGGCCGCCTGGGGGTGGGCCTGGAGTACGACAGCAACCGCAACGCCGCGCCCACGAGCGGCAGCTTGCTCTTCTTCGACACCCCCCTCCCGCTGAGCGGCAACTCCAAGCGGCAGGACGACTTCTCGAAGCTCTTCATCGGCGGCGTGGACCTCAAGCGCGACCTCGGCGCCCACCAGGCCTTCGCCTCGGTCAACTACTACCGAGCCGAGCAGAACCTCGTGAAGACCCTCAATCTGCAGGCCTATTCCGTGCAGGGCGGCATCTCTCTGGCCCATGGCCGGGACACGCTGACGCCGACGCTCGTGTTCGACCACGTGCTGCTGGACCAGAGCACGTACCTGCGCGACCGCGGCTTGGACGTGCGCTACGAGCACAAGGCCGGCGCCCGGGCCGACGTGTTCGTGCAGGTCCACGACGTCTTCGAGGACTTCGTGCCGACTCAGGCCATCCCCACGGCGAGCGAGCGGACGGGCATCCACCTCGACAATACCCTGGGCGGCGACGTGGTGATTACTCCCACGCTGCGCGTGGGCGCCGGCGTCCTCTACGGCGTCAAGCACGCGGCCCAGCACTACAACGCCTTCTACCGCTACGGGACTTTCTACAACGCCGTCTGGCTGCCGGGACGCGGGACGTTCGCCATCACGACGCTGAACTGGAACTTCGACACGTATCTCCAGCCCGATCCCCTCGTCAGCGCGGCCCTGCGCCGCGACGAGAACGCTCGGTGGGCCACCACGTTCGGGGCGCCGTTGTCTCTGCTGCACCACGACCTCAGCGACTTCGTTGCCACCCTGACCTACGAGTATTATCATGGCGGCTCGAACATCCAGAACTTCGCCTACTTCAACCACAAGGTCTCGGCGCTCGTGACGTACAAGTGGGACATCGGCTTCTAACGGAGGATCGCAAACCATGCGCGCATTGATCGCCGCCGTCTCCCTCGCCCTCGCCGGTCCGGCCTTCGGACAGGCCGCCGCCCTCACCCGCATCGGCGCCGCCGGCGCCGTGAAGGGCGTCGTCAACGCCCAGGCCCCGGGCGCGGCCGCCGGCCGCGTGATCGAGAGCGGCAAGACGCTCTTCATGAACGACCACGTGACGACCAACGCCGCCGGACGCCTGCAGGTGCTGCTGCTGGACGAGACGGTGTTCACGCTCGGGCCCAACAGCGACATGGTCCTCGACGAATTCGTCTACGATCCCTCCAACGACGAGGGCAAGGTCGCCGCCCGCGTCACAAAGGGCGTCTTCCGTTTCGTCACCGGCAAGGTCGCCCGGCGCGATCCCGCCAAGATGAGCGTCAAGCTCGCGGCCGGCACCATCGGCATCCGCGGCACCATCGTGATCGGCCAAGTCAACGGCAACGACGCCACGGTCATCCTGGGCGGCCCGGGCGGCCAGGCCAACACCGACGACTCGCGCGGCGCCTTCATCTTCGACGGCAAGATGGTCGACGAGCCCGGCTACGGCATCACGTGCAGCGGCGGCAAATGCTCCGGCGTCCACGACCTCAGCGAGCAGGCCAACCGCATCAACGCCCTGCTGGCCTCGGCCCTCGACGCCAACAACCAGCACGCCGGCAACGGCGACCGCTCCGGCACGCGCAACTCCGGCCAGGGCGCCGCCTCCGGCCGCGGCGACTCCCTGCAGGGGCTGGTCGACCAAGCGGCCAACGAGGACACCGAGGTCTTACGCAACAACACCGCCAACGATCCGCGCAGCTCCCAAGACGGCCTCTCGTTTTGGGACCAGTTGAGATCCAACCAGCAACTGGGGACCGCGGTCTATCAGAGCCCGCAGGTCGCCTTCGATTGCGTCGGCGCCTGCGGCGCCAACCCGCGGACGGACTTCAACCTCACCGTCAATTTCGGCGCGCGGACCTACAACGCGAACGTGGCCACTCAGGGCGGATTCGGCTCCGACTCGGCCGGCACCGGCACCCAGTCCTTCGCCAGCCTCACGGGCCCCGCGCAGATCCCGATCACCTCCGGAAACTTCAACGGCACGACGTTCACGCTGTTCAACGCCGGCGGCGAGGTCGCCAAGACGGCCGTGATGAACCTCAAGTGGAACAACACGATCACGGGCGCCTCGGGGACGGGCTCGGCCTCGGCTTCGCGCTAGCGCTTCAGCAGCCGCCTCACCGCCGACAGATTGGCCCGGGCTTCGAAAGAGCCCGGGTCTTTCTTTAGCGCGGCGCGGTAGCGCTCCGCAGCCTCGGCCAGGCGGCCGGAGCGCGCCAGGGCGTTGCCCCAATTCACCTGCGTGGCGACGGAGTCCGGGGCCAGCCGCGCCGCCTCGCGGTAATGGCGCTCGGCTTGCGCAAAGCGCCCTTCGGCGAGAAGGACGTCGCCCCAATTGTGCTCGGCCTCGGCGCGGCTCTTGGGATCGCGCAGGGCCGCACGGTAGCGGAGGATCGCCTGCGGCCGCTCGCCCCGAGCCGCGTCCAGCAGCCCGAGGTTGTTCTCGGCAACGCCGTCGTCGGCGTCGAGGCGCAGCGCCGCCTCGAACTGGGTCCGGGCCCGATCGGCGCGGCCCGACCGCAGCAGGGCCGAGCCCAGGTCGTCGTGGACGGCCGCTCCTTCCTCGCCTAATTCCAGGGCTCGGGAGAGCTCGAAAGCCGCCTCCGCGGCCGCGCCGGGCCGCGGGTCGTCCAGCAACGCCGTACCCAGGGCGGCATGGGCGGAGGAGGAGCCGGGACGCAGCGAGACGGCCTGCCGCAGAGCCGCCTGCGCGTCCGCGCTCCTCCCCAGGCGGCGATAAGCGGCGCCCAGGTTCCCGAGGCCGTTCGGGACTCCGGGCTGAAGGGCGACGGCGCGCTCCAACAGCGAGGCCGAGACCGCCCAGCGCCCGGCCTCCGCTTCCGCCGCGCCCAGGTTGTTGAGCGCCGCGGCGTCGCCCGGGTTTCCGGCCAGGATGCGCGTCCACAGCGTCTGCGAGCTCTCCCAGACCCGCGTCTGCCGCCAAGAGAGCATCCCCAGGACGAGGAGCCAAGCCGCGCCGGCGGCCAGCAGGGCCGGCCGCCGGCGCGCGGCCCGCGCCAACGCGGCGCCTAGCACGAAAGCCAAGCCCAGGCTCGGCAGATAGCCGTAGCGCTCGTAGACGGCGTAAGGAAGGCCGTTCTGCACCAAGCCCGAGACCGGCGCCAGCATCACGATGTAGAAGACGGCCGCGGCCGCGATGGCCGGATGCCGGCGGCGGGTGCGCCAGAGCAGAGCGCCGGCGGCGAGCGTCAGCGCCGCGAGGCCGGCGGTCTGCGCGGACCAGCGGCGGAACCAATCCGGCGGGGGGTGATAGGGCGAGAGACCCGCGGGCCAGAGCGTCTTCAACGGATAGAACCAGAGTCCGTAGAGCGCCTGGCCGGCGCGCCAACTCCAGCCGCGCTCCGCGAGGCCGACCACGTCGCCTCCGTGCCGCAGCGACCAGGACGTCGCCAGCACCGCCAAAACGGACAGCGCGGCGAAAGGGAGCTTCTCGAGCCAGGCGCGCCGCCGCAAGGGATAGACGTCGAGCAGGATCAGGACGAGCGGCAGCATGACGCCCCCCGCCTTGGCGAGCAGAGAGAGGGCGAAGAGCGCCAGCGCGGCCGGC
Source organism: uncultured Elusimicrobia bacterium (assembly GCA_964653765.1). Classification (GTDB taxonomy): domain Bacteria; phylum Elusimicrobiota; class Elusimicrobia; order UBA1565; family UBA9628; genus JAGWUP01. Next base: position 3,261 of record CAZZGQ010000071.1, on the reverse strand, counting down.
AGGCGGCGACGTAGGTAGCAGAGCAGCGCGCCCAGCCACAAGGCGGCGCTGAGGACGTCCTTGCGCTCTGTGGCCCAGGCCGCCGACTCCACGCGCAGCGGATGGACGGCGAAGAGGAGCGCCGCCGCCGCCGCCCCCAGCAGGCGCTCGCGCTCGTCGGCGACGCCGGCGACCCGCAGCAGCGCCGCGCCGACGAAAAAGAATAAGACGGCGGCCGCCGCATGGAGCAGCAGGTTCGTCAGATGGTAGCCGCCGGGCAGCAGTCCCCAGACCGCGTGATCCAGGGAGAAGCTCAGCCACGTCAGGGGCTGATAGAGCCCGCCCCTCGCCGTGGTCCAAGCCCAGCTCCACTGCGCCCAGCCCAGGCCGCGGTAGGCGGTGTTCTCGAGGAAATAGAAGCGGTCGTCCCAGGCGACGAAGCCGTTGTCGAGGGCCGGGGCGAAGGCCGCCAGCGAGGCGACCACGACAAGCAGTGCCAGGGCGGCTTGGGCGTAAGCCGCCCGAACGGACGTCTTCACCGGCTGGTGAGGGTGAAGGTGCCGTCCCAACTGGCCGGCGGCGCGGAGGCCGCGTACAGGCTCAGCCGGTCCTCGTAGAGGCCGTAGAGCTTCTCGAGCGGCAGCGGCATCTTGCGGCACTCCGTCAGAAGCGAGCGGGCTTCATCCCAACGGCGCGACCGATAGGCCGCCAGCATGCGCTCGTGGAGCACCTTGTGTACCTTGAACAAGGCGTTCTTGGCGAGCTCGGGCCCGCCCAGCAGCGCATAGATGCGCATGGGGACGGCTTTGCCTTCCGCCTTAATGAGATCGAGCTCGAGCGAGGCGAATTCCGGCGCCTGCTCCCGGGTCTGCGGCCCCACCACGACGTCGACGCCGTAGATCTTGGACAGCCCCTCCAGCCGCGACGCCAGGTCGATCGCCTCGCCCAGCGCGCTATAATCGGAACGCTGATCGGAGCCCAGGTCGCCGACGACACAGCGGCCGGTATCGAGCCCGGTGCCGAGGCGGACCGGGCTGAATTTGCGCCCGGCCGCCTTGGCCTGGGCTTCCCATTCCTGGTTGAGGTCGTACAGCCGGGAATGCATGGCCAGGGCGGCGCGACAGGCGTGGCGGGCGTGCTCGGCGTCCTCGAGCGGAGCGTTCCAGAACGCCATGATGCGGTCGCCCAGGTACTTGTCGACCGTCCCTTGATGGGACTGGACGATCTCGGTCATCGGCGTGAGGAAACGGTTGAGGAACTGCGCGAGGCCGCGCGGCTCGAGCTGCTCGGCGATCGCCGAAAAGCCGCGGATACCGCAGAAATGCGCCGTGATCGGCCGCGCCTCGGCCAAGTCGTCGGGCTTCATCGGCCCATTGTGCCTTTTCGCTGTCGGGCGAGACTAGGCCCATCGGCCCTGCGACCATGGGCCTTTTGGACTCTCATTCCATGGGCCTTTGGTCCTAGACCCGCCGGGGGCCGACGTTGGTAGGATGGGGCCGCATGAAAAGAACACTCACGCTCGTGCTGCTGTCCGCCGCCGGCCTCACGTCCTGGTGCGCCGCCGCGATCATGCCTTCGGACTCGCCGGCCATGGGCCAGGCCCAGACGCTGCTCGAGCAGAGCGGCACTACCGTCTACGATGGGAGCTCCCGCAAGCTCTCGACGCTGTCCACGCGCGCGCCGCAGCGCTCTCTGGACGACGACAGCACGTTGCCCCCCTCGCCCGGTCCGCGCATGGGCGGGCCCTCTCCCGATCTGGCCGAGCCGGCCAACCCCATGCCCAAGCCCGAGCCCGAACAATCCCAGGGCTCCGGCCTCTTGGGGAGCTTCAACATGAAGACGCTGGGCTTCGCCGCGGGCGGCGCCCTGCTGGGCGTCGGCATCGCCCTGCTGCTGGGCTGGGGGTGGCTGGGCATCGCCGCCCTCGCTGTCGGCGGCGCCGTGGCGGGCTGGTTCGGCGCCAAGATGTTCTAGCCTTTTACCGAAAAAGGCATTGCGGACGCGGACCTTCATCACTATACTACGGCCATGAAACGCTGGCTCCTGCTGGTGCCGTTCCTGATGCTGCCGTTGGCGTGCGATCAGAACAGCACTCCCACGGCGATGCCCTCCAGCGCCGCCTCCAGCGGGACCGCCGCCGCCTGTCAGGTCGCCGCCGGCAACTGCACGGTCGACTCCGACTGCTGCAGCGGCTTGGTCTGCAACCACGACAAGAGCGTGTGCCAGGACTCCAACGCCTGCAGCGGCGACGGCGGCGGCTGCCGGACCTCGGGCGACTGCTGCGGCTCGCTGAGCTGCAACGGCGGCACCTGCTCGGCCTCGTCCACGCAGGGCGCCAAGACGCCCGTCCGCCGCAAATAACGCAAGCGGCGGCAGCAAAAAACGTGTGACGGCGCCTTGACGGAGGCCTGTCCTTCTGTTATACATACGGCGTGACTTTCCGCGCCCCCTGGGCTGCCGCCCTCCTCGTCTCGTTGGCGCTGCCCGCCGCCGCCCTCTACGAGAGCCCCTCCGCTCCGGCCAGCCCTGAAGCGGGGGCGGGCGCCGTGGTCCTCGATCCCGGCCACGGCGGAGACGACATGGGCGCCATGGCCGGCGGCTGGCGCGAGAAAGACATCGCCTTGGCGATCGCCCGGCGCGTCAGGGACAAGCTGCAGGCGATGGGCCACACCAAGGTCATGCTCACGCGCGACGCCGACGTCTACGTCCCGCTCGACAAGCGCATGGAGCAGGACCTCGGCGACAAGGCGGGCCTGGCCTTCGTCTCCCTGCACCTCAACGAGACCCGCTCCAAGAAGCCGCACGGCATCACGGTCTACGCCTTCGGACGGCAGACGATACGCCTGCCGTCCAAGCACCGCCATCCCGGCCTTCCGCCGCTGCCCGCTCCGCCCAAGGACGAGGCGAAGGCCAGCGCCGCGCTGGCCCGCGCGCTGGTCGGCTCGCTGCGCGCCCAGGGCTTCCGGGTCGATCCGCCCGCCAAGGCCCGCTTCTACGTGCTCAAGAACCCGCGCCTGCCCAGCGTCCTCATCGAGCTGGGCTACCTGAGCAATCCGGCGGAGCGCAAGCGCCTGAGCAGCGCGGAGTATCAGGACAAGCTCGCGGAAGCGGTGGCGGTCAGCCTGCGCTCGTACTTCCTGCAGGCGGCGACGAACAAGCCCGCGGCGAACACGGTCGCTTCAGGCGGCCGCTAGGCCTTCGACACGGCTTCCAGCTCGGATTCCCGGGCCTGGATCTGCGCCTGGACGGCTTCCACGTCCTCGCCGACCTTCTGGGCCTTCT
>CAZZGQ010000070.1:0-12675 GCA_964653765.1 uncultured Elusimicrobia bacterium | reverse complement strand
ACGTGCCGATCGCCCAGCTCGAGGAGTTCGTCTGCGCGCTGATGGACATCCCCAACATCCGCGACATCCGTCTGGCCTCCAAGGGCCTGCAGGGCCTGCCGCAGCACTTCCTCCAGGACGAGGTGCTCAAGGGATTAGAAAGGATTGCGGGCAAAGCTCGCAATCGCGGCGTGGACATCGCCGTCCACACCCACGTCAACCACGCCAACCAAGTCACGCCGCTGCTGCGCAGGGCCGTGGAGAAGATCCTCGACATGGGCTTCCGCGACGTCCGCAACCAGGGCGTGCTGCTGCGCGGCGTGAACTCCTCCTCGAAGGACATGCTGGAGCTCTGCTTCTCGCTGCTCGACTTCGGCAAGATCATGCCCTACTACTTCTACATGGCGGACATGATCCCGAACTCGGAGCACTGGCGCCTGTCGATCGCCGAGGGGCAGAAGCTTCAGCACGACATCATGGGCTACATGCCGGGCTTCGCCACGCCGCGCGTCACCGTGGACGTCCCGTACGTCGGCAAGCGCTGGATCCACCAGCTCGCCGACTACGACCGCGTGAAGGGCATCTCCTACTGGACCAAGAACTACCGCACGGGCATCGAGGCCGACGACGCGGACGCCCTCTCGCGCCGCTACGAGTACTGCGATCCCGTGTATACGCTGCCGCCCGAAGGCCAGGCGTACTGGCGCGAGCAGCAGGCCAAGGCCGCCAAGACCGCGGCCGCCGCGTAAGTTGCCCCTCACCGCCACGCCGTACCAGCTGCCCGGCCTGCTCGTCGTCGAGGGCAAGTCCTTCCCCGACGAGCGGGGCTTCTTCATGGAGAGCTTCCGGGAGTGCGACGTCCCCGGCCTGCCGCGGCTGATCCAGGACAACCTCTCCCGCTCCAAGAAGGGCGTGCTGCGCGGGCTGCATTACCAGAAGGAACCGGTGAGCATCGGCAAGTTAGTGCGTTGCGTGCGCGGACGTATTTTTGATGTCGCCGTCGACATCCGCAAGGGCTCGCCGACCTACGGGAAGTCCGCCTCCATCGAGCTGTCGGACGAGGGCAATCGGATGTTCTGGATCCCGGCCGGCTTCGCCCACGGCTTCTATACGCTGAGCGACGTCGCCGACGTGATGTACAAGGTCAGCGGCTACTGGTCGGCCGACGTCGATCGCGGCATCCTCTGGAACGACCCGGAGCTCGGCATCGCCTGGCCGGACAAGACGCCCCTCGTCTCCTCCAAGGACGCGCAGCTGCCCCCGCTCTCGCGCGCCGACAACAACCTGACGTGGCGGTAGGCCAGCCGCGCAAGTGGCCGCTGCGGCGCGGCATCGAGCTGGACAATCTCTTGGGCTTGGTGCGCAACACGGCGCCCTGGCTCTTTTCCTACGCCGACCCGCCTTTCTACATCGAGCGATTGCAGCGCTACGCCGGAGAGGAGCTGGGCATCGTCGACTACTTCGTGCTCTGCTGCTGCGCCCACTGGGCGACTTGCGGCACCCCTGTCCCCACCGACGTCGATAACGCCATCCGCGGCAAGCTTTGGGAGCTCGACGAGACGACGCCCGAAGCCAAGCTCGCCATGGCGGACTGGACGCTGAAAGCGGCGCGCTGGGACTACCGGCCGGTGACGGCGCGGGTCGTGACGGCGCCGTCGGGCGAATACGTCTCCATGCATGAAGGGACGTGGTTTTCCGTGGCCGTGGGCGCCTACGCGGCGCATCGCGGCGCTCCGATGGGAGAGCGGCTGCTCGCCGCCATTATGGAGGAAGCGCAGCGCGAGGATCGCCTCTGGCAAGAGCTGCTCGCCGAAGGCGACGGCCTCAAGATCCTGCGCGCCAGCGCCCTGCTCGCCCACAACTTCGGCGACCTGGACCGCGTGGCGGACATGTGGCGCCTGCCGCACGACGACGCCCTGCGCCGGGCCGTCTACGACGCAGCCAAGCCCGGCTCGGCTCTCTTCGGCGGCCGGCTGGGTTGGGCCGGAGCGATCAGCCAGAAGTTCATGGCTTCCGAGAACCACCGCTACTTCGCCCTGCGCGAGCCGCGCTTCCTGCGCGCTAGCCAGGATTTCCTCTTGCCGATCGGCCCGTTCCTGGACGCCTGGGGCAGCCGCGTCGCCCGCGAGCCCGGAGAGAGCGTCGGCGAGGCCGTGCGCGCCATCCTGGACGGCATCGCCCGCACGCCGGGCTCAGTGGCCTATTCCCGCGCGCTGGCGGGCATCCTAGAGGCCTTCCCGGGCGGCATGTCGCGCCTCAAAGCGCATATCCCGTCCAAGGACGAGCGCCTGCTCTCCACCGGAACCCTGCGCGCCCAGATCAGCGTGCCGCGCGAGCGCTTCGAGGCGCAGTGGGCCCGCTATTGGCGTCAGGTCCCAAGACCCTGACACCCCGGACGCGCTCTACTTGCCGTCCTTCCACGCGCGCGCCAGGAAGCGACCCGTCTCGCCGCTCAACACGCGCAGCGCCCGCGAGAGATTCCTCTCGAACGCCTGCGCTGACTTCAGGCGCGAGAGATAGCGGATGATCTCCTTCTTCCGGCTCGGGGGAAGAGCGGTCCACGCTCTTCGCGCGGCCGAGTTCCGCGCGAGAGCGGCGCGAAAGCGCGGGGGCAGGGCGGCCGGCCCGCCGCGATACCCGGGATCGAAAGCGAGCTCGACGGCGACGCTATCCCCGACCGCCGTACGCGAGGCATCGCGCACGGCCTGGTGTAAATAGAGGTAGAAGCTTCCGTCTCCGGCCGGCATCATATTGATGCGCCAGGGCCGGGCGGGAGCCCCGTTAAGACGGACCAGGATCGGGAGGGGCTTGCGCCAGCCGGGCTTGAGGCGCGCCGCCCGCTCGGCCGAGACATGGACATACGGATTGACTCCACGGAGAAGGATGCTCGCTCTAAAGCGCAGGATCATGGACTCGATTACTGCGCCGCGCGGACGGTCTTCGAGACCTTCTCGCGCAGGTGCTCCCCCGCCGTCACGGGCGGATATTTGGCGGGACGACCCGGCTCGCGGCAGGTGCTGAGGCACTCGACGCGCGCGTCATAATTCGGATAGTGAAAGAAGGGGATCGTCAGGCGTCCTCGGCCGGCGGGGCGGGGAGGATCGACGACGCGGTGCAGCGTCGAGACCCACCGGTCGTTGGTCCAGCGCGCCATAAGGTCCCCTGTGTTGACGATGAGGGCGTCCTCGACCCGCGGCACGGCGCGCCAACGCCCGGAGCGACTGTTCACCTGCAGCCCGCCGAGCGCGTCATCGGGACGGAGGATCGTCAGGCTGCCGTAATCGGTGTGCGCTCCAGCCAGGAGCTGCCCTGTCAGAGGCGGCTTGGCCGGCTTCGGCGAGTGCCTGGGCCGAAGCCTGCTGATCGGTTTGTCCGTCTTGTCCTCGAAGAACCGCTCCGGCAGCTCCAGCGCCGCCGCGAAGAGCCGCAGCAGCTCGCGGGACAGGCCGTCCATCGCCCGATAATACTCCGTGAGGATCGGCTCGAGCTCTTTCGGGCGCGGCGGCCAGACGTTGGGCGCGAAGTACTTCCGCCCTTCTGCGCCGCGGTAGTATGGCTCATCCGGAACGTCGAGAGGGCCGATGACGAAGGATTCGCTGAGATCCGGCGGCGTCCTGCGGCCAAGGCTGTAGGACAACGTCTCGCTGCCGAGAGCCAGGTAGCCCCTCATGGCGCCGGGCGCGCAGGTTCTTCGTTTCTCCTCCAGCGGAAGGGCGAAGAAATCCCGCAGCGCCCGATCGGCGGACCGCATGAGCGCCCGCGCCACGCCGTGCCCGGCGATCACCAGAAACCCGCTCTCGCGGCATGCCGAGTCCACATCGCGCGCCACGCTGCGCCTGCGCTCGCGGCCGCCGCGGCTAAAGAGCGACAAATCGATCAAGGGGATCTTCAAGCGGGAGCGTCGTTCTCGGGGGATGCCTCGATGCCAAGCATGGCGCGCAGCCTGTCCGCCGTCCGCCCCGCGGACAGCGTCTCCCCCTCCCCGGGCTCCAGCCGCTCGAGCGCCGCGCCGCGCCCGTTGAGCACCCAGAACCTCTCCGCCAGGCGCACGGCGGCGCCGATGTCGTGCTCGACGCAGACGAGCGTGAAGCCGTGCCGCCGGCGCATCTGCGCGAGCAAGTCGACGAGCCGATAGCGCGTGACGGGATCGAGCCCTCCGAAAGGCTCATCGAGCAGCAACACGCGCGGCTCGTAGACCAGCGCCCGCGCCAGCACTGTGCGCCGCGCCATCCCCCCCGAGAGCTCCCTCGGCAGCTTGCGCTCGTGTCCCTCGAGACCGAACTCGCGCAGCAGGCTCTTGATCCGCGCATCCGCGCCGGCGTCGCGGCGCAGGATCCTCATTGGAAACCGCACGTTCTCGTAAACGCTCAGCCACGGAAGCAGACTGTTCGACTGGGAGACGTAGCCGAACTGGCCGGGCTGCCGCGCGTCAAAACGATAGACGACTTGCCCGCGCGAGACGGGCTGCTGGCCGGCGATCACCTTGAGCAGAGTGGACTTGCCGGCCCCCGACGAGCCCAAGATCACGACAGACTCTCCCGCTCCCACCGCTGCCGAGAGATCGACGAGGACCCGCTCGTCGCTTCCCCCATCCTGGCGAAGGGTCACGCCGACGCGGTCGAGCTCGATCAGGGCTTGCACGGTCTACTCCCAGTTCTCCGCCAAGGCCGCGACGTCGGCGGGCATGTAGCGCCTGAGCACGGTCTTTTCCAGCGCCACCGGCAGCGCGTAGGCGAGCGCGCCGAGGAGGCCCAGAGCGGCCAGGGCCGCGAATACCATCGGAGTGTCGAGCTGGCCTTCCGCCGACAGCAGTAGGTAGCCCAGGCCCCGGTCCGCCCCCACGAATTCCGCGACCACGCAGCCGGTCACCGCCAGAAGAGCGCTGCTGCGCAGCCCGGCCAAGACGTAGGGCACGGCGCAGGGTAGCTGCAGCCGCAGCAGCACGTCCAGGCGATCGGCCCGGAGACACCGCATCATGAGGGCGAGGTCGGGATCGAACGCGGAGAGGCCTTGGAAGGCGTTGATGAAGGTCGGATAGAAGCAGATGACAGCCGTGACGACGACCTTGGGCTTGAGGCCGAATCCCAGCCATAGGATGAACAAGGGAGCCAGCGCCGCCTTCGGTACGAGCTGAGACAGGACGACGTAAGGCTCGAGGGCCGCGCGCATGGCCTTGATCCCGTGAAACGCCAGCGCCAAAGCGCACCCCGCCGCCGCGCCGAGGAAGAACCCGAGCGCGATCTCTGAGCCGGTGGTCAAGGAGTGGAAGAGCAAGGTCCGCCACGAGGCGACGACAACGGCGGCGATCCGGGACGGGGCCGGCAGAAAGATGGGCCTGATATCGAACGCGCGCACGCCCCCTTCCCAAATAAGGCCGCCGACGAGCACCGAGAGCGCGTTCGCGACGCCCGGCCGGTCACTCCCGCCAATAGGCACGTTCGTAGACGGAGACGTCCTGGAGTTGGCCGATCGCATGGAGGGTCTCGGCCGTCTTCTTCCAGCCCTCGGGGCTTTGATAGCCGACGCCATGCGCCTTGTCCGTCCCGTCGAAGGCCCAATCGAGCAGCTGCTCGAGCTTGGCGAGCTCGACGGCGGGATCGTCCAGCTTGACCTCGCGCTGCAGAGCCTCGATGGCGGCCCGCGGGTTGGCGCGGGCTCGGCGAAGGGACTCCGCTACGGCGTCCCTGAGCCGGCGCACGGCGTCCCTGTCGTTCCAGAGAGAGGGGCCCACCACCAGCGCGGTTCCGTAGAGATCGAGGCCGTGGTCGACCGCCCGTATCTCGTTGACCTTATAGCCCTTCTGCCGCAAGACGAGCGGCCCGTTGATGGTGTAGTACGTGTGGGCGTCGATCTCGCCCCGGAGCAGCATGCCCAGCGCCGCGTCCCCCGCCACGGGGATCTCCTTGATCTTGCTGCGGTCTATGTTCTCCTTCTCGCATAGGCCCTTCCACTGCGGGTACGTGTTGCTCTCCAGCATCACGCCGAGCCGCTTGCCGTAGAGGTCCTGCAGCGTCTTGATGTTCTTGTCGGCCAACGAGTAGATCGTGACCGGGTTATTGCGGTAGATCGCCAGCACCGAGCGGGTCTCCAGGCCTTGCGCCAGGCCCAACAACACGTAGTCGGCGCTGACGAGCCCTGCGTCCTCGCTGCCGCCTCCGATGAGCTTGACGGCCAGCGAGGAGCCGCGCCCGCCTGAGATCGAGACGTCCAAACCCGCCTTCCGAAACAGGCCCAGCTCCTGCCCGTAATAGAGGTAGGCGTGCTCTCCCCCCGGATACCAATGCAGCCGGAGGCGGACCTTGCGCAACGGCTTGTCGCCCCCGGCGGCCTGAGCCCTCGCCGGGACCGGTGCCGCTAGAGCGACGGCGCAGGCCAAAAGACGGATCCTTCTCATCGTTCTCATACGCGTAGCCTACCCCCTCTCTTCCCTCGCCGCAAGGGCGGCTCCTGGCGCAGACGCAAGATCACGCGGATGCCGGCCACGTTGACCTTCTGCTCCATGAGCTCGCGGACGACGTTCAGGCGGTCGAGGTCGTCCTCGGAGAAGAGGCGCTGGTTGCCGGAGGTGCGCCGCGGCGAGACGAGGTCGTGGCGCTCGATCCAGCGCAGCGTCCAGATGGGCAGGCCCACCAAGCGCGACGCCGCGCCGATGTTGTAGATCGGCGTGCGCCGCGTCTTCTCGACGCGCCGGAACGTCCGGACCACTAGACCCCGCCGGGATCCGGGACGCCCTCCGCCGCCGGCAGCTCGCCTTCGGCCATGGGCGCCAACATCGGGCGCACGGCCAACAGGGGGTTGAACGTCTGCAGGCGCTTGAGGGACAGCCACGTCGGCTTGCGGTCGGTCATTCTCGGCGAATCCTCCCGGTCCTCAGATCACGGCTAACGGAGTTTATGAGGAAAGCTCACTTTTGTCAATAGGGAACCTAACATAAGTTGCTCGGTTTCCTAGCGGCTCGAGCCGCCCATCAGCTTCTTGTGGATGATGGAGCGCAGGCTCTTGGCGAACTCCGCCACGTCCTTGAGCCACCAGCCCTGTCCCGGAGGGAAGAGATCGAGCACGAGCTGGGCGTCGTTGCCCAGGCCGATGCCGTGGATCTCGATGTCCTTGGCGCTCTTCACGAGGGCGCGGTACTGATCGCGGTCGAAGTTGTCGTCGGGGTCGCCGTCGTTGACCATGATGATCATCTTCTCTCCCCGGCCCATGCGGGAGCGCTCGATCGCCTGCTCGACGGCGACGTGCGACTGGGTGCTGCCGCTGCCGTTCATCAGCGCCTTGACGACGGCGATCTTGGAGGCCGGCGTCAGGCGCTCGTTGTAGGGCTTGAGCACGCGGGCCGTGTTGTCGAAGCAGGCGATCTCGAACACGACGCCCGGGATCTTCTCCAGCGTCTCCATCAGCAGCACGGCGCCCTTGATGGCGCTGATGCGCTTGTCGCCGCTCATGCTGCCGCTGGTGTCGATCAGCAGCGAGATGCGGTAGAGCGCCTTGTTGGAGCTCATCGTCTCGACGAAAGGATCGGGCTTGCCGGACGGCAGCTGGTTGAGGTTGTCCTCGTCGAGATCGCCTGAGCGGCGGTCCGAGATCGTGCGGCGGCGCACGCGACGCTTGAGCACCTGCATCAGCTGCTGGCGCGCCACCGGGATGAGCTTTCTGACGTCGTCGTAGAAGGACTTGTACGACGTCTGGTCCTGGCGGTCGAGCTCCTTGGAGCGCTCGTCGGCCTTGGAGAGCCGGTCGCGCTGCTTGGCCTTGCGCTCCGCTTCGGCCTGGCGCTGCGACTCGCTCATCTGCCGGCCTTCGGCCTGGCCTTTCCCGCTCTGGCCGCTCTGCTCGCCCTTTTGGCCCTGCTGGTCCTGTTGGCCCTCTTGGCCGTCTTGTTCCTTGCCGTCCTTCTGGTCCTGGCCGTCCTTCTGGCCCATCTTCTTGCGGAGCTCCTCGAGCTCCTTCTTCATCTTCTCGCGCTCGGCCTGGCTCATCTTCTCAGGCGAGTCGACCATCTGGGAGGCGTTCTTGTCCCGCTGCTCCTTCTCCTTCTTCTCCATCTCCTTCTTGACGTCGTCGGAGACCTGCGGTTTCTGCTTCTTCTGCTGACCGGACTTGCCGGATTGACCCTGCTTGCCCTGCTGTCCCGGCTTCTGGGAGCTGGACGAAGACGAGCTCTGCGACTGGCTGTCGCTGTCGCTCTCCTGCCCTTCCTGGCCCTGCTGGCCCTGCTGATCCTGCTGGTCTTGCTGACCCTGCTGCCCTTGCTGGCCTTTCTGCTTCTTCTTTTGCTCCTGCTCGTAAGCCTCGTCCACCAGCTCCTTGTAGATCGGCCAGATCTCGTTCTGGACGATGGCGAAAGAGCGCTGGGCGTCGGCCGTCGAATAGGCGCGGCGGATCGCGTCGGCCGCCCGATCGAGCGCCGCATGGACGCGGTCGTCGCTGATGCGCGGATCGCGGCGGCCGGTCCACCACTCGTAGATCAAAGCGTAGTTGAACTGGAGGTGCAGCGGGATGCTCTCCGCCCAGTGTTTGCGCTCCGCGTTCAGGTCGCGGATCTCATAGTCGCGCGCGTAGGCGGCGTCGATCCACTCGCGCGCGCCCGGATGCTTGTCGCGCAGGCCGATCACGTTGACGCGCGGGTCCTCCACCGACCACCAAAGCGCCTGAAAGGCCATGCTCTCCAGCAGCTCTTTGGGGGCGTCGAAGATCAGCTCCGGCCGCGAGTACAGCAGGTGCCACGACTCGTGGGCGGCCTTGCCCAGGGCGATGCTCTTGTCGGCGAGATCGACGTCCTCGGGCAGGTATTGGATCTCCTCGAGGCCGAGCACGGTGCGCCAGCGCCGCGGCGTGGACTCTTTGCTCTCGCCGTGCTTCTGCAGGTAGTAGAAAGGCGTGAAGCGCAGCGCCGGGTAGCCCGTCAGCACCCGGACGAGCTGCTGCAGCATCGCCGCGAAGCGCTCATCGTCGGGCTTTTCCTTGGGCGTCGAGGGGCCGGCCGGCGAGTTGAACGGCATCGAGATGGGCAGGATGCCGGCGGCGGCCTCGAGGGCCGCCAGCTGGATGGCGCGCTGGGACGGCGAGGCGCCCGAGAAATCGAAGTCGAAGTCGAGCTGGTCGTCGATGCCGCCGGAGGGGCCCGGCTGGGGGACGGACTGCGGCGCGACCCCGCCCGGGCCGGAGGAATCTCCCCCCGGCCCGGAGCGGTCGTCGTCAGCCGTTAAGCTTTTTTTTTAGACCCGTCGCGAGACAGGTCGTGCGCCTTGAGCGCCTTCTCGATGGCCTCGATGATCGAGGGGTCCTCGACGATCGTGCCCGGGTTGTAGGTGCTCTTGAAGATCTTCACGCGGTCGTCGTCCGGGTACTTGGCGATGTGCTCGGCGACGTAGAGCAGCGTGCGCGAGGAGATCGGCAGCGGCAGGACCTCGGGATACACCTTGCGCAGGTCGCGGGCGATGGACACCAGCGTCCGCGACAAGCCGGCGTCGATCGCCGGGAAGAAGATCGACAGCAGCGCGGCTTCCTCGCTCGGCGGCAGGTAGTTGACCTGGATCGTCGTGCCGAAGCGGCTCGACAGCTCGCCGGACGGCGGCTCGCCCTTGTACGGAGGCTTGACGGGGTTCATCGTGCCGATCACGAAGTGCGTGGAGCGGCTGCCGACGATGTCCCTGCCGCCCATGTGATAGGTCAGGTTCTGAAGGATGTTGTTGAGCGCGGCGATGCCCTCGAGCGGCTTGTGCATCTCATCGAGCAGCAGGATGCCGCCTTCGGGATCGTTGAGCCACTGCAGCACCGTCTCCAGCGTCTTGCCGGTCTTGCCCGCCGCCTCCTCGCCGAAGGTGCGCGAGAAGAGCAGGTCCTGGTTCTTCGTGTACTCCGTGAAGGAGACCGTGTACAGCTTGCGGCCGATGAGCTTGCCGATCATCGAGGCCATCCACGTCTTGCCGCCGCCGGTCTCGCCGATGTAGAGCGTGTTCTGGCCCAGCGTGAACGCCTTGAGCGTCTGGTAGAGCGCCCACTTATTGCTGGGCAGGTTCAGCGCCTGCCACTGATCAGGGGAGACGGGCGGGATGCGCCGGGCGACGGGAGCGGGCCGGCCGAGGAGGCCGCGCCAAAGGCGCTGCCACCACGTCTCGGGCGCCAGCTTCTCGTACACGGCGCGCACGGGGAAGGTGAACTCGCCGATATAGAGGAGGTTGCCCTTGATGTACATCGGGTTCTCCTCGGCCCAGCGGCGCACCTCGGCTTCCTCGCTGTCGATGTCCTTGGGAGCGGCGCCGAGGTCGATGGAGAAAAGCTTGCCGTCGACCGAGATCAGCGCCCGCCGGCCGTCGGCGGAGACGTCGAGCGACGTCGGGCCGGTGACGGCTTCGGACAGGCCGGCCACGGGGAACTCGCGGTAGCGCCGGCGCTGCAGGTCCCACTCGATCAAGCCGCCGCGCGTGACGGCGAAGGCCGTCTTGCCGTCGGGCAGCACGGTGATGGCGCGCAATTCGGTGGGGACGCTGCCGAGATCGACCACGGCGGACTCGTTATCGCCCAGCTGGCGGCCCCACAACCGCGTCGCGCCGGGGCGAGACTCGAGGTAGAAGCCGTCGCCGACCGAGCGGAGGACTGGAGCCGCCCCGACCGCCGCCTCGATCTCCTCGCTGCCGCTCGGGGCCGCGCCCAGAGAGCCGTCCTGCCAGTAGAGATGTCCGGAGGGAGTCCGCGCGTCGAGCCCCTGCGCCTTGCCGTCGATGGCCCGCACGGCGTTGAGCTCGACGATCCCTTGGCCGAGCACCTTCGGGTCCTTGACCACGAGAGCATCGTAGTCCTTGAGGGCCCAGCGCTGCAGGGAGTCGCCGGCAAGGACATAAAGGTAGGAGCCATCCTGGCTGACGGCAAGCTTCTCCGCCCTGGTCCCGCCGGGAACCTTGAACGTCGAGACCTTGCGCATGGACCGATAGTAGACGGCCACGCGACCCTCGCCGTCGATCCAGGCCATGGCGTCGGGAAGGAGCACGGCTTGCCGAGCGCCGGCGGCCTCGAAGCGCTCCTGGCGCCCGTAGCTCGCGTCGGCGTCCGTCAGGTCCTTGAGGGCGAACTGGGCCTCCTCGGCGACGAGCTTCTCCGTGACGGCGACCTCGGTCTCCTTGATCGGATCGTCGATGGGCGCCACGCGCGCGCGCTGCTTGAGCTCGGGGGCGGAGGCGGCCTGGGCGGCATGCCACAAGGGCCGCAGCGTGGCCATGGGAAGGACGGCGGGAGCCGTCGTCCAATCCTCGCCTTCGATCGCCATCGGCGCCTGGGCGCCAACGCCGCGCGCGCGGTCATAGAGGGCGTCCTGGCCGTCCTTCGCCGCGCTGAGATCGCGCGAGAAACCGGCGCTCTCGATGCCGGCCGCGCCGCCTGCCGCGACGTCGGCCAGCACGCTCGCGAAGGCCCGAGCGGCGGGCGTGGCGATGTTGGCGGAGGCGGCGGGCTCGTAGCCGGGGCGGGCCAGCGCGGCCGGCGACACCGACCCGAGCATCTCCGACTTGATCTGCCCCACGGTCTCGATTTGCGGCGCCGCCAAGTTCTCGGGGAGGGCCGGCATGCGGGTGTTCGAAAGCATCGGAGCCGGGTTGGAGCGCTCGATCGCGGCCATGGCCGGCGCGGCCGTCGAGAGCGTCATCACGGAGCAGACGAGAACGGCCAACGCGCGCTGCACGGCGGAGCCCACACCCCGGTTCGTTTTCATGCCGCGATCTTAGAACAAAGGCGCGGAGAACCGCGTAGGACCTTCGGGGGGCCCGCGGCGGCGCTAAAGGGCCTACTATTCCCCTGACGGAGGACCCACGCTCTCTAGGACCAACGGGGCAAGCCCTTCGCGCTTGTCGAAGTCCACGCGGATGAGATCGCCGGCCCGCGTGACCCTGGCGCTCGAGGCGTCGGCCTCGTTGGGCACCGGCACCTCGATGGCGCGGCTCTCGGCCGCGTAGAAGCGATACGGGCCATTATGGTACGACGTCCGCGGCGACGGGAGGACCCGGACCAGCCCGTGCGCGATCTTCACGTCGAGCGTCTTCTCCGCCGAGCCGGGCCAATACACCGAGAGCGTCAGGCCTTTCTGGCTCTCGTCGACCTGCCAGCTCACGCCCGCCGTCCTCAGGTCGAAGGCGCGGTTGAACTGCTGCACCTCGTAGAAGGGATGGCCGCGGTGGAACAGGTCGTACGGGCGGGCCGGGAAGGGCTCGTCGAAGAGCTCCTGGTACTTGGCGCGCAGCGGGTCCTGGCCGTAGCCCCAGATCTGGCGCCAAGGGTCGTACTGCGATTGCGCCGCGGCGCGGCCCGCGGCGGCGAGGCAGGCGAGCAAGCCCAGCGCGGCGACTCGGCGGGAGCGGGTCATGCTCCCCTCCCGCGCGAGGACTGCGCTTGCGAGCGCGCGAAGACGATCCGCAGCTCGTCGGCGACCCGCCGGACCGTGAAACGGGCGGGATCCGCCCCGGAGGGCAGCGGAATCTCCTGCAGCCGGGCCGAGGCCCGCGAGGAGAGACGGATGCCGGCCTGATCGACCGAGACGCCGAGCCCCCGCTCCCCCTGCGCCGCCACCTTGACGGCGACCACGATGGACTGCTGCGTCTCATAGATCCGCGTGCCGACCCGCCCGAAGTCCTGCTCCGCCTTCGTCAGGGCCGCGGGCGCCCGCGCCGCGGCCGGCTCCTCGCGCGGCTGCGCCTGCCGCTGCGC